>JASLAX010000100.1 GCA_030146875.1 Longimicrobiaceae bacterium
AGCGACTCCGGGAAGAGTACCTGCTGCTCCCGCGACACTCCCGTGACGTACGGCATGCTCGATCCTCGGTCGGCGGCCCCTTCGTCGGTGATCCCCTCTCAGAAAATCTACTCGGCCACCCCGGTTTTCGGACAGTCTCGCACGCGGGAGGGGACGGGCTGCAGTCGTAGATACGGCCTCTGGAGTGGAGCCTCTCGGCTCCGGGCCAACATGGATTCGCGCGCCGGGTGCCGATCGCTGCAGCGGCCTCGAAGGCACGTGCTTGTTAACGGCTTTACCCCGGCGGCGGTCCGACCGCTCTGCCATGTGTGCGATGCTCTCTCCGCGAACTGGTGGCGGGTCATGCGCCTGCGCTCCTGAATGCGCCCCGCGGCCGCGGAGACGGCGATCTCGAAGACGTTCTCGGCGGTGTCGACGGCGATGGTTACGTTGCTCATGGGATGGGCTCCTTTCACCACGATCCGTGATTGGCGTCTCGTACCAGGGGTAGCTTGCTACCTTGTACGGGAGGAGTCCATCCCATCACTGCAGGCGACGTGCGGCCGAGCATCGTTCTGGAGTAGATCACCAGCAGCCGCACGCGCCTGAGCGTGGTTGTTAGGCGACTCAGAGGCCCTTGCACGCTCGCGAGGACGTGTGGCGCTGCCGCACTATCTTCAACGGCAGGGAGGCGTGCCCAGGCGAGATCGCACCACCAGGGCCAATCGGCGAGACGATCCTCAAAGGCTCAGCCCGCGCCGCGCCCATCCGCCAGCCCGCCGCCGCGCACGCGCACGGCGGCCGAGCGATGGGGAGGCTCGTTCCAGAACCGGCCCCGCAGCGAGATGCCGCAGGGCCGGTCGCTTATCCAGCAAACGTGCACCGGGGTGCCGTCTCTGGAGGGCACCTCGCGCGCGGCGCATCCACGAACGGTATTGCTCCACGGCGGCCTACCGGGCTACGTTGCATATGCCGCCGCTTCCCGTCGCAGCTCTCGCCGTTCGTCCCCGCCCCTGCCTCGTCATGATACCTCACTCCATGCTACGCGTCGCGCTGGTATCCCTTCTCGTGCTCGCTCCCACCCTCGTCCATGCGCAGACGAGCGTCGGTATGCGGCTGCTTGCCCTGATGGGTGCCGCGCCGCAGCACGCCGACCAGCAGGCCCACTTCGAGCTCGGGATCACGTCGCCGTCCGGGCAGCGCTACGAAACAACGCTCTTCGAAGGGCTCGACGGCGTCTCCGGACCGGTGGAGCTGCCTGGCTGGGGCGTGCGCCCGCTGCTGCTGAAGCGCGGCCAGTGGGTGGGGCTCCACGCGACGGTGCAGTTCGACTTCGGAGCCTCCGGCGAAGTGACGCCGGAGGTCACGGCGGACCGGACGTTCTCGGTCACGACGCGCTACCACAGCGGGCTCAACCTCGCCGGTGCCCTGGGCCTCGACGCGCCGGTCATGCTCACCGTCGGGCCCATGCTCGAGGCGGGGATCGGTCCGCGGCTGCGCGTCCAGCACGCGGACGGCAGCCACGCGCAGTGGGGCCGGATCGGCGAGGTGCGGTTCGCGCCCGCGTCGTCGTTCGCGCTGATGGACGGGCCGGTGCGGGTGCACGCCATCGCGGCGTGGTACCCGCCGGGTGCGCCGTGGGAATTCGTCGGCGCCTCGGGCGGCGAGGCATCCGGCCGCTGGGATGCCGCGGACCCCACCGACCCCACGCAGCCGGCCGACGCGGAGGAGTGGCTGCAGCGCGTCCGCGGGGATGGCGGCTATCTCTTATCCGGGGGCGGGGCCCTCGCGCTTGGCGGCGGTGATGAGCCGGGACTGGCGCTGGGCGTGACGTTCTCCCTCGTAGAGCGCCGCTATTCCGTGGCGGAGGGCGGATTCGGCGTCCAGGACGGCTTCACCGAGCGCGATGCACGTCTGCTGTTCACCGTGGGCATCACCATCCCGGCGCGCGACTGAACCGCGGCACGGCGATCGTGCGTCTGCTCTCCGGCCGCGAGCTCCGAGGCCCGGGCGACGGCGGATCGGCGGACGAGAGCGGCTCCGCGGCGATGATGCCGCGGGGCCGGTTGTCCGGTGGAACGCGAGAAGGAGCGAGGACTGCCGAGGCGGTTGCAGCAGCCCGACCAGGGCTGCAGCCGGGGGGCGTCTTTCTCTTCGACGTCTTCAACCCGACGGTCGGGCTGCTCGCCCGCCCGGCGGGGCAGCGATTCCCGATGATGCAGCTTCAGCATCCCACACGCGGTCGGATCACGGTCGAAGCCGAGAGCAACTACGATGCAGCCTCGCAGGTGAACCACGGGATCTGGTACTTCTCCACGCCCGAGGAGCCGGACTTCTGGAGCGCACCGCTGGCGGTGCGCAGCATCTTCCCCCAGGAGCTGCCACTGCTGGTCGCGGCAGGTGGCTTCCGGCTGGAGGCCCGCTACGGAAGCTTCCCCCACGAGCCGTTCCAGAGCAGCAGCATGCGTCAGGTCTGCGTCTGCCGGCCCGTCTGAAAGGTCGTAGCCGGACCCCTCCCGCCCGGGCAACGGCCTCCCGCCTCCTAGCGGCCGAGCACCGCCCCGCGCTGGCCGGCCCTGGCGATCGGCTGCAGGGGTGCGGGGCGGCGGTGTTCTCGGGCGGACGAAAGGCTCGGCGCGCCGGCCGCGCACCATTCCACAGCGCTGCCGCTTCCACCGTCCGCCCACCTTCTACTTCGCCCCTTGGACGCCGCCGCCCGTCCCATTACCCTTCGGTGCGCCGCTCTCCACCCACGCACCCGCACCGAATGCCCGCCTCCCGCTCCGTCCGCCTCCTCACCGCCGCGCTCCGCCTCCTCACCGCCGCGCTCCTCCTCGTCTCCGCCGCGTGCACGCCGCGGGGGCGCTCCGCGCGCATGGCGGAGCTGGAGGCGGTGGCGCTGCCCTCCGCCGCGGAAGGGATGGCGCGCTTCGTCTTCGACGACTTCGGCGGGCTGACGGGGCGCACGCTGGAGACGAACGCGCTGCCGTACAAGGTCGTCGCCGCGGCGCTGCTGATGGAGCGCGAGCGCGCGGAGGGACGGGCCCTCGGGCGGGGGGACCTGCCGCGCATCTTCCGCTCGTTCGGCTTCCTGACGCCGGAGCGCATCGGCAACTGGCGGGGCGTGGCCCTCCCGCGCTTGGACCGCCCGCTGGGGATGGTGAGCGGCACGGTGTCGGGGCCGCTGCCGTTCGTCCGCATCGACGCCGCCACCCTGGGCTGCGCGGCGTGCCACGCCGGCACGACGTACGACCGCGAGGGGAACCCCACGGGCGAGGCGTGGCTCGGCCTCCCCAACACCTCGCTGGACCTGGAGGCGTACACGCAGGCCGTCTACGCGGGCCTCAGGGCCGGGATGCGCGACCCCGACGCGCTCCGCCGCCGGACCGAGGCGCTCTTCCCGGAGATGTCGCGCGGCGAGCGCTTCACCCTCCGCCGTCTCCTCCTGCCCCGCGTGCGCAAGCGGATGGGCGTGCTGGCGGCGGGGCTCGACGCGCCGTCGCCCTTCTCCAACGGCGGCGCGGGACGGACGAACGGCGTCGCCTCGCTGAAGCAGCAGATGGGGCTGATCGGCGAGGCGCGGGTGCCGTCGGAGGCCGGCTTCACCTCCATCCCCGAGCTGGGCGGGCGCTCCCTGCGCTCCTCGCTGCTGTACGACGGCACCTTCTCGCCGCCCGCCGGCGACCCCTTCCACCCGCGCGCCGTCCCCTCCACCGACGAGCACCGCGACGCGCTGGCGGACATCGTCGCCTTCTTCACCGTGCCCACCATGGGCATGCACCCGGACCAGGCGGAGCGTGCCATCCCCCGCGTGCGCCAGGTGATGGCGTGGCTGGACCGCGACTATGCCCCGCCGCCGTTCCCCGGGCCGGTGGACGAGGCGCTGGCGAAGCGCGGCGGTGACCTCTTCGCCGCCCGCTGCACGAGCTGCCACGGGGAGTACGACGACTCCACGCGGCCCCGTACGCCGATTCGCTTCCCCAACGCGCTCGTTCCGCAGGAGCGGATGGGGACGGACCCGGCGCGCTGGCAGGCGATCGACTCCGCCCTGATCGCGCGCGTGGGGGCGACGGCATACCGGCGGCACGTAGCGGTGCGCCGGACGGGGGGGTACGTGGCGCCGCTCCTCTCCGGGGTGTGGGCGACGGCGCCGTACCTGCACAACGGCTCCGTTCCCACGCTCCGGGACCTGATGACGCCCGCCGAGCGACCCGCCCGGTTCCTGGTGGGCGGCCACCGGCTGGACTTCGCCCGCATGGGCATCGCGGGGCGGGACGCGGCGGACGGCGTGCGGCGCTACCCCGCCGGCTACCAGCCCTGGTCCACCCCCGAGACGTACGACACCTCGCGTCCCGGTCTGGGCAACGCGGGCCACGAGCGGCCCTTCCAGGGGATGACGGACGAGGAGAAGCGGGCGCTGATCGAGTACCTGAAGGGCCTCTGACGATGGAGCCGGAGCCGGGGGAGACGCGTCGGAGGGCGCTGGACGATGCGCCCGATGCGCCACGTCGGAGCGCGGACGCGGAAGCGCCGGAGCGCGCGCGGCTGGAGCGCGAGCGGGCGTTCGCCCTGGCGACGCGGCCGGCCTCCGGCGTCTCGGACGACGGGATCCTCGACGCTCTCTCCCCCACCGCCCTTCCTGCGGCCGACGGGGAGACGCGCACGCCGCTGCGGTTGCCGGCGCGCATCGCCGCGGGGGTGCTGGGGGTGGGCTTCGCCGTCGCCTCGCTCCTCCTCTGCCTGGCCGGGCTGGGCGCGCTCACGGGAGCCGGGTCGTTCCTCGACGAGCTGCCGCTGGTGCTGATGTCGGTGCCCGGCGTGTACCTCTCCCGGATGTTCCTGCGCGCGGCGTGGTCCAGGCGCCGTCCGCCCGACCATCCCGCCCTGCCGGAGTCCGCGTCCCGTCGCCCCCCGGGCCTACCGGGGCCCGACCGCTCCTGAACGGCGGAGGCGCGTCCCGGCCACCTTCGCCGGGACGCGCTTCCGTCTGCGGCGGGTGGGGTTCAGCCCCGCCGCTCCTCGATGCGCCGCACGGCCTCCGCAGCCAGCACGCGCAGCGAGCCCAGCTCCTCCGCCGTGAAGGTCCTCTCCTCCAGCCCCACCACGCACAGGTTCCCCAGCACGTGCCCGCGCGAGGAGATGAGCGGCACGCCGGCGTAGCACCGCACGCCGTCCTGCGTCACCAGCGGGTTGGTGCGGTGGTACGGGTGCTCGGGCGCGTTCTCCACCACGAACGCGTCGCGCGTGCGGACGGAGGTGGCGCAGAACGACCACTCCACCGGGTGCCCGCGCGTCTCGCCTAGCCACAGCCCGTCGATGCCGTACGAGCCGGCCACGTGCAGCGCCTCGTCCAGCACCACGCTCACCAGCGAGACGGGAAGGCCCAGGGAGGAGGCCGCGCGCTCGGCCACCTCCTGCAGGATGGGGTCGACGTCCGGCGACAGGAGGTCCAGGTCGGCGATCTCCTGCAGCCGCGCGGCGTCGTGGAGGGGGTCGGGGCGGCTCATCGGGCTCCTCCGGCCGGCGTGGTGGCGGCGCGGGCCGCGAGTCGTGCGTAGGTGCGCATGCGGATCTCGATGGAGCGGGCGATCACGGCCGCCGGGCCGCCCTGCGCGGCGAGCGACCCGTTGGCGCGCTGCAGCTTCTCGGCGGTGTCCACGCGGCCCACCACCATGCCGGCGTCCCGGCAGGCCTGCGCCCACGAGTCGCCGCCCCGCTCCGCGCCGAACACGCGCTGAAGCGCGGCGCGGGCGTCCGCCTCCGTGGGCTGCGAGAGGTCGTAGCCGGGCAGGCGCCCGGCGCCTTCGTGCGGTGGTGAGAGCATCGTTCCTCGCGGTTACGTGGATGGGACGGGTTCCCGCGGTCGTGCGTACTTCGCAGGCGTCGGACCTTCGCCAGGTAGAGACTTGATCTCTAGGTAACCGCGAATTAGCGTTGTCGCCATGGCTATGTACGATTTTTCCGAGCTGCTCAAGCTGAGCCCTGACGAGCGCCTCCAGCTCGCCGAGGACTTGGTAGAGAGCGTCGCGATCGAAAATCCCGAGTTTCCGCTCAGCGAGGAGCAGCACGCTGAGCACGCGCGGCGGCTCGCGGAGCACCGGGCCGACCCCTCGTCATCAATCCCGTGGTCCGTGGTCCGGGAGCGAATCCGGCAGAAATACGGGGAGTGAGCCGGGCTCTCGTCATTCGTGCGGCGGCGGAGGAGGAGATCGACGCGGCGATCGAATGGTACGGCGGGCAGGGCGACGGAGCCAGGGGCCGGTTCATCCGAGCCCTGGAGATGACGCTCGCCGGCGATCCTCCGGACGCCGCTCGCATACCCGATCGTTCGGGACAACCGCCGCCGCGCGCTCCTCCGACGCTTTTCGTACAGCGTCATCTTCTCGCTGGAAGAAGATGACGCTGTCGTCGTTGTTGCGTTCGTCCACTGGCGCCAGAACCCACGCCGGTGGTATTCGCGCCGGTGAGAGGTCCGGCGGAGCGCGGCGTGCCGATTGCGGTGACGCGGCGACGGGAAGCCTCGCCCACGCTCTCGGTTCACGGATGACCAACGTTCTTCGGACGACGCTCGCTCAAGCCGGTTGTGTGCTGCTGGCCGCCTGCGGCTCCGCGGACGCGGATCCGCGTCCGTCGAAGGCCGCAGCGGCGCGCGTGGCGTCCTCGTCCGCCGCCCCGGCGCCGCCCGCGCCCGACCCGCTGCTCGGCCCGGACTCGGCGCGGACGCGGGCGCGCATCGACTCGGTGTTCGCGCGCTTCGACCGGCCGGGCTCGCCCGGGTGCGTGGCCACCGTCATGCGCGCGGGCGACATCGTCTTCAGCCGCGGCTACGGCTCGGGGGACCTGGCGGCCGGCACGCCGCTCACCACCGCCAGCGTGTTCGACGGCGCCTCCATGGCCAAGCAGTTCCTGGCCTTCACCGTGGCGCTGCTCGCCGCCGAGGGGCGGCTCTCCCTGGACGACCCGGTCCACCGGCACCTGCCCCACCTGCCGGACTACGGCGCCCCCGTCACCCTGCGCCACCTGGTGCACCACACCAGCGGCGTGCGCGACTGGGACGCGCAGTGGCTCTCCGGCCGCCGCGACCTGCACCCCTCCACGCTCAGGGGGCTCAGCTTCCCGCCCGGGACCCGGCACGTCTACGACGACACGGGTTACGGGCTGCTGGAGGAGGTGGTGGAGCGCGTGACCGGCGGGCCGTGGGCGCGCTTCGCGGCCGAGCGCATCTACAAGCCGCTGGGGATGACCACGATGGGGGTGGAGATGGACGCGGCCACGCTCCGGCGCCGCATGGTGCAGGGCTACGCGGCTCGCCAGGGCGGCGGGTTCCGCCCCATCGGCCAGCGCGGAGGGTTCCCGGTGACGGCGCTGGACCTGGCCCGGTGGGACCGGAACTTCTACGAGGCGCGGGTGGGCGGGGCGGAGGTGATCCGGATGATGACCACGGAGGGTCGCCTGGCGAGCGGAGAGACGATCCCCTACGCCATGGCGCTGCACACCGAGCCGTACCGCGGGCTCCGGCGCCAGTGGCACGGCGGCCTGTCCGGCGGCTACCGCTCGCAGTTCATGCGCTACCCCGACCAGCGCACGTCCGTGCTGGTGCAGTGCAACGTGTACCAGCTCGCCGAGCCCAACGGGCTGGCGGAGGCGGTGACGGACATCGTCCTGGCCGACGCCATCGCCCGCGCGGAGCCGCGTCGGGGGGCGCCTCCGCCGGCGCCGTCGGCCGCGGAGCTGCGGAGGCTGGCCACGCTCTACGTGAACCGCCAGGTGCCCGCCCTCCGCCCGCTGCGCTTCCACGACGGCAAGCTGCAGATGCGGCAGTGGATCACCTGGCACGACCTCGCGCCGCTCGCCCCCGGCCGCTTCCGCGCCCGGGGGCTGCCGCTGACCCTGGTCGTGCGCCCCGGCGCGGACGGCGCCGCCGGGACGGTGGAGGAGCGCTGGGACGGCACGCGCACGCCGCTGGTCCTGCACGCCATCGACCCGGTCACCCCCTCCGCCGCGCAGATGGAGGCGTACGCCGGACGATACGCGAGCGAGGAGCTGGGCACGTCGTGGACGCTCGCGCGGGACGGGGACGGGCTGCGCGTGCGGGCCGCGTCCGGGCGCGTGCCCGTGGGCCTGCTGCGCCCCGCCGGACTCGACGCGTTCAGCGACCACGAGTACGTGCTGGTCCTCTTCCGGCGAGACGCCCGGGGTCGCCTCGCGGGGTTCGACGTCTCCACGCCGCGCGTCCACAACCTGCGGTTCGAGCGGCGGCCGGGGTGACGCGCCGGAGATGGGAAGCGCCCGCTTGCTCCGCGGTCGCGACTGGATCACCGTTGACCTATGGCTAACTACGACATCGCCGAGCTGCTCAAGCTGAGTGCCGACGAGCGCATCCAGATCGCGGAAGACCTTCTCGAGAGCGTGGCTCGCGAAGAGCGCGTGCCCATGCTCTCCGAAGAGGTTCGGGCCGAGCTGGACCGGCGGCTCGCCGAGCACGACGCGGACCCGAGCACGTCCATCCCCTGGGCTGTGGCACGCCAGCGTCTGCGGGAGGAGTTCGGGGCGTAGTGGATCTCGTCATTCGCGATGAAGCGCTGCAGACATCCGGAAAGCGGCAAGGTGGTACGGGGATCGCGATGCGGCGCTCGCTACGCGGTTCCTGGCTGACGTGGACGAGGTGCTCGCATCGGTCGTGCGGTCGCCGCTTCTGTTCCCGGTCCTCTACGCCGACAAGCGGCGCGCTCTCCTCCACGACTTCCCGTACAGCCTCCTCTACACCGTCAGGCAGGACTGCCTGGTTGTGATCGGCTGCATGCACTGGCGCCAGAACCCGAGGCGGTGGCAGCGTCGACGCTGACCTTGCACCAGCTTTCCCCCCCACCAGCCCCGGGCTCCGCAGGGCCTCGAACGGGGCTGCTCGTGCGGCGATGTCCGGTGGGTCGCGCCGCGTTCAGCGACCACGAGTACGTGCTGTCCTCTTCCGGCGAGACGCCCGGGGGCGCGTGGCCGGCTTCGACGTCTCCACGCCGCGCGTCCACAACCTGCGATTCGAGCGGCGGCCGGGGTGACGCCGCGTGGCGTCGTGGGACGGGCGATCCCTCCCGGCGGGAGCACGGGGTGGGCGTGATCATGACCGCTCGCACCTGAGCGGTGGAGGCCGCGCGTCGGAGTCTCGGCCGGGGGCCAGGTGGAACGATGCGAAGACGGAGGACGCGGAGCAGGTCTCCGCGTCCTCCGCTTCTTTTCCCTCCGAGATCCCGAGCGGGTCGTCCCGCGGCGCCGTCCCACGTCCAGCGGCGGACGACGGCGCCCCCCGGGTCAGACCAGCACCTCTCCCACCGGCAGCCGCGGGCTCCGCGGCGCCTCGCCGGGCACGCGGCCGACGCGCAGGACGTTCGCCAGGCGCCGGCCCGCCGGCACGCCGTGCTCGCGCTCGATGCGCGCCCGCGCCTCCGGTTGGTCGGAGAGGGCGGACATGGGCACGGCGCCCAGCCCGGCGCGGGCGACCCGCAGCCACAGCCGGTAGAAGAGGCGGCCCACCGCGTAGTCGTCCGCCGCGCGTGGGGGGGTGAAGAGGAGGACGGCGCCGGCGCTCCGCGTCTGCGCCGCCTCGGACACCAGCGCCTTCGCGACGCCGACCCGGCGCAGCGGCTGGAAGACGCGCGGCCGCATCAGCAGGCTCCCCATCCGCCGCTCCACGCCGGAGAGCGCCATGCACTCCGCGTTCAGCCCGTCGCGCCCCCAGTCCGGGTGCGCGGGCGAGAAGCGCATCCACCGCCACAGCTCCGCCTGGTACGCGGGCTCCCGCACGAACGACCAGGCGGCCCCGTCGTACGCCCGCGCCACCGCGCGCAGCGCCGCATCGCCGCTCACCACGGTCCCGTCCTCCCCCGCCGCGTCCCGCAGCCGCGCGACGTCCGCCTCCGACGTCGCCGCGAAGCGCCCGCGCCAGGAGCGCCGGGCGTCGACGCAAGGGGCGAGATCGTCCTCCGCCGCCCCCTCCCCGATCCACCCCTCCAGCACCGCGTCGCATCCCGGCGCGTCGGGCACGTCGCCCGCCGCCGCCACCGGCTCCGAGAGCGTCCACCCGCGCCGGGAGAGGGCGATCGCCATCCCCTCCCACGCGGCGCCCAGCGAGACGCGCACGTCGTGGCCGCCGGGATCCGCGACCGGGAGCGAGCGCCCCACGGCGCGGAAGAGCACGACGCGCCCGCCCTCCGGGAAGCCCCAGCGGGCGGGCTGCACGTTGTGCACGCTCGGCGCGCGGGCCGCCTCGGCCACCATGGCCGTCCACTCGTCCGCGGTGGGCAGCCTCACGCGGCCAGCTCCTTCCGGTACAGGTGCAGGCGGTGCAGGGCGCGCGCGCCGGCCTTGTCCATCTGCCGCAGCGAGGCGCCGTTCACGTCCGCGATCCAGGTGATGCCCAGGTGCGTGTACCCGTGCGCCTTGAGCGCGGAGACGACGCGATGGAGCATGGCGGCGTTGAGCCCGCGCCCCTGCGCCCGCTGGGCGACGGAGTAGAAGATGATGACCGCCCTCCGCCGCTTCAGGCGATGACGGAAATAGTGGAGCGGCGTCAGGAGGCCGATCCGAGACCGCGTGGAGCGGAGGAACGGGTTGAGGTCGGGGATGCAGACCACGGTGCCGGCCGGCCCCTCCGCGTCGTGGACCAGCGCGGTGATGCGCGGGTCCAGGATCAGCGCCATGTCCTTCGCCTGGAACTCCATCTCCTCCGGCGTGAGGGGCACGAACATGGGGTTGTGGCGGAAGCCGTCGTTCAGCACGGCGCGGATCTGCTCCAGCACGCCGGGGAAGTCCCTGGACCGCAGCGTGGCCCAGCGGAGCGCCGGGTCCGTCAGCCTCGCCCGCGCCTTCTCGTTGAGGAGCGCGTCCGCGTCGGTCGCGCGGAGGTCCAGCTCGAAGGTGGTCATGGGGAACTCCGCCCGGTACCCGCAGGCCTCCAGCAGCCGCGGCACGTGCGGGGGGTTCCAGTGCTGGTCGGTGTACGGCGGCTCCCGGAACCCCTCCGTCAGGATCCCCGCCTGCTGCATGGCGGTCAGGTTGAACGAGCCCAGCACGTGGTCGCACCCCTGCGCGCGCGCGAACGCCTCCGCCTCGCCCAGCAGCGCGCGGGCGACGTCCAGGTCGTCCGCGCAGTCGAAGAAGCCGAAGCTCCCGCGCTTCCAGCCGTGGACCTGGTTCGACCTGCGGTGCACGTGCGCCACGATGCGGCCGACGGGCCGGCCGCCGCGGTGGGCGGTGAGGACGCGGCGCGCGCCGGCGTGCTTCCAGAGCGGGTTGACGTCCGCGCGAAGGAAGCGCTCCAGGTCGGCGCGCAGCGGGGAGACGTACGGCGAGTCCGGGGGATAGACGAGGAAGGGGACGTCGAAGAAGGCGCGCAGGTCATCCTCGCGGATCTCGATCATCGCGCGCCCCCGGCGGCCAGCGCGAGCGAGCCCTGCCGCTGGATCACCTCCAGCTCCAGCTCCGTGTCGCGGGCGTGGCTGATCTCGGGAAGGGAGACGAGGAGGAGGCGCAGCGGCTCCGTCCCCAGCACGCAGGCGTGCGTCATCTCGTGGCGGCCCAGGAGGTCGATCATCTGCTCCGCCGCGTCCAGCTCCTCCGCCGAGCCCGTCTCCCGCAGCCGCCGCAGCTTCGCGGCCGAGCAGACGCGGGAGCCCGCGAAGAGGCGGACCAGCGCGTCCTCGCGGTACCCCGCCAGCTCCGCTGGCCCGGCGAGCAGGTGGTGCTCGGTGAGCGGGTAGTCGTGCAGCGCGCGGACGAAGGCGTCCAGCGAGCCGGGGGCGTTCGCCAGCCAGCGCAGCAGCCCCCGCCCGCGCTCCAGCGCCGCCAGGGAGCGCAGCCGCTCCCAGAGCGCGAGGAGCAGGACCACGGCGACCGCGACGGGCAGGACCCGCTCCGGCTCCGCCGTGCCCCCGGTCCCGGCCAGGAACCAGACGGTGCCGGCCAGCAGGGCCGACTTGGCCAGGAGCCACGGCCCCTCCTCCCACGCCCACGAGCCGCCCTCGCGCAGGTGCGCCATGCGCGAGAGCGCGGAGAGGAAGAGCAGCACCCCCACCGCGCCCCAGCGCTGCGCCGGCCACCCGACGTGCGTGCGGAAGTCCGTCGCCGCCAGCGGAAGGCAGACGAGGACGGCGATCAGGCACCCCGACACGAGCTGGTTCTCCGCCCGCGAGAGCGAGGAGCGGTCGCGCGCCACCAGCACCCCGCCCAGGGAGAGCATCACCAGCAGCAGCGCGGCGGGGAAGGCGAACGAGACGGCGTCGCTCGTCCACATCAGGCCCAGGGCGTTGAGCAGAAAGAACGCGACGCTGCTCCCGGCGGCCAGCACCTTCAGCCAGAGCGGGAGGTGGCGGCGGAGCAGCCCCTCCACGAACAGCGCCATCGTCAGCGGGAGCAGCGTCGCCGCGGCGAAGGTCAGCGTGACGAGGAGGCGGCTCTCCGGGCGCAGCCAGGCGAAGCCGCGCACCGCCAGCAGCCACGCGAGCACGGCCAGGAGGTAGAGGGCGCGACGCTCCAGGGTGCTGCGGGTGGGCGCGCGGAGGATGTGGACGAGGTACGAGAGCGTTCCCGCGGCCCCCAGCCACGTCACCAGCGCGTCGACGCGCGCCGCCTCGTCACCCACCGACCAGCCTCCGCACCATCCGCTTCGCCACCACGCCGCGCGCCCAGGCCACGGCGGCGGAGCGCGGGCGCTCGACGGCGAACGTCCACGGGTCGAAGAAGGCGCCGCGGTGGTCCACGCCGGAGGGGCGGCCCAGGACGGCCTTCACCGCCTCGAACGCCATCAGGTTGCCGGTCAGGATCACCATGGGCGCGAACGACGGCCGCGAGCGCTTCCCCGCCAGCATCTCCCCCGCGATCGCCAGGTCGATGTGCTCGGCGGACGAGGAGTGCACCATCACGTACATGGCCTCCGCCAGCTTGCAGGCGTCCACGTCCTCCGCCGTCAGCGCGTCGTGCGGCTTCCCCCGCGTCGGGAAGCCCAGCCGCTCCTCGGGACGCGGGTCGCCGGGGCGCACGACGGTGACGGAGGGGAGGGGAGAGGTGTACGCGTCGATGACCGTGGCGCCGTGCTCCCGCGCCTTGCGGTAGAGCAGGATGCCGGCGGCCAGGTCGTCCATGCCGTTGATCACCACCCTGTGGTCGGCCAGGATCGCGTCCAGCCGCTCCGTCCACTCCTGGCCGTACGTCGTGAGCCGCAGCCCCGGGTTGATGCGGCCCAGGCGCTCCACGGTGGCCTCCACCTTCCCCTGGCCCACGCTGTCCAGGTCCGCGAAGACCTGGCGGTTCAGGTTGGAGACCTCGAAGCGGTCCATGTCCGCCACCGTCAGCGTCTCGACTCCCGCCCGCACCAGCGCCTGCACGGCCGCGCCGCCCATCCCCCCCACGCCGGGAACGAAGACGGGCGTCGCGCGCAGCTTCGCCTGCTCGGCGCCGGTCAGGAACCCGGCGTTGCGCGAGACCATCTCGGCGTAGTCGAACCCCGCGGCGGCGTGTGTCATCGCGTCTTCCACGGGCGCACGTCGCCCATCGGCTGGTGGGGGGAGAACCACTGGAGGAGGGGCGCCACCATGGACTCCAGCAGCAGGAAGCCGAACTGCAGCCCCAGGCGCACGGGCGAGACCTCCGACCGGAAGCGGGTGAAGTGCTCGCGCGCCGCGTGCAGGGTGAACTGGCCGAGCTGCAGGAAGTCGTCGCCGCGGGCGTAGTCCAGCTCGCGGCGGCACATCTCGTTGAAGACGTCGTTGCGGTGCTTGGGCGCGTCCTCGAACGACTTCTTCAGGTTGTCCGACCCGCCCGTGTAGGCGTCGGTGATCACGAAGCGCGCCTCGTCGAACCCCGCCTCGCGCCCCACCCCGAAGACGTGCCGCCACCGCGCCATGATCTGCCGCGCCAGCGAGAGGTGCTCGAACGTCCTGCGGTCTCCCGCGTGCGGGGTGGGAAAGACGTTGGCGAACGCGTCCGAGACCATCCCCACGATCGCCGGCACCTGGGTGACGTTGCTGATCCAGAGCGGGCGCATCTGCCGGCGCGCGAAGACCAGGAACGAGGTGAGGCCGTAGAGGATGGAGGAGAGGCCCTGCGAGCGGTACGAGGGGTCGACCATCACCAGGCCCAGGTGCAGGACCTCCACCGGCCGCCCGCGGAGCTCGCACTCCAGGATGCTCAGGGCGTTGAACGCGACCGCCCTGCCGTCCTCCTTCGAGTAGACCACCGTCAGCACGCACGCCGAGAGGCGCTCCGGGTCGCCGGTGACCACGCCGTACTCCAGCACCTCCTTCGCCAGCGAGTTGCGCACGACGGTGCGCAGGTCCTCCACCAGCGCCGCCCGCTCCGCCTCCGACATCCACCGTCCCGGGCGCTCCACGATCCGCACCCGGTCCCCGCCCCTCGTCTCGAAGGCGTAGTTCAGCCAGCGGCCCCCGAAGGCGGAGATCAGCGACATGCGGGGCGGGAGAGGGGGATCGGTGGGGACGGAGGCGCGGCGGGGTGCGGCCCGCGCGGGGCGCCCGCCGCGGCGCGCGGAGGACGACGAAAGGTGCTCGCGCGACGGGGGTGGACGCAAGCGGGGGGCGGGGAGATTCACCCCGGCGGTTGAAACCGCTGCAACAACCACACGAAGCCCGCCTGCGCGGGCTGTCCTGCTTCCGGCACGTCCGCGCCTCCGTCCGACGCGACGGGGGCCTGCCCACCCGCGGGCAGCTTCGGGGGGTCGAGCACCGGGGTTTGATCCCGCACCGTCGCTGGTCACGGTCGTCGTCCCGGAGGGACGATCGCCGTTCTTAGCTGGGGGCTTTACGCCCCGGAACGCCGTGCGGACCGACCTCTCCGACCCCCGATACGCCCCTGCCGCTCGCTCCCGGCGACCTCCACGCACCGATGGCGTCCCGCAGGGACGATTGCCGTTCCTGCGAGCGGCTTCACGCCCCCGGAATGCGGGCCCGTGATCTCGCCGGAGCGCACAAGCGGTTGGGCACCCCTCTCCCCTTGTTGCAATAGGCCGGGGTGAGGGGTGGACGCACGACGGGCGCCCGCCGGATCGGCGAACGCCCGTCGTTCCCATCCGCCCACCTTCCCCTACGCCTCCACGATCAGCTTCCCGCGCATCATCCGCATCCCGCAGGTGAAGTCGAACTGTCCCGCCTTCTCCGGCACGAAGTCCACCGAGGTCGTCCTGAACGCCGGCAGGTCGCGGGCGATGCCGAAGTCGGGGATGACCACCTGCTCGCTGCAGCTCGACGTCTCGTCGCGGTAGAAGTCGAGCCGCACCGGCTGGCCCTTCCGCACCACGATGGTGTCGGGGGAGTAGCCGCCCTTCACCGTCACCTTCACCTCCTGCACGCCCGCCGCGCCGGCTTCCACCCGCACCGCCTGCCGCTCGCCGAAGAACCACCAGAGCACGAAGGCGATGGCGGCCGCGCCGCCGATCACCACGCCGATCTCCGCCGCGTCCATCTCAGCCTCCCTTCATCGGCGCCCGGAAGCCCCGGAGCCGAAGCGAGTTGGTGACCACGCTCACGCTCGACAGGCTCATCGCCACGCTGGCGAACACCGGCGAGAGGAGCCAGCCGAACACGGGGTAGAAGACGCCCGCCGCCAGCGGGATCCCCACCACGTTGTAGACGAAGGCCCAGAACAGGTTCTGCTTCACCGTGCGGATGGTGGCGCGGGAGAGGGCCACCGCCGTGACCACCCCGCCCAGGTCGCCGCGGATCAGCGTCACGTCGGACGCCTCGATGGCCACGTCCGTCCCGGTGCCGATGGCGATCCCCAGGTCCGCCTGCGCCAGCGCGGGGGCGTCGTTGATCCCATCGCCCACCATCGCCACCTTCCGCCCCTCCCCCTGCAGCCGCTTCACCTCCGCCGACTTCCCCTCCGGCAGCACCTCGGCCAGCACCCGCGCGATCCCCACCTCCCGCGCCACCGCCTCCGCCGTCCGCCGGTTGTCGCCGGTGATCATCACCACCTCCAGCCCCAGCCCGCGCAGCGCCGCGATGGCCGCCTTCGACTCCGGCTTCACCGGGTCGGCCACCGCCAGCAGCCCCGCCGCGGCCCCGTCCACCGCGGCGTACATCGGCGTCTTCCCGGCCTCCGCCAGGGCCGCGGCGCGCTCCGTCCACGCCTCCACCTCCACCCCGCGCTCGCGCATCAGGCGCTCGTTCCCCAGCAGCAGGGCGCGCCCGCTCACCCGCGCCTCGATCCCGTGCCCCGCCACCGCCTCGAACTCCGCCGCGTCCGCCAGCTCCAGCCCCCGCTCCCGTGCCGCGCGGACGATCGCCTCGCCCAGCGGGTGCTCGCTCCCGCGCTCCGCGCCGGCGACCAGCCGCAGCAGGTCGTCCTCCGTCCACCCCTCCGCCGTGGCCACGTCGGTGAGCGCGGGCCGGCCGGCGGTGATGGTGCCCGTCTTGTCCAGCACCACCGTGTCGATCCGGTGCGCCGTCTCCAGCGACTCGCCGCCCTTGATCAGCACGCCCTCCTCGGCCCCGCGCCCCGTCGCCACCATGATCGCGGTCGGAGTCGCCAGGCCGAGCGCGCAGGGGCAGGCGATGATGAGCACCGCCACGAACGCCACCAGCGCCTGCGTGAAGCGCGTCTCCGGCGGCGCGGCCACGAACCAGACCACGAAGGCCAGGATCGCCAGCGAGATCACGATGGGCGTGAAGATGCCGCTCACCACGTCCGCCAGCCGCGCGATCGGCGCGCGGGAGCCCTGCGCGTCCTGCACCAGCTTCACGATCTGCTGCAGCGCGGTGTCCTTCCCCACCTTGGTGGCCGCGAAGCGGAACGAGCCGGTGCGGTTGAGCGTGGCGCCGAACACCTCGTCGCCGGGGCCCTTCTCCACCGGGAGCGACTCGCCGGTCAGCATCGACTCGTCCACCGCCGAGCGGCCGTCCACCACCTCGCCGTCCACCGGCACCTTCTCGCCCGGGCGCACCACGATCACGTCGCCGGGGACCACCTCCTCCACCGGCACGTCCATCTCCGCGCCGCCGCGCACGACGCGGGCGGTCTTCGGCTGGAGCTGCACCAGGCGGCGGATGGCCTCGCCCGTCCGGCCACGGGCGCGGGTCTCGAGCAGGCGCCCCAGGAGGATCAGGGCGATGATGGCGCTGGCCGCCTCGTAGTAGACCGGCACGCCTCCGCCCGCCATCTCCATCCCCGCGTGCTCGCCCGTCGCGAAGAGCGACGGCCGCAGCGTGGCGGCCACGGAGTACACGAACGCGGTCCCCGTGCCCACGGCGATCAGCGTGTTCATGTCCGCCGCGCGGTGGCGGAACGCCGCCCAGGCGCCGCGGAAGAACGGCGCGCCGGCCCAGAGCACCACGGGCGCCGTGAGCGCGAGCTGCAGCCAGTTCACCCCCGCGAAGTCCAGCCACGCGATGCGCCCGTGCGACATGGCGATGACCAGCACCGGGAGCGAGAGAACGGCGGCCACGACGAAGCGGCGCCGCGCGTCGGCGTGCTCGGCGGCGCGGGCCTCCTCCTCGGCGGCGGCGGCGTCCTCGCCCTGGCCGCGGGCGTCGCGGACGTGCAGGCCCAGCCCCTCCACCGCGCGGCGGAGGGTGGCCGCGTCGGTCGAGGCGGGCAGGTACTCGATCCGCGCCTCGCCCCCGGCGAGCTCGGCCTCGATCACCCCGCGCAGGGCGCGGAGGCGGGAGGCGACGTCCTCGGCGGAGGCGGCTGGCGGAGCATCCACCGACAGCTCCAGGCGCGCGCTGCCGGCGGTGCCGTAGCCGGTGTCCTGCACGGTGCGGATCAGGTCGCGGATGCCCACGGCGCCGGGGTCGTACTCCACCGTCGCGCGCTCCGTGGCGAAGTTGACGCCGGCGCGGCGGACGCCCGGGGCGCGGGAGAGCCGGGTCTCCACGCGGCGGGCGCAGGCGGCGCAGGTCATCCCCGTGATGGGCAGGTCCACGCGCTCCGCCTCGCCCTCCGCCGGCGGCCGCGGCGTGGGGCTCCCCAGGGAGAGCTGGACCACCGGCCGCGTCTCGCCCGCCGCCGCGGCGTGGGTCGCCTCCTTCCGGCCGGCGGTCGCGGCCAGGAACACCTCCGGCTCCGCCGCGAAGCGGTCGCGGCAGCCCTCCGAGCAGAAGTGGTGGACCTCTCCGTCGCGCTCCAGGCGCACGGCCGAGGCCGGATCGACCTCCATCCCGCACACGGGGTCCACCACCGGGTTCGTCGCCATCGTCTCCTCGCTTTCTCGCCGTGTCCGGCGCCCCGTCGTATACCCCCTCCCCCTATCTGCAGAGAACGATAACGGCCTCGGCCCCGCCGGTCAAGCGTCTCGTGCGACGGGCGGGTTGCGGGGGCGCCGGGCCGGAGTTACGGTGCAGGCCGTCCCCTCCGCCCCGCCGCCCCCACGCCCGAGCCGCATGCATCCCACCCGCACGGACGTCGCCGGTGCGCCCCCGGCCGTCGCCCTCGCCCCCGTCCGCCCCGCCGGCGGGAGCGCGGGGCGCGAGCGCCTGCTGTCGCTGGACGTGTTCCGCGGGATCACCATCGCGGGGATGCTGCTGGTCAACAACCCGGGCTCGTGGAGCGCCGTCTACGACCCGCTCGCGCACGCCGAGTGGACCGGGTGGACGCCCACCGACCTGATCTTTCCGTTCTTCCTGTTCATCGTGGGCGTGGCGATGACGTTCTCGTTCCCCGGCCAGCTCGCCCGCGGCACGTCCCGGGGCAGGGCGATGGCGCGGGCGGCGAAGCGGGGGGCGGTCCTCTTCGCCCTGGGCCTCGTCCTGGCCTCCTTCCCGTGGTACGACCTGGACCCGGCGCACCTGCGCATCCCCGGCGTCCTGCAGCGCATCGGCGTCTGCTTCGTCCTGGCCTCGGCCGTCGTCCTCTTCCTCTCCGAGCGGGCGCAGGCCGTCGTCGCCGCCCTCCTCCTCGTGGGCTACTGGGCGGCGATGTCGTGGATCCCGGTGCCGGGCCACGGCGCGGGGCGGGTGACGTCGAAGGACGGCAACCTGGCCGCGTGGGTCGACCGCGCCGTGCTGGGGACCGACCACCTGTGGAAGTCGGCCAGGACGTGGGACCCGGAGGGGCTGCTGAGCACCCTGCCCGCCGTGGCGACGGTGCTCCTGGGCGCCTTCGCCGGGCGGTGGCTGCGGTCGGCGCGGCCGGCGGCGGAGCGCACGGCGGTCCTGCTCCTGGCCGGCAACGTGGGGATGGCGCTGGGCGCCGCGTGGGGCGCGGTCTTCCCCGTCTCCAAGAACCTCTGGACGTCGTCGTACGTCCTGCTCACCGGGGGGATGGCGGCCGTCTTCCTGGCCGCCTGCTACTGGGTGGTGGACGTGCGCGGGCGGAGAGGGTGGGCGCGCCCCTTCGTCTGGTTCGGCACCAACTCCATCGCCGCCTTCTTCCTTTCCGGGCTGTTCGCCCGCGTGCTGACGCTGGTGCGCGTAGGGACCACGCCGGACGGCAGAACGGTGACGCTGAAGGGGTGGATCCACGAGGCCGCGTTCGCGTCGTGGCTCCCGGCGCACGCGGCGTCGCTGGCGTTCGCGCTCTGCTTCGTGGCGTTGTGGGCGGGGCTGATGTGGCTCCCGTACCGGCGCGGGATCTTCCTGAAGGTCTGAATCGCGAGCGGGCGGGCGGCGAACCACCGGCGCGGAACGGCGCGGGCCGTAGCGCCCCTTCCGGCGGGCGGAAGCCGCCCGGCACTTTTACTGTCGGATTATGTTTGACGGATGGGTGCTTCGGGTCTATGTTCCATGGGTTCCCAGCCGGTGACCCGAGCAGGAGCACGACCATGACGGACGCACGAGACGGACTGGTGGAGCTGACCCCCGCGCAGGCGGCCGAGACGGACGGCGGGAGCCTGTGGACCTGGCTCTTCGGCGAGCCGGCCACCGGGTTCCAGTTCGGCGGCGGCGGTGGCTTCGGCGGCGGTGGCGCAGGCGGTACCTGGTAGCCGGTAACCTTCCCCTCACGGAGAGACCATGACCGAGATGCAGACGGGCACGATCGAGCTTACGGCCGAGCAGGCGTCCGAGACCACCGGCGGGAGCCTGTGGACCTGGCTCTTCGGCGAGCCCGCCAAGACCGGCGGCTCGTTCGGCGGCGGCGGCGCCACCGGGAGCTGGTGATGGCGCCCGCGGCGGACGCGGTGGTGGAGCTGAGCGCCTGCGAGGCGCGCGAGACCGCCGGCGGCGGCCTTTGGGACTGGCTCTTCGGGGTCAGCTTCGGCGGCAGCGGCCAGACGGCCGGCGGCGGCGGCGGCGCGAGCTACTGATCCGGCCCCGGGCACGGAACGCACGCAATTCGGCCGCCGCTTCCCAGCGGCGGGCCGCGAGGGGCCCTTCGGCGCCTCGCGCGGCACCACGATCGGCGGCGGCTCGTCCGGAGTGTCCGGCGAAGGCGGCGGCTGGTGACGACCCCCCCCAGATGGAGCATCAGATGACCGACATGCAGACGGGCACCACCGAGCTGGACGCCTCCCAGGCGCGCGACACGGCGGGCGGCGGGCTGTGGGAGTGGCTGTTCGGCACCCCCACGACCACCACCACCTTCGGCGGCGGATCGTTCGGCGGCGGCGGCGCCGGCGGCACCTGGTAGCCTCCTTCCCCCAGACGGAGATCTAGATGAACCACATGAACGACGGTATGGTCGAGCTGGACGCGGCCGAGGCACGCGAGACGGCGGGCGGCGGGCTGTGGGAGTGGCTGTTCGGCACCCCCACGACCACGTTCGGCGGCGGCAGCTCGGGCGGCGGCGGCGCATCGGGGAGCTGGTGACGGCGTCCGCGGTGCCGGCGGAGACCGGCCTGACGGAGCTCGCCGCGGAGGAAGCCCGCGCGACGGACGGCGGCGGCCTGTGGGAGTGGCTGTTCGGGTCCTCGGCCGGCGGCGGATCGAGCGGTGCCGGATGACCCCCGTGGCGGCGCCGGCGCAGACCTGCGGGACGACGGAGCTCTCCACGGCGGAGGCCCGCGCGACGGACGGCGGCGGATGGTGGGACTGGCTGTTCGGACCCGCGGCTGGCGGCGGCGGATCGAGCGGGTTCGGATGACCCGCGTCACGGTGCCGGCGGAGACCCGCCTGACGGAGCTTCCCGCGGAGGAAGCGCGCGAGACGGCCGGCGGCGGGCTGTGGGAGTGGCTCTTCGGGACTCCCACCACGACCTTCGGCGGCGGCAGCGGCGGTGGCGGCGGCGCCACCGGCACGTGGTGACCACCTCCCCCCAGACGGAGATCCAGATGAATGACGTGAGCGACGGCCTGGTCGAGCTCCACGCGTCCGAGGCGCGCGACACCGCGGGCGGCGGCCTGTGGGAGTGGCTGTTCGGGCCGAGCACCGGCAGCAGCGGCGGCGGGAGCGGCGGCGGCGGCGGGGGCGGCTGGTGAGCCACCCGGCGGGATGACGACGAGAGGGGAAGGCCGCCGCGGCCTTCCCCTCTCGTTTCCGGCGACCGGCCCGCCGCCTTCCCTCCCTGCCGTCAGAACGCGTTGTTCGGGATCGTCAGGCGGAGCTGGTCGCCCCGGCCGGCGTTGATCTCGTAGCTGCTGGCGGTGCGCCCGGTGCCGAGTGGATCCACCACGAAGCGCACGCTGCTGGCGCCCGAGACCAGGGAGTCGGGGATGCGGAAGGTGGCGACGCCGTTCGCGGAGACCTGGCCCAGCCGCACGCGCTGCGTCTCGCGCAGGGCGTAGACGGTCACGTCGTGCCACGACTGGTTCTCCACGCGGACGGAGGTCTGCGTGTCGGGGTCGCCCTGCATGGAGGGCGTGCCCCGGCGCGCGGCCCCGCCACATGCGGCGAGCAGGACGATCAGCGCGGTCATGGCCAGGGCGAGCGGGCGTCGGCGCGTGCTGGGCATGGTCTCTCCTCTGCGGGTCGGCGGGGTCCGGGGTCGTACCCGCTTGCGGGCACGGGGTTTCGGAGGCGCGTCAGGGCATGCCGACGACGGGCGTGGTCCACACCCGCGTCAGCAGGAAGACCACCAGCCCTGCGAGAAGGAGGCCGAACAGCGCCACGGCGCCGTACAGGCACCCGGTGAGCCCGCAGCCGCCGGGCCCCCGGGGGGCGGGCGCGCCGGATGCCTCGGGCGGTTCCGGTGAGGGCGGTCGATCGGGCTGGGGCTGCATTCGAGGGACGGGTGCGGGGAAAGGTCAGGCGCGGGCCAGGGCCGGGATCTCCTCCGACTCCACCACACGGACGCCGGGCGCGGCGGACGCCGCCAGGCGCACCATGGCGGCGGCCACGTCGCGCGCCTGCACGGGGCGCCAGCGGCGGAGCGGGCCCACGAAGAGCGGGCCCAGGGCGGGCATCACGCGCTTCGCCGCCTCTTCCCAGCGCCGGTGCTCCGTGCGGTCGCCCAGCAGGAGCGAGGGGCGGAGCAGGACCACGGTGGCGAAGGGGAGCGCGCGCACCGCCCGCTCCGCCTCGCCCTTCACGCGGTTGTAGAAGACGCGGGAGCCGGCGTCCGCCCCCGCCGCCGAGACCAGCAGGAAGCGCCGCGCGCCGTTCGCGGCCGCCAGCCCGGCGACCCGGGCGACGTAGTCGAAGTCGACCCGGCGGAACGCCTCCCGCGACCCCGCCGTGCGGAGGGTGGTGCCCAGGCAGCAGAACACGTCGTCGCCCGCCACGTCGTCCGCGCGCTCCGCCAGCCGGTCGAAGTCCAGCACCCGCTCCTCCAGCTTGGGCCGGGAGCGGCCGGTGGGGCGGCGGGCCAGCACCCGCACCCGCCCGTACCCGGGGTCCGCGAGCAGCGCCTCCAGCACGTGCCCGCCCACCAGCCCCGTCGCGCCCACCAGCAGGGCGGAGCGGCCGTCGCCGGAGGGGGCGGAAGAGGACGGCTGCGCGGGCATCGGGGCGGGGATCGGGGGACGACGGGGCGAACCGACAAGCTACCGCCGCGGCGGGGGCGCGCAATGGCGTCCAGTGGCGCGGCGGCCCCGCGGAGCGATCTCCGCGGGGCCGCCGGGCGAGGGGGCAGGGCGACCTCAGCGCGCCCCCGCCATCTCCTCCTTCTGCTTCTTCGCCGCCTCCACCAGCCTGGTCACCTCGTGCGCGGGGACCTCCTGGTAGGAGTGGAAGCGGCGCGCGTGCGAGGCGCGTCCCTGGCTCAGGGAGCGGAGCGTGGTGGAGTACTTGTAGAGCTCCGCCTGGGGGACCAGGGCGCGCACCCCCTGGTTCCGCCCGGCCGGCTCCATCCCCAGGATGTGCCCGCGCCGCTGGTTCAGGTCGCCGATCACGTCGCCGACGTACTCGTCGGGGACGAACACCTCCACCTCCATCACCGGCTCCAGGATCGCGGGCTGCGCCTTCTCGGCGGCGGCGTGGAACGCCAGGATGCCCGCCATCTTGAACGCCGCCTCGGAGCTGTCCACCGAGTGGTAGGAGCCGAAGTAGACCTCGGCCTCGAAGTCCACCACCGGGAAGCCCGCCAGCACGCCGCGCTGCGCCGCCTCCTGCACCCCTTTGTCCACCGCCGGAACGTACTTGCCGGGGATCACGCCGCCCACGATCGCGTCGGTGAAGCGGTACCCCGCGCCACGCGGCAGCGGCTTGATGCGCACGTGCGCGTCGCCGAACTGGCCGCGCCCGCCCGTCTGCTTCTTGTGGCGGCCGTGCCCCTCCGAGACCGCGCGGAACGTCTCCCGATAGGGGATGCGGGGCGCCTTCACCACCACGTCCACCCCGTTCTTCCGCTTCAGCCGCTCCAGCTGCACGTCCAGGTGCAGCTCGCCCACACCGCGGGCGATGGTCTGCCCCAGCTCCGGGTTGAACTCGGTGACGAAGCAGGGATCCTCCTCGTGCAGCTTGTGCAGCCCCACCGAGAGCTTGTCCTCGTCCCCGCGGTTGGCCGCCTCCAGCGCGACGGCGATGTCGGGCTCGGGGAAGCGCACCCCCGGGACGATGAGGGGGTGGCCCGCCACGGAGAGGGTGTCGTTGGTGTGCGTGTCGCGCAGCTTGGCCACCACGCCGATGTCGCCGGCGCGCAGCTCCTCCACCTCCATCCGCTCCTTCCCCTGGGCGATGGAGAGGTGGGCCAGCTTCTCCGTCTTCTCGCGGGTGACGTTGTACACCTCGTCGCCGCTGCGCACGCTGCCGCCCAGCACCCGGAAGAAGGAGAGCTCGCCCACGTGCGGCTCGCTGGTGGTCTTGAAGACCAGCGCGGCGAACGGGTCCGAGTTCAGGTTGCGCAGCTCCACCACGTTGCCGGTGCGGCCGGTGGCCTCCTCGGCGGGGCGCTCCTGGGGCGAGGGCATCAGCTCGACCAGCTCGGTCAGCAGCGCGCGCACCCCCCACTCGGCGGTGGGCACGCCGCAGAAGAGCGGGTACAGGTCGCCGCGCAGCATGGCCTGCTTCAGTGCGTGCACCGCCTCGTCGCGGGTGATGGCGTCGCCCTCCAGGTAGTGCTCCACCAGCACGTCGTCGGTCGACGCGATGGTCTCGATCATCTCGTCGTAGTAGCGGTCCACCATGGCCTGCAGCTCGGGCGGCACGTCGCGCTCCTCGTACTCGGCCTGGTCCACCCCTTCCTTGAAGAAGTGTCCGCGGTCGGAAAAAAGGTTGACGATGCCGCGGAAGCTCTCGCCCGACCCCACGGGCACCTCCACCGGGATCACCTTGGGCGTCAGGTGCTCCTTGATGTCGGTGTAGACGCGCTCGAAGTCGGCGTTCGGCTTGTCGATCCCCGTGACGAAGAAGAACGCCGGAAGGTGGCGCTCCTGCACCAGGTCCCACACGCGCTCCGTTCCCACCTCCACGCCGGCGGGGCCCGACACGCAGACGATGGCGCCGTCGGCCACCCGCACGCCGGCGCGCGTCTCGCCCAGGAAGTCCAGGTAGCCGGGGGTGTCGATGAAGTTGACCTTGGAGTCCTTCCAGGTGGCGTGGGCGACCGAGACGTTGATGGAGATGCCGTGCGCGATCTCCTCGGGGGTGAACATGGTCAGGGCGGTGCCGTCGTCGCTGGAGCCGTGGCGCCGCGTCGCTCCCGACGCGTGGCAGCACGCGTCGATGAGCGTCGTCTTTCCCGACCCGCCGTGGCCCACCACCACCACGTTGCGAATGCGGTCGGTTGTGAACGAGGGGGCTGACGCCATGATGCACCTCCGGGAGTGAGAAGGTGGAGGGAACCGCGGGGCATGCCAGGGCAAGGTGCGCACGCCGCGCGGGGCGCGCAAGACGGCGATCCCCCACGCGCGCAGGGGCGCGGCGGGTGAGGGGAAACACGAGCGGCCCGCCGGAGGCGGGCCGCTTTTTTCACGCGCCGGTTCGGGAGGGGGGGCGGCCGCCCCCCCGGATCAGGGTGCCGCGTGCGCGAACACGGAGGTCCAGACGCCGACCACGGCGGCCAGGGCCACCGCGGCGCCGAGCAGCGGCGTCAGGGGCGCCGAGAACCTGCGGCTGCGGAGGTACGGCCAGCGGCCGCCGCAGCGGGTGCACTTCGGCGTGGCCACTCCCACGGGCATCGAGCAATCACGGCAGAGCGTCATGACCGTTCCCTCGGTGATCCTGAGTTGAAAGCCTGCAGCCGGCGCGCACGGACCGTGACTCACGATGCAGGTTCCGCTGGGTAGAACGCGGACGGCGAAAAGCAAGATCTTTGCCATCCCGTGGAGCAGCCGGGCCCCCCGCCCGGCCCCCGGCGACGACTCTCCCGCGCGCGGAAGGCACCCTCGCCCGCGCCCCGAACGAGCGCCCGCGCGCGTCCGGCCGCGTCCCGGGGGACCTCGCGCCCCGGCCGGCCGCGCCTGCCGGCGCCTCGAGGCCTCCGCTTCTCCTTCCGCGCGCGGGCGTGAAGGGGGCGGGCGCTCCTCCGCGCCCGCGAGCACCCGGATGGCCCCCGATGTCCCGCGGGCGGACGGAGGCGCCGGACGCGCCGACCCGCCGCGGCCCGGCGGGGAGCCCCCGCCCCCGGGAAGAGAGGACGAGCCGGGGCCGCGTCCGGTCACGCTGGCGGGCCGCCGCCGCGAGGCTTCCCGGGTCACGCGCGGAAGGGTTGACGGGGCACCCTCCCCGGTGTATCTTCGGTTTGTATTCGGTATGGATCCCCCGGCGAGGTACGGCCGGGACGCGCACACCATTGAACCCCGGGGGAGACCTTCCCCCCAGCCGCCCGGCTCCGGGCGGAACCCGAACCGCTCCACGACATCCACAAGGGAGGCCCCACGCCAGGGGCCTCCCTTTTCGTTTCCCTCCCCGCCGGGGAGGGACGTGGAGCCGGGATGAGAGGTGTCAGGGCGGTGGCGGCAAATGGCCGCTTCCGTTCGAAGCGCAGCGAATAGGCTCTCGTTTCTCGACGGGAAGGGGCGTGCCGACCATATTGGCGATTCCGCTCCTTTTCGGACGCTGACCCGGCAGGGCTCTCTCCGGCGGCCTTCCGCCCACGCCCCGCACGCGACTCCGAGCGCCCTCGCCCCTCCTCCTCCTCGAGCTCGGGGAGAGGGGGTGTGGCGGGAGCCTCTCAGACCCCCGTCCCGCACCACCATCGTCCCCATGCCCACCTCCGGCCGGGCCCGACTCGCCACGACGCTCTTTTTTCGTCACCGCTGATACAGTCGGGCCGTAGCTGCCGGAAGAGAAGCATGGCGGGGGGCGCGGCCGAGGCGGGCGTGCTCCACCGGAACCCCCGACCTCCGCTGGGCTTGCGGGCCCGCGACCGCTGGCGGCGAGGGCCGGGGCGGCCGCCGCCATCCGGCGACCCGGCACCTGCCGGAGGCGGCCCGCGGCCGCCCGGCGGCC
>JASLAX010000141.1 GCA_030146875.1 Longimicrobiaceae bacterium
GGACGCGCCGCCGGCGGCGCGGGCTGCGGCGTGGCGGGGTTGGACGGGGCCACCGTCCCCGGATTGACCGGCGCCGGTGCGGGCTGCGACGGACGCGAGGCCGGGGGCGGGGAGGACGTGCCCCCCTGCGCCCCGCCGGACGGCGCCCGTCCCGCATCGGCGCCGGGGGTGGAGGGCTCCGTGAAGCCGCCGTCGGGCTCGTCGACCGACGGCTGGGGCTCGCCCGTCACCGGCGCGTTCGGCTCCGCGGCCACGGCGGACGCGGGCGTCCCGTCGTCGGCGCGCTCCGCGCCGCCGTCTCCGCCGCGGCCGAACGCCCACCAGGCGCCGGCGCCGCCCACGAAGAAGAGGACCAGGACCAGCGCCCACGCGGGGAATCCCTTCCGCCGCGCCGGGGCCACGGGCGCCCGGGCCGATGGCGGCGGAGCGGGGATGGCGGGGGCCGACTGGGCCACGGGTGCGGGGCGGGGATCCGGCCGGCGGTCGATGACCGTGCGGTCGTCGTCCTCCGGGGCGGCGACCACCACCGCGGGCGCCGCGGCGACGGGGACGGCGGCCGCGGCGGGAGCCGGCACGGCTTCCCCCGCCAGCGCCGCCTCCAGCGCGTCCACGAAGGCGTCGGCGTCGGGGTAGCGCTCGGCGGGGTCGTGGGCCAGCGCGCGGCGGATCACGTCGCAGACGGCCTGGTTCACCCCTGCGCCCGCCTGCAGGTCGCCCGTGGGGCAGGGGGTCTCCTCGCCGCCGCGCCCCTGCGGGAACGGCTTCTCGCCGGTCAGCAGCAGCCAGCCCAGCACGCCCAGGGAGAAGACGTCGGCCGCGGCGGTGAGCTGCTTGGCGCCGCGGAGCTGCTCGGGCGACGCGTAGGCGGGGGAGAGCGGCGCGCCCCCGTGCGTCATCCGGGTCAGCGTGTCCTCGTCCGTCAGCACGCGCGCGATGCCGAAGTCCAGCACGCAGACGCGGAACGGCTCGTCCCCCTGCGGCTCGGCCAGGAACACGTTCCCCGGCTTCACGTCGCGGTGCACCACCCCGGCGCGGTGGCCCACGGCCACCCCCTCGGCGGCCGCCCGCAGGATGTCCAGGCCCACGCCGGGCTCCGGGGCGCCCTCGCGGCCCAGGCGCGTGGCCAGGTCCTCGCCGCGCAGCAGCTCCATGACGATGAAGTCGATCCCGGTCTCGGGATCGGTGCCGTAGTCGTAGACGGGAACGACGTTGGGATGGTGCGGAAGGGCGGCGGCGGCGCGGGCCTCGCGCTGGAAGCGCTCGCGCACCTGCTCGCGCGTGGCCGCGTCGGGCGCGTTCAGCGTGATGACCTTCACGGCCACGGTGCGCCCCAGGCGCTCGTCGTGGGCGCTGTACACCGCCGCGAAGCCGCCCAGGCCGATGACCTCCTCGATCCGGTATCGCTTCACCAGCACCTTCCCGGCGAGCAGCCCTTCCAGTCCGGACATGTTCCCTGATTCGCGGCTGATGGTGACGGCGCGCGCCCGCGCGGAGAACGCTCCCACACGGCAAGATGCGATCCGGCCCGCGACGACGAGCGCCCCGGCGGTGACGGCCGGGGCGCTCGGGTGGCGGATCGCTCCGCGCGGGGGTCAGGCCGCGCGCCGCGGGGCCTCCATCTCCTCGTCCTCGGCGCGGCGGCGGCGGATGCGCCCGCCCACCGCGACTCCCACCAGCCCCAGCGCCACCAGGGCGCCCTCCAGCGCGTCCCCCTGCTCGGCCGGCGCGGCGGCGGCGCGCATCTGCGCCCTGGGGGCCGTCTTCGCGTCCTGCGCCACCTCGTCCTTCGCCATGGCCTCCAGCGCCGCGGCGGCGGCGGCGAGCGGCGACTCTTCCACGGGGGCGGCGTCCTCCGCCTTCGCGGCGAGCACGTCGTTCTCCCCCGCGCCGATGCGCTCCAGGTAGGCGCGGTACGCCCCCGGGAACACGGCCACGTGGAAGTGGGGCGGCGTGCGCTCGCGCGTCACGTCCAGCACCCCCTTCCCCTCCAGCGCCAGCAGGGCGGTCTCCAGCCAGCGCAGGCAGTCCGGGTCGCGCTCCACGCGCAGGTCCAGCGCCATTCCCGTGGGGTGCACGGAAAGGGCGTGGGCGTTGGAGGGCTGGCCGCTGAGGGGGCGCGTGGCACTGGTGACCACCAGCGGCGCGCCGCAGGCGGCGCGGTGCTGCGCGCCCAGGCGCTCCACCAGCACCCTGGTCTCCGGGCGCACCACCGGGAAGCTCACGCCCTTCGCCACCTTGTAGTCGCCGTTCCCCTCCAGGCGCACCAGGCGCCCGTCGGCCTCGAACTCCCGCACCTCGGCGGGCGTGCGCAGGAAGCTGTAGTCGCTCTCCTTGGCCACCTCGTTCTGGCGGACCATCGAGGCGGGAGAGCCGCGCAGGGTGACCGGCACCTTCGCCGCGATGGGCGCGGCGGCGGTCAGGCTCGCCAGGGCGAGCAGCGGCGTCAGGATCCGGTGCTTCATGGGTCCTCTCTCCTTGCCTGCGTACGTACGCGCGGCCGTGGCCGGTGAGCCCGGTCGGGGGGCGCGATGCTTCGATGTGGTTACGTGGATTGTGGTTAGGATACCCCGGGTCCGTCGTGGGGTTCCACGTCCGGTGGGAATCGTGCGACGGAGAGCGGGGGTGTGTGTGGGACATCCAGAACGGCGAGCCCCTCCCCCGGTGGTCCGGGAGAGGGGTGCGTGGGGCGGGGCGTGGGGCGGGAACCTCCGGCGGGGCGTGCCCGTTTCGGCTCGGGCGGCGGGGGTGGAGCCGGTCCGGTCAGAAGGCGTAGCCGACGGTGATCCGCAGCGTGGGCAGCACGCCGTGGATGGCGGTCTCGGCCTCGTCGCGCACGTCGGCGCCCAGGAAGCGCTTTACCCCGAAGCCCGCGCCGATCAGGACCCGGTCCCTGGAGCCGGTGAACCAGTTGTAGTCCAGCGAGGTGCCGGCGGTCCACGCGTGGCCCCGGCGCTCGCTGCCGCCGTCGGACTGCTCGCCGCGCATGTCCGCGTAGCCGCCCGTGCCGGCGATGGAGAAGCCGCGGGGCGCGTCGCCGCCGGGGTACCAGCGCACCTTCCCCTCGCCCGACAGGTACCTCACCTTTCCCTCGTCGTCGCGCGTCCCGGCGTCGTCGCCGACGGTGGTCTCCCACCCCAGGTCGAACTGGCTCACGCTGGCGCCGGCCGTGATGGACCGGGTGAGGCGGGCCTCGCCCTCCGCCGAGTTGAAGCCCAGCACCATCCCCAGCGGGTTCACCGAGACGGTGGCGCGCGGGGTGAAGGGCGCCTCCTCGCGGGCGGCGGGCGCGGCGGACTTCGCGGAGGCGAGGGCGCTGGTCTGCGCGTCGAGGGACGCGGCGGTCAGGGCGGAGAGCGCGGAGAGCGCGGCGGCGAGGCGGGTGGGGGAGGGCATCACGTGCTCCGGGGGGCGGTGCGGGTGTCGGGGCCGGGGCGCCGCGTCGGGCGCGTGGTTCTCGGGGCGTCGGGAAGGCAAGTGGAAGGCCGGGGCCCTTCCTACCGTTCAACGGAATGCCGGGAAAGGAGATGCGCCCGGCGGACGGGTTTCGTCCCTCCCCCGCCCTGTCACCGGGGGAGGACACCCGCACCGTCCCGGCGGGAGACGGTGCGGCGGTGGGCGCGCGGCAGGAGCTCCGGGGGACGCCGATCGGGAGCCGCGGGGGACGCGGGCGGGCTTGTGCGCCCCCGCGGGGGCCGTAGGTTGGAGCGGATGACGAACGGACGACTCGTGGCGATGGCGCTCCTCGCCGCCGCGGCGCTCGGGGCCGCCCACCCGGAGCGCGCCCCCGCCCAGGAGCCGGGCCGGAGCGAGTACGACGGCGCCGCCGCGCTGGGGCTCTCGCTGCGCCGCGCGGGCACCGTGAAGCGGGTGCTGATGATCGGCGCCCACCCCGACGACGAGGACACCCAGGCGCTGACCTACTGGTCGCTGCGCGAGGGCGCCGACGTGGCCTACCTCTCCCTCACGCGGGGCGAGGGCGGGCAGAACGGCATCGGGACCGAGCTGCACGAGGCGTTGGGCCTGCTGCGCACCGAGGAGCTGCTCTCCGCGCGCCGGGTGGAGGGCGCGGCGCAGCTCTTCTCGCGCGCCTTCGACTTCGGCTACTCCAAGAGCGCCGAGGAGACCTTCCGCCACTGGCCGCGCGAGGAGGTCCTCTCCGACGTGGTGGCCGCCATCCGCCGCTTCCGGCCGGACGTGGTGGTCGCCGTGTTCAGCGGCACCCCGCGCGACGGCCACGGCCAGCACCAGGTCTCCGGGATGCTCGCCCGCGAGGCGTTCGCGGCCGCGGGAGACGGAACGCGCTTCCCGGAGCAGCTCCGCGCCGGCCTGCGCCCGCACCGCGCCGCCAAGCTGTACGTGGCGCAGCGCTCCAACCCGCAGGGCGCCACCGCCTCCCTTCCCGTGGGCGAGCTGGACCCGCTGGTGGGGCGCTCGTACTTCCAGCTCTCCATGGCATCGCGCTCGCGCCACCGCTCGCAGGACATGGGGCGCCCGGAGACGGCGGGCCCGCGCTCCGCCTACCTGCGCCGCATCCTTCCCGCCTCGGACCGGCCCGAGGCGTCCATCTGGGAGGGGATCGACACCACCCTGGCGGGGCGCGCCGACACCGGGACGCGCGGCAACCCGCCCGGCTACCAGGCGCTCGCGGCGTACGACCGGGAGATCGCCGCCGCCCGCGCCGCCGCGAACGCCCTGGACCCCGACCGCGTGGTGGAGCCGCTCGCCCGCGCGCTGCGGGCGCTGGACTCCGCCGCCGCCGAGTGGGCGCGGGCGGACCCCTCGCGCGTGGCCCCGGAGGCGCCCTTCCACGCCCTCGCCGAGCGAGCGGACGCCCAGGCGGCGCTCGCCCGCGCCGCCCGGCTGGTGCTGGACGCCACCGCCGCGCGCCCGCGCCTGGTGCCGGGGGACACCGTCACCGTCACCGTCTCGCTCTGGAACGGCGGCACGCGCGCGGTGCGCGTGGGCGCGCTGGAGCCCCGGCTGCCGGCCGGCTGGAGCGCGGAGGCGCTGGACCCCATGCCGGCGGAGCTCGCGGCCGGCGCCCTGGCCACGCGGCGCTTCCGGGTGCGCGTCCCGGCGGGCGCGGCGCCCTCGGAGGCGTACTTCCTCCGCGCGCCGCGGCAGGGCGACCTGTACCGCTGGACGGGCGACGTGGAGCTGGACGGCCGGCCCTTCGAGCCCGCCGCGGTGCGCGCCTCCGCCTCCGTCACCGTGGCGGGGGCGGGCGTGGACCTCTCCGCCGACGCGACCTTCGCGGAGCTGGACCTGCGCCAGGGCGAGCTGCGGCGCCCGGTGCTGGTCGTTCCCGCCGTCTCGGTCCGCGCGCTCCCGGCCGCGACCGTCCTGCCCCTGCGCCAGGGGCGGGCGGTGGCGCCGCTGCGCTGGCGGGTGCGCCTCTCCGCCGCGCGGCCCGTCGCCGGCACGCTCCGGGTCGCGGTGCCCGCCGGCTGGCGCGCGGATCCGTCCTCCCTCCCCCTCCGCTTCGCCGCGGCGGGGGAGTCGCGCGAGGTGGACGTGACGGTGGTGCCCACGGACGTGACGGCGGAGGGGACCTTCGAGGTCTCCGCCGCGTTCGAGGCGGAGGACGGGCGGACGTACGACCGCGGGCTGGAGGTGGTCGACTATCCGCACGTCCGCGCGCGGCCGCTCTACCACGCCGCCCGCACCCGGGTGGTCGCCGCGGACCTGCGCGTCCCCGCGGTGCGGGTGGCCTACGTCACCGGCGCGGGCGAGGAGGGGCCGTCGGTCCTGGCCCCGCTCGGCATCACCCCCGACCTGCTGGACGAGAAGGCGCTCGCGTCGGGCGACCTCTCCCGCTACGACGTGATCGTGGCCGGGAGCCGCGCCTACGAGGTGCGCCCCGACCTGGCCGCGCACAACGACCGCCTGCTGGAGTACGTGCGGAACGGGGGGACGATGATCGTCCTCTACAACAAGTACGAGCTGGTGGAGGGGCGCTTCACCCCGTACCCGCTCACCATGGCGCGCCCCCACGGCCGCGTCGCCGACGAGACGGCACCCGTGCGGGTGCTGGTGCCGGACCACCCCGTCTTCACCGCGCCCAACCGCATCGCGGCGCGCGACTGGGAGGGGTGGGTGCAGGAGCGCGGGCTGTACTTCGCGCAGACGTGGGACCCCGCCTACACGCCGCTGCTCGAGACCGGCGACCCGGGCTCGGCCCCGCTCCGCGGCGGGCTGCTGGTCGCGAAGCACGGCCGCGGGACCTACGTCTACACCGGCCTGGCCTTCTTCCGGCAGCTCCCCGAGGGGCACCCCGGCGCCTACCGCCTCTTCGCCAACCTCCTGGCGCTGGGCGCGAAGCCGGGACCGGTGCGGGAGTGACCCGCGGCGAGCGCGCCGGCCCGTCCGCGAAGGACGAGATCGCCGCCCTCCTGCGGCGGCTCCCCGACGACTGCTCGTTCGAGGACGTCCAGTACCACCTGTACGTCCTGGCGAAGGTGCGGGAGGGGCTCGCGGCGGCGGATCGCGAGGACGTGCTGGACGAGGCGGAGGTGGACGCCCGCCTCTCCCGCTGGACGGACGGATGACCCTGGCTGCTCCACGATGCAACGACTCGGACGACGGACACCGATGACGCGACCTCTCTCCATCCTCCCGCTCGCCGCCCTGCTCGCCCTCTCCGCCTGCGGGGGAAGCGACGGGGGCAAGACCGTGCTCACCGTCTACTCGCCGCACGGACGCGAGGTGCTGGGGGCGTTCGAGAAGCGGTACGAGGCCGCCCACCCGGACGTGGACGTGCAGGCGGTGGACATGGGGTCGCAGGACATCCTGGACCGCCTGCGCTCCGAGAAGGCGAACCCACAGGCGGACGTCTGGTTCGGCGCCCCCGCGACGACGTTCGCGGAGGCCGCGGCGGACTCGCTGCTGGAGCCCTTCGTCCCCACGTGGGTGGGCACGCTGGAGGCCGACGCCAGGGACCCGGGCGGCGCCTGGCACGGCACCTACCTGACGCCCGAGGTGATCGCGTACAACACGCGCCTGGTGCCGCCCGACCGCGTGCCGAAGGACTGGGACGACGTGCTGGCGCCGGAGTGGAAGGGGAAGGTGCTGATCCGCGACCCCATGGCGAGCGGCACCATGCGCACCATCTTCGGCATGGCGGTGCAGCGGGGGATGCGCGCCGGAGGCGACACGGCGGCGGGGTTCGCGTGGCTGCGCCGGCTGGACGGGCAGACCAAGGAGTACGTCCTGAACCCCACCCTGCTCTACCAGAAGCTGGGACGCGGGGAGGGGAGCATCACGCTGTGGGACATGCCCGACATCGAGATGCTGAAGTCCTCCACCAAGTTCCCCATCGACTACGTGATCCCCGCCAGCGGAACGCCGCTGCTGGTGGACGCCGTCGCCGTCGTCCGCGGGTCCAAGAACGCGGAGGCGGCGCGGGCGTTCGTGGAGTGGATCGGGACCACGCCCGAGGTGCTGGAGGCGGCCCGCCGCTTCGGCCGCCTGCCCGCCCGCAGCGACGTGCCCGCCGACTCGCTGCCCGAGGGGCTGCGCCGCGCCCGCGCCCAGATCCGCCCCGAGCCCATGGACTGGAAGCAGCTCCAGGAGAAGGGGCCGGAGTGGATGCGCTGGTGGGACGAGCACGTCCGCGGGACGGGCGGCGCGAACCGGTAAGACCGACAGCCTGTTCGTTACCCGATGACGGAGGACGTTCGAAGAGCAGCGGAATCCATCCTTCGACCCGTAGCCGGGGTGGAGGAGGTCCAGGTCGTGGGAGCCATCAGCGATCTAGTAGCGCGGATACTCGGCCTCACGAGCGACGCACGCAGCGTGTGGCTGCACCCTGACGTTGTCGCGCACATTCACGAGCAACGCTCGAAGGGCCGTGGCGATGCTGAAATGGTGCTCCAGCACGTGCCTGCCACTGTGATCCGCCCCCATTATTGCGGTCGAGATCCGCGTCACACCAGCAGATACGACCTCGTTCACATTACCGAGTCAGAACGTCCGGTTCTCATAGCGATCAAGCTTGTGCAGGCCGAAGCCGCGGGGAGTGGCAACGACGAGATCTGGGTAAGCACAGGCCACCTTCTCCCTCTCCGCTTCCTCTCACAGGCTCGTTACAGAAACCACCTCACACTCGTGCAAACCTCCTGACACGCAACCGCTTACTCACCTGAACCACAGCCCTCGATCAGGGTTGACACCGGCGGTGGAACTGGTTATCCTGAGTCCGAGACCATTGCCGAGGGCGGAAAGACACGCACCGCCAGGCGTACCCCGAGAGGGGTCGCGACACAGATGCCGATCCCGCGTGCGCGGCCGGTCCGGTCTCCCGAAGCCGCAGGGCACCTCACGGTGTCCTGCGGCTTCTGCCGTCCGGCATCGCGGCTCTTCTTCCTCCCGCGGTCCCCGCCGCGTACCTTGGAGCGTCCAATACGCCTGCCAACGGGGGACGATGCTGCGACTGCAGGGGGTGACGCGCCGCTTCGGCGACGTGACGGCGGTGGAGGACGTGTCGCTGGCGGTGGCGCGCGGCGAGCTGCTGACGCTGCTGGGCCCCAGCGGCTGCGGAAAAACGACGACGCTGCGGATGATCGCCGGCTTCGAGACGCCCACCGGCGGGCGGATCGAGATCGCCGGGCGCGACGTGACGGCCCTTCCCCCGCAGCGGCGCGACGTGGGAATGGTCTTCCAGAGCTACGCCCTGTTCCCGCACCTGGACGTGGGCCAGAACGTGGAGTTCGGCCTTCGCTCCCGCGGCGCCTCGCGCCAGGAGGCGGAGCCGAAGGTGGCGCGCGCGCTGGAGCTGGTGGAGATGACGGGCTACGCGAAGCGCCGGGTCCAGCCGCTCTCCGGCGGGCAGCAGCAGCGCGTGGCGCTGGCCCGCGCGCTCGCCCCCGAGCCGCCGCTCCTCCTGCTCGACGAGCCCCTCTCCAACCTGGACGCCGCCCTGCGCGAGCGCACCCGCGAGGAGCTGCGCTCCCTGCTGAAGCGCCTGGGGATGACGGCCGTGTTCGTCACCCACGACCAGGAGGAGGCGTTCGCGCTCGCGGACCGCGTGGCCGTGCTGGACCGCGGCCGCCTGCAGCAGGTCGGCGCGCCGGAGGAGCTGTACGCCTCGCCCGCGAACCCGTTCGTCGCCGGGTTCCTGGGCCGCGCGTCTTTCCTGGCCGCGGCGGTCGCGGGGCGAGAGGGAGACCTGCTCGCCTGCCGCCTCCCCTCCGGCGCGGTGTGGAGGGCGCGCGCTCCCGCGGGCGCGGCGCTCTCCACGGACGCCGCGGTGCGGGTGATGGTGCGGCCGGAGGCGCTGCGCATCGGCCCCGCGGCGTCCGTGGACGGCGCGGCGGACGCGGTCGACGGGCGCGTGCTGGACCGGCGGTTCGCGGGGGCGGCGACGTTCTACCGCATCGCGACCGACGGCGGCGAGCTCCTGGTGCAGGGCGGCGGGTCGGACGCGGACCAGGGCGACGCCGTGCGAGTCCGCCTGCGCGACGGGGAGTCGGCCGTGGCGTTCGCCGATGACCGCTGATCCCGGCTCCGCCGCCGCCGCTCCGCTCTCGCTGGGCGAGGCCGCGCTGCTGGAGCGCTGGAGCGCCGCCCGACTCCGCCACGGCTTCCATCGCCTGCTGGAGCCGTGGTCGGGCGAGCACGAGCTGCGCACGGCGTGGGGCGCGTACGCCCTGGTCCGCTTCCGCGCGCAGCCGGCGGACGCGCTGACGCTGCGCTTCGCGGAGGAGTGGCCGCCCTCCGTCGACGCCGCGTACGCCAGCGACCTGCGCGACGCGGTCCTCCACGGCGTGCTCGACGCACTCCTGACCGACGCGGACCTGCCCTACCGCGGCTGCGCCCTGACGCTGGAGCGCGTGGCGTACGACGAGGTGAACGGCAGCGAGATCGCCTTCCGGATGGCCGCCTGGAACGCCATGCGCGACCTGCGCGAGGGCGGACGGTGGGACCGGGGGGGAGACGACGTGCGGCCGTACCGTGCGGCGGAGAGGGCGCGATGAGCGGGTCTCGGGCCGGGCGGCGGGTGCCGCTGGCCCTGCTGGTTCCCGTCGCGGCGGTCCTGCTCTGGCTGGTCCTCTACCCGAACGTCTTCGTCCTGGGCGACTCGTTCCTGGACGGCGGCAAGGTCACGGGCGAGCACTACGCGCGCTTCCTCTCCTCGCGTGCGGAGCGGGAGGCGCTCTGGGGGAGCGTGTGGATCTCGGCGGCGAGCGTGGTGCTCTCCGCCCTGGTCGGCGTGCCCCTGGCCTTTCTGTTCGCGCGCCGCGACTTCCCCGGGCGGCGCATCCTGGGCGGGCTGGCGGCCATGCCCGTGCTGCTCCCCCCGCTCGTGGGGACCATCTCGTTCCTGTTCCTGTACGGAGAGAGCGGGTTCTTCACCCGCTGCGTGCAGTGGGCGCTGCGGATGCAGGAGGCGCCGTGGCGGCTCTCCGGCGCGTGGGCGGTGCTGATGGTGCACGCCTACACCATGTACGTCTACTTCTACCTCTTCACCTCCGCCGGGCTCGCGCGCCACGATTCGGCCTACGCCGAGGCCGCCGCCGCCCTGGGCGCCTCGCGCTGGACGACCATGCGGCGCGTGACGCTGCCCATGCTGGCGCCGGCGCTGGGAGGCGCGGCGCTGCTCGTCTTCATGACCTCCATGGGCTCGTTCAGCGCCCCGTACGTCTTCGGCGGCGACCTGCGCGTGCTCACCACGCGCATCACCACCAGCAAGCTGAACGGCGAGACGGGGCTGGTCGCGGTGGAGTCCGTGGTGCTCGCCATCGCCTCGCTCCTCTTCCTCTTCCTGCTGCAAAGGTGGGAGGGCGCGCGGGAGTACACCGGGACCACCAAGGGGCTGGGGACGGCGCCGCCCGCGCCCGCCGGACGCCGCTGGCTCTGGACCGCGGCCGCCACGGCGTTCGTCGGCGTCCTTCTCCTCCCGCACCTCACGGTCCTGATCGTATCGCTGGTGCCGGAGGGCACCTGGACCACGGAGCTGTTCCCGCCGGTCCTCTCCCCCGAGCCGTACCGCCGCCTCTTCGGCGACCCGCAGCGGCTGGTGCCGGTGCTCAACTCGCTCAAGATGGCGACGCTGGCGACGGTGGCGAACGTGGTGTTCGCCGTGGCGGCGGGGTGGCTGCTGGCGCGGGGCCGCTTCCGCGGGAAGGGCGTGCTGAACGCGCTGACCATCCTCCCCTGGGCCATCCCGGGGACGGTGCTCGCGGTGGCGCTGGCGACCACGTTCAGCGTTCACGCGCCGGCGGCGGGGCGCTTCGTGTGGGTGGGGACGTGGGGGATCCTGCCGCTGGCGTACTTCATCCGCAACGTGCCGCTGGTCACCCGCGCCGCCCTGGGGTCGTTCCGCCAGCTCGACCCGTCGCTGGAGGAAGCCGCCGCCTCCCTGGGCGCCTCGCGCGCCACGACCGTCCGCCGCGTCATCCTGCCGCTCGTCCTTCCCGGCCTGGCGGCCGGCGCGCTGCTCGCCTTCGTCACCGCGCTGGGCGAGTTCGTCTCCTCCGTCCTCCTCTACACGCACCGCACCCGGCCCATTGCCGTGGAGATGTTCTCCGCCCTGCGCGACTTCGACTTCGGAGGCGCGGCGGCGTACGGGGTGCTGCTGATCGTCCTCACAGGCATCGTCTTCGCCTTCGGATATCGCAGGGTGGGCGAATGACGAACGTGCATTTACATAGCAAGGACGACTCCGGCTCCTCCGAGACGACCCGGAGCACGACGCCCGTGAGCCTGATCGATGAGGCGATGCCGCGCTGGGACGCGGTGGAGCGCCACGAGATCCGCACGCGCGCATCCCCGGCGCGGGCGTGGGAGGCCGGGCGCGCGCTGGACGTGAGCCGCTCGCTGGTGATCCGCGCCCTGTTCGCCCTCCGCTCGCTCGGCGCGATCCCGACCGTGCTGCGGACGGGGCGGCTGCCGGAGGGTAAGCGGCTGGGGACCACGCGGGAGTCGCTGCTGCGCGGCGGGTTCGTGCTGCTGGGGGAGCGCGAGGGAGAGGAGATGCTGCTGGGGCTGGTGGGGCGCTTCTGGACGCCCTCGGGCGGCATCGAGCGGCTGGACGCGGCCGAGTTCCGTGCCTGGGACCGGCCGGGCTACGCGCGGGCCACGTGGAACTTTACCATCCGCGCGGAGGAGGACGGCGGCGCGAGGATCGCGACGGAGACGCGCGTCCTGTGCACGGACGAGGCGAGCCGGCGGTCGTTCCTGCGCTACTGGCGGGTGATCGGGCCGTTCAGCGGGCTGACGAGGCGCATCATGCTGCGGAGCCTGAAGCGGGCGGCGGAGGGCTGAGGCGGGGCGGCGGGACGGTCAGTCCTTCTCCGCGTTGCCCGCGCGCTCCCAGAGGGCGCGAAGCTCGTCGTCCGAGCAGGATTCCCACCCCGGCGGGATGGGGTGGAGGCGCCGCTTCCCCCGGGGGGACTCGAACGCCAGCCACCCGTGCTCCATCCCCGGGGTCACGGGCGGCGCCGTGCGGCGCTCCAGCATGGGCTCGGGCGCGTGGTTGCGCCTGCGCTCGTGGTTGACGACCTCGTCCTCGGCCATGATGCTGGGATGGACGTCCCAGACGCGCCAGAGCGCTCCGTCGGGCCCTACCAGCTCGCGCAGGCTCACGCGGCGCGCGGGGTCGAGACGGGGGCCTCGCGGCAGAGCGCCTCCAGCTCGGAGTCGGAGCACGAGTCCCACTCCGGCGGGGGGGGAACCAGGCGGCGCTTCTCCCGCTCGCACTCGAAGCAGATCCACCCGTGCAGCAGGAACGGCGGCACGTTGCGCCTGCGACGGTCCTGCACCGCGCGCCGCTCGGGCGCGTGGCGGGACGACTCCCCGGTGCGGCGGTCGGTGCCGCTGCGGGGGGGATCGTACGACCGGGCCGGCGGAACGTCCCACACCATCCACACGGTCCCCTCCGAATCGACGAACTCTCGTAAGGCCATCTCGCTCTCCCGGGATGCAGGTGCTCGCGTCCGTGGGATGCAAACACGATGCCGGCAAGTAGTTAGACTAGTCGTCGGAGGTAGTCGCCGGCCCCGACGTCCCCGCGGCCGCTGGAGCCGCGTCGCACGCGCCCGCAGCCGAGGGGGCGGCCCGCATCGGCGGAACGCTCTCCCCCTCTCCACCTCGCCCCGTCAGTGTACCCATGAAGGGATGGGGGCCCCGGGGAACCCCTCGTCTCCGAAGGACGCGACGACCCACTCGCTCCCCTCCTTCCTCCATTCCACGAATGCGGCGGACGCGGCGGTCGCGCCGGGGGGAACGAAGCGGTTCCCTGGCACCCGCCGCCATTCCCGGCCCCTCTCCATCACCTGGTGGGAGAGCGTGCCGATCCGCTGTCCCTCGTAGTTGATGGTGAAGGAGGAGCGAAGAGGGCCACGGATCGCCGCGAGCGCGTCCGCTGCCGGAAAGCGCCAGATGCCGCGTACGCTGCGATCCTCGTAATGGCTCGTCAGAACGTAGTCGAAGGTGCCCGTCCGCGGGAAGAACACCGCCGCGCTGTCGACCGGGCGCCGGTGGACGGTGGCCATGAACTCCCTCATCCGAGCCTCCAGGGAAGCCGAGGGTCTCTGGGCCGCGGCCTCGCTCGCGACCACGCCGCAGGCCACGAGGGTGATCGCAGTTGCCATCACCCGTTGCAGGCGGGTGCGCATGAGGCAGTCGTGGTGAGGGTGGGCGGATGCTCCGCAGCACCGGCCGGGGAAGCGGGCAGCGAACGGCTCGTCGCCGAGGGCAGATGCTCACCGCGCTGCGTCAACGTGCCGCACGGGGCGTGGAGGGTAACGCCCCGGCTCCCCGATCGCCACGGCATCCACCCCCTCTTCGCCAGTCACTCGCCGACGGAGGCCCGATGGGCCCCTTCCTCCCGCTCACCGCGCCGCCCCGAGCTGCCCGAGCAGCGTCCGCACCGCCACCTCGAGCTGCGAGTCGCGGCCGGTCAGGGTCTCGCCCACGGGGTTGGTGGAGGGCACGTCCACGGGGCGGGGGTTCCGCTCCATGTTCTTGCCGTCCGCGCCGGTGATGCCGATGAACGGCAGGCGCAGGTTGGTGCCGTCGACCAGGTTCACGTCGGAGGTGAAGATGATCCACCCGGCGGTGGGCTCGCCCACCACCTTGCCGGCGCCGAGCGCGCGGTAGCCCTCGGTGAAGTCCTCCGCGTCCGAGAGCGAGTGCTGGTTGATCAGCAGCACCGTCGGCTTCTCCAGCGCGCGCTGGCCCAGCATGGTGCGCGCCGATGCGGTGGGCTGGCCGCGCACCGTCATCCCCAGGTACGGCCGGCGCGTCAGCACGTCGAGCGCGTAGGCGTTCACGAAGCCGCCGTTGTTGTTGCGCACGTCCACCACCACCCCGTCGCGCGCGCGGTTCTCCACGTCCAGGTCCAGGAAGAGCTGCTGCAGCGACGGCGCGGTCATGTCGGGGATGTGCACGTACCCCAGCCGGCCGCCGCTCACCCGCGCCACGTACGCCCGCTGCGCCTCCACCCAGTCGCGGTACAGCAGGCCCTTCTCCGTGGCGCGCGTCACCGGGCGCACCACCACCTCGCGCTCGCGGGCGCCCTCGCCGCGGAGGGTGAGGGCCACGCGGCGGCCCACGGTGCCCTCGAGCATGGCGTCCACGCTCCCGTCGCGCGCCACCCGGCGGTCCTCGATGGCCACCAGCACGTCGCCCGGCTTCACCCCAGCGATGTCCGCCGGGCTAAGGGGGATCACCTCCGTCACGCGCAGGGTGCCGTCGCGCTCGTACGCCTGGCGGTCCCAGCGCACGCCCAGGCGGCCCGTGGGGACCGCGGGAGACGGCGGGTTGCCGCCGACGCCCAGGTGCGAGGCGTCCAGCTCGCCCACCATCAGCGACAGGATGCGCCGCATCTCGTCGGGCGTGCGCGACCCGGCGACGGCGCGGCCGTACGTCTGGCGCGCCCCGCCCCAGTCGGCGCCGTGCATCCGTTCGTCGTAGAAGTTGTCTCGCATCCACGTCCACGCCTGCTCGAACACCGCCATCCGCTCGCGCGCGAAGTCCACCTCCATCTGCGCCGAGACGGCCAGCGGGCGCGACTGCCGGCTCTCCACGGTGGCGACCTGGATGCGCCCGGCGTCCAGGTACCAGACCTCCCTGCCGTCCGGCGACCACTGCGCGTTCGTCTTGGCGCCCGCGGTGGTGGTGAGCTGGCGGGCCACCGGCGCGTCGCGCGAGAGCTCGTCGAGCGTCCAGACGTAGAGGTTCGTCTGCCCCTCGGCCTGCGCGGTGAGCAGCAGCGACTTGCCGTCGGGGGAGATGGCGAGCTGGCCCACGTCCACCCCCACCGGCACGGCGGAGACGCGGCGGCGGATGTCGCGGAAATCGATCTCCGTCCGCGGCCGGGACGCGGTGGCGGCGGTGGCCGCGGCGGGAGCGAGGGACGCGGGGGCGG
>JASLAX010000148.1 GCA_030146875.1 Longimicrobiaceae bacterium
GGAACGGCGCGCGCGGCGGGGGTGGCGCCCTGGGCGGGCGCCTGCGCGCCGCCCGCGGCCGGGAGCGCGGCCGCCGCCAGCGCCAGGAGGACGAGGAGATCAGTCTGCCGCATTGGACTCTCCCCCTGCGGGGATCACGTAGGTCTCGATGGAGAAGCGCCCTTCCAGGCGCTCGGCCTCGCCCCGGTCCGGCCCCGAGCGCGAGTCGCCCTCGGCGGGCGGCTTGGGGGCCAGCACCAGGTTCATGGGGGTGACGATGCGCGGGAGCGACGCCACCCGGGTGAGGAACGCCCCGATCTGGTGGTACGAGCCGATCACGGCCATGTCGTAGACGCGCCGCGTGTAGTACTGCTCGGCGGTGGCGCCCACGGGCTGGATCAGCGAGATCTCCACGCCGCTGCGGCGCGCCTCGACCGAGATGGCGTCCAGCAGGTCCGGGAGCTCCTCGGAGGAGGGGATCAACCCCTCGACGATGCGAAGCTGCTCGCGGTGCACCGAGAGCTCCTGCTCCACGGTGCCGGTGCCGCCGCCCTTGATGAGCCCGCGGGCGGTGGTGTTCTGCGTCTGCACGGCCGCCAGGCGGGTCTCCAGCTCGGCCACCTGCGCCGCGCGCGGCTTGTACACCCGGTCGTAGCCCAGGTAGCCGACCATACCGAAGAGCGCGACGCCCAGCAGCAGCTTCTTGCGAAGGTCCGGGTCCAGGGGGGGAAGCGCCATGTCAGTTCCCGGGAACGATGGAGACGGTCTCGATCAGCGCCGTGTCGGGACGCTCGTAGCGCCCCTCCAGGGTGAACTTGGTGAACGTCCGCCCCTCCTCGCTGGCCTGCGCGCTGGTGACCAGCGTCACGTTCCGGATCATGGGCGAGGCCTCCAGCGTCTTCATGAAGCGCGTGAGCGCCTGCGTGGAGCCGGTCGCCCCCTCCAGCGTGAACGACGGCCCGGCGGCCAGAGAGTCGGCCCGCGCCTTCGCCGCCATTCCCACGGTGTCCTTCTTGGCCGTGTCCGCCGCGCTGCCGGCGACCGGCGGGCGGGGGGCGGGGGGCGGGGCCCCGGCCTCGGCCGGGGTGTCGTCGGAGGTGAGCTTCAGCAGCCAGGTGAACGGCGGCACGGACCGGGAGATCTCGTCCATCAGGTGCGGCCACACGTAGCGGCGCTCGTCGACCTGGCGGATGACCCCGATGCGCTGCTCGATGGTGTCGCGGCGCGCCGCCAGTCGTTCCACCAGCGCGATGGTGTTGGCCATGCGGGCGCTGTCGGCCACCTCGCGGGTGATCTCGGCCTCGAGCGTCTCCTTCTTCGTGCCCATGCGCGTGAAGCTCCACGCGCCCACGAGCAGGAGGAGCACGGCGGCCGCCGCGGCGCCGGCGACGCGCGGGTCGGGGCCGATGGAGGGGAGCGACGGCAGGCGCATGGAGGCGCGCCCGGCGCTGGGCGCCTTCCGGGCGGAGCCGCCCGGAAGGAGGTTGATCTCGATCAAAGGAGGAGCCCCTGGGTTACGCGGCGGTTCGCAGGGCGAGCCCCACCGACAGCATCAGCATCGGCGCGAGCTCGTCGACAGGGAACAGGGCCGTGACGTTCGGGCGGACGCGCAGGCGGGCGAGGGGCGAGGCCACCTCGGTGCGTGCGCGGAGGCGGGCGGCGACCACGTCGACCACGCCGGGGATGCGGGCCCCGCCGCCGCAGAGGTAGACCTTCCCCAGCCCGGCGCCGCCGGCGTCGCTCATGGAGAGGAAGGCCACGGCGCGCTCGATCCCCGTCGCAAGCTCCTCGGAGCCCTCAGCCAGCAGCTCGCGGTACTCGGCGGTGCGGTCGGAGCGGCCCTGGAGCACCGACTCGGCGTCGTCGGTCGACAGGCCGTGCAGGCGGCGCAGGTCCTCGCGCAGGCGGCGCGAGCCGAAGGGAACGTCGCGGGTCAGGATGAGCGTGCCCTCCTGCATGACGTTCACGGTCGAGATCTCGTGGCCCACGTTCACCAGCGCCACCACGCCCGTCATGGCCTCGGGATAGTTGCGTTCGAAGGCGTTGTGCAGCGCGAACGAGTCCACGTCCACCACCGAGGGCGCGATCCCGGCGTCGCGCAGCAGCGAAACCTTCTGGTCCACCACCTCGCGCTTGGCGGCCACCAGCAGCACGCTCATCTGCAGGCCGTCGTCGAGCGGGTCAAGGATCTGGAAGTCGAGCTGCACGTTCTCCATGTCGAAGGGCACGTACTGCTCGGCCTCCCACCGGATCACGTCGCGCGCATCGGACTCCTTCATGCGGTCCATCTGGATCTTCTTGACCATCACGTCCCGGCCCCCCACCGAGGCCACCAGGTACCTGGGCTTGATCCCCGCCGTGTCCAGCAGCGAGCGCACCGTCTCCACGACGATCTGGGGGTCCATGACCTCGCCCTCCACGATCGCGTCGGCGATCAGGGGGGTGTGGGAGACGTGGACCAGCTCCGGCTCGGAGCCGGAATGATCGATCACCGCCAGCTTGACGAAGCCGCTGCCAATGTCGAGGCCCACCGTGCTCTTGTTGCGACGGAAGAGCGAAGCCATGCGTGAGTTACGGCCGGGGATCCGGGGGACGGGGGGCGCCGGGAGCGCACCCCCCTGCGGGGATGGGAACGGTAGGGTATGGGCTAGGATAGCGCGTCAGGACACGAGCGTCAAGCGGGACGCGCCTTAGCGCACCACCTCGAACCAGTTGAACACCGGCCGCGTGGCCACGGCGCGCGTGGGCGTGACGTTGGCGCGCATGGCGGCCTCGGCCTGCGCAATGGCGCACGTGTTGTAGCGGATCACCGCGTTGCCCAGGATGGAGTTGTCCTCGGTGGTGCCATCGGTCCCGCCGGTGGCGTCGATCTCGAGCGAGGTGCCGATCAGCGCGCCCTCGATCTTGGCGATGCCGCTCTGCGAGCCGCGGATCTTGGCGCCGCCCTCCACCAGGATGATGCCCTTGTACGTGAACCCGCCCTGGATGTTCAGGTCGCCGTTGCGCACGATCAGCATGCCCTGCCCGTATTCCCCGTTGATCGTCACGGTGCCGCCGCCGGCGTCGATCATGACGGTCGGGTAGTACGACGTGTCGGCCAGGGCGCAGCTCACCCCCAGCGACCGCGGGCACCCCCAGTTGTACTTGGTGGTGCGCGCGTGGGCGGTGCTGGGCTGCTGGCTGAACTCGCCGGGGTCGAACTTGATGCTGGCGAAGGTGGCCAGGTAGTCCACGCTGTTGCCGTTCAGCACGTAGTTCGAGAGCTCCGCCGCGGTCCGGGTGTCCCGGATGATCCCGCCCTCGATCTCCACGCGGTTCCCCGAGAGCTGGAGCTCGGCGCCCGCGGCCAGGCGGACGGCGGACTCGGCCGTGCCCCCGCCGGCGCAGAGGCTCTGGTCGGTCTGGTTGCTGATCTCGGACGAGCCGCCGAGCTGCGTGTTGCCGCCGAAGGTGGCCCCGGCCTCGATCTGGAAGTCCACGTCGATCACGGTGCTGGAGAGCCGGATCGTGGCCACCACCGTGCGCCCGCCCCGCGTGGGGGTGGCGGAGACGGTGTAGAAGTACGTGGGGCCGGCGGTGAGCGGCGCCGCCGGAGGGGCCGCCACGCGGGCCTCCAGCACGTTGATGGTCAGCGGCACCGCGCTCCCGGGCGCCGTGTAGGCGATCCCCTGCCCCGCGGCCAGCGTGGAGCCCCCGCCCTGGGAGGCGATGTAGGCCTGCAGCCCGCCCTCCACGGCGTACAGGTCCCGCGTGGCGTCGCGCTGCGCGCCGCTCAGCGCCGTCTGGGTGGACGACGTGAGCAGGATGGTGGTCACCATGATGGAGACGGTGACCAGTCCCAGGAGCGCCAGCGGAAGCGCGACGCCGCGGCGGTCCGTCAGGCCGCGCGGGAGGAGACGATGGGGCATTGGGACTCCGCTCAGTTGCGAAGGAAGACGTCGATGGAGTCGGTCAGCGTCTGCCGGATCTCGGCGTTCGGCGACCGGCTCTGGGTGCCCACGATCACGCGCACCCGCCGCACCTGGCGGGGGACGGCGGGCGCGGCGAGCTGGCTGCCCGCCGCGTCGAAGTAGCGCAGGGTGAACTGCGCCCCGCTGCCGGCCAGCGGGCCGGCGATGGGCTCCGGCGAGCCGCCGTCGGTGGCGTAGCTGCGGCGCAGCCATGTCCCGGGGACGGACGAGGCGCCCACGTCGTACGTCACCACGTCGAACAGGTACGCCGACGACCCCGGGTTGGCGGAGGCGGCCCCCGCGCCCGAGTACGAGCGCACCGTGATCCCCGCGGCGGGATTGGGCTGCAGCTGGGCGTTGCAGAGCGCGGTGGCCAGCCCGCCGGTGGTGGCGGTGCGGTCGGAGACGTCGCTGAACACCCAGCCGGCGTTGAAGGCCGAGTCGCGCACGGCCAGCCGGTCGGCGCCGGTGCGGAAGACGGGCGAGGCGTCGGTCGGGTACGCCACGGCCAGGTCGCCGCCCGCCACCGTGCCGCACACGATCCCGAACGCGCGCGGCGAGCGGAAGGAGATGGTCGACTCGTCGGCCGTGAGCAGCCCCACGGGGGCGTTCAGCGCGGTCTGCGTGTCCACCTGCACGGCGCGCAGCTCGCTGGAGAGGATCTCCAGGGCCGCGCGGGCGTTCTGGTGCACCTCCTCGCGGGCGCCCTGCACCTCGACGAAGCGGCTCTGCCCCCGGATGAGCTGGAAGATCACCCCGGCGAGGATGGCGCTGATCGTCAGCGCGACCATCACCTCCACCAGGGTGAAGCCCCCGCGGGCCCGCCCGTCAGTTGGCGAACGAGGGGTGGTATACATAGGAGATGACGGTGACGGTGTCGAGCTGGAAGGACAGCCCGGAGCGCGGGATCGCGCGGACGGTGATGCGCCGCGTCTGCGCGGGGATGGCGCCGCCGGACTCGATTTCCACGCAGACCTGCGGCGAGCCGGAGCAGCCGGTGGGCCAGCTCCCGGTGGGCTGCTGGCGCATCTGCGCCACGGAGCCCTCGAGCGCGCGGGCGGCCAGCGTGGTGTACTCGCTCTCCAGCTCGGCGCGGGCCATGGCGCGCGAGGCGCCGATGCCCAGCGCCTCCAGCCCCAGCAGCCCCACCGCCAGGATCACCATGGCGACCAGGACCTCGATGAGCGTGAAGCCGTCCTGTCCCCGGGGGGCGCGCGTCGGGTCAGTCGACACGGTACGTCCTTCCGCTGGCGAAGAGTTTTACCGAGTCCGCGCGGGTGCCCAGCGTCAGACGGACGGTGCCCGCGGAGCCCGGAACGGAGAGGTGGCCGCGGGAGTTGAAGGTCACGGCCGATCCCGGGAGCGAGAGCACGGCGCCGGGCGCGTCATCGGCGAAGTCCACCGTGCGCACGATGCGCGCGCCGGCGGCCTCGTTCACCGTGATGGTGTAGCCCGAGCTCCCCGTGATGGGGGCGACGGTGACCGTGCGCCCCGTCCGCACCGCCAGGATCCGCGAGTAGGCCAGGTCGGCCGTCACGCGGTTGATGGCGTGCGTGATGCGGTTGGCGCGGATCATCCCGCTCATGACCGGAAAGGCCATGGCCAGGACCAGGCCGGTGATGGCCATGACGGCGAGGAGCTCAGCCAGGGTGAATCCCTTGGAGCCCCGTGGGCGGGGGGCCGGGTGTGGTTGCATGCCCGTTTCCACAGGAAAACCCGTGCCCGCCCGCGAACCGCGCGAATCCTCGCGTTTTCTCTGAAGAAAACCCCGCGAAGCGGCAAACCCTGCCCGCCCGGGCAAACTTTTCCCGCCGCGGCCCCGCTCAGAATCTGCGGTAGAAGCGCCCCGCCACCGACACCACCACGGAGTCCATGGCGGCGCCGCGGCGCGCCCACACCTGCCGGTTGGCCGCCGGCAGCAGCAGCCCCCGCGAGCTGAACGCCACCGAGTCGGAGCGGTTGCTGGAGACGCACGTCCCCCGCCCCTCGTCGCGCAGCGAGGTGGTCTTCGCCACGCGCGGCGAGGGTCCCCGGATGGTCACCGTCCACGACGAGCCCGCGTACACGCCGCCGCGCGACGGGCAGTCCGGGTCCGGCACGAAGCGCAGCACCGCGCGATGCCCCGACCGGATGGCCAGGATCCGCGTCAGGTTGGCGTCGGCCACCCAGCGGTTGAGCGCGCCGCGGGTGCGCGCCCGGTCGTTGTACGCCCGCAGCGACGGCGCCGTCATGGCCGCCACCATTCCCACGATCACGATCGCCACCACCAGCTCGGCGAGCGTGTACCCCGCCCCTCCCCACCCCTTTCGCATCCGTCCGCTCCGCGCCGGGAATCGTCATGGCCCTGAACGAGCGGCGGCAGTCTATCGGGGCTCGGCGGGAGGCGCAAGGGGGGATGGGCTACTCCAGCCCGTAGTCGTGGATCTTGTACGACAGGGCCCGCACGGAGAGCTCCAGCAGCTCCGCGGCGCGGGTGCGGTTGCCGCGGCATCGCTCCAGCGCCCGCGCGATCAGGTCGCGCTCCAGGGCGGGAAGCCGGCGCTTCACGGAGAGGTCGGAGTCGTCGTCGCGGATGTCGAAGGGGTGCTTGCCGCTGCGCACGTGGGGGGGCAGGTGCTCGGCCTCGATCCGGCCGCCGGAGAGGACCAGGGCCCGCTCCACCACGTTCTCCAGCTCGCGCACGTTCCCCGGCCAGGCGTACGCCGCCAGCGTGGGGATCAGGGAGCGCGGGAGCACGGCTTCCTGGATGGACAGACGCACCGCGTGGCGCGCCAGGAAGTGCTCGGCCAGCAGGGGCACGTCCTCGGGCCGGGTGCGCAGCGGGGGAAGGTGGATCTGCACCACGTTGATGCGATAGAACAGGTCCTCGCGAAAGCGGGCGCCGCGCACCTCGTCCACCAGGTCGCGCGAGGTGGCGGCCAGCAGGCGCACGTCGATCGCCTTCTCCCCCGTTCCCCCCACGCGGCGCACGCTGCGCTCCTGCAGCACGCGCAGCAGCTTGACCTGCAGGGGCAGCCCCAGCTCGCCGATCTCGTCCAGGAAGAGGGTGCCCCCGTCGGCCTCCTCGAACAGCCCCTCGCGGGCGCGGTCGGCGCCGGTGAAGGCTCCCTTCTCGTGCCCGAAGAGCTCGCTCTCCAGCAGGTTCTCGGGGATGGCGCCGCAGTTCACCGCCACGAAGGCCCGGTCGCGCCGCGGTGAGACGCGGTGGATGGCGCGCGCCACGGCCTCCTTGCCGCTCCCGCTCTCCCCCGTCAGCAGCACGGTGGAGGGGAAGGGCGCCACGCGCTGCGCCAGGTCCAGCACCTCCTTCATGGCGGCGGAGGCGCCCACCACGCCCTCGAACCCCGCCACCTCGCCCACCTGGCGGCGCAGGCGCGCCACCTCGCGCCGCAGGTTCTCGCGCTCCTCGGCCTTGCGCAGGGTGAGGATGACCTCGTCGGCGTTGAACGGCTTGGAGATGTAGTCGTAGGCGCCCTGCCGCATGGCCTCCACGGCGGTGTCCAGCGTGCCGTAGGCGCTCATCATCACCACCAGCCCGGTGCCCCCCGCCTCCTGGTAGCGGGAGAGGAACTCCAGCCCCCCCATGCGCGGCATGCGGATGTCACAGAGGACCAGGTCCGGGGCGTCGGCCAACGCCATGCGCAGCCCGGTCTCGCCGTCGTCGGCCACCACGACGTCGTACCCCTCCTCGCGCAGGATCAGGAGCAGGATGTGACGCAGCCCCTCCTCGTCGTCGATCACCAGGACGCGGCGCTCGCTCACGTGTCCACCAGGTAGGCCGGGAGGGTCAGGGTGAAGGCGGCGCCCCCGCCGTCGGCGGAGGAGACCTCGACGCGGCCGCCGAAGTCTGCGACGGTGCTCGCCACGATGGCAAGGCCGAGCCCGGTGCCCTGCCCCGGCGCGCGGGTGGTGAAGAAGGGGTCGAACACGGCCTCGATCTGCTCCTTGGGGATCCCCGGGCCGTCGTCGGCCACCACCACGCGCACCACCTGCGTGCCGGGCTCGATCAGCGTGCCCTCGCGCGCCGAGACGTAGCGCGGGCGCCGCAGGTGGGCGTACGACACGCCGGGCGGGTCGTCGCTGCGCCGCGGGGGGACCACGCGCTCGGGGGTGAAGCGCTCGGTGCGGGTGGCGACGGTGATGCGCCCGTGCCCCCCCAGCGCCGCCTCGGCGTTGGAGAGCAGGTTCACGAAGACCTGGTCCAGGGGGTGGGGAACGGCTCGCACGGGGAGCATGTCGTTGCCCAGGCGCAGCACCAGCTCCACCCCGGCCAGGCGCCCCTGGTCGCGCAGCAGGTCCACCACGCGCCGCACGGACGCGTTCACGTCCACCGCCTCGCGCTGCACGGGCAGGGGGCGCGAGTACTCCAGCAGCCCGCGCACGATGCGGTCGATGCGGCGCGTCTCGCGCTCCACCCCCTCCAGCAGCTCGGGGTCCACCCCGCGGCGGCGCAGCAGGGCGGCGTAGCCCAGCAGGGCGCCCAGCGGGTTCCCCACCTCGTGCGCCACGCCCGCGGCCAGGCGCCCCACGGACGCCATCTTCTCGGCCTGCACCAGGTCGCGCTGGGTGGCCAGCAGGATCCGGTTGGTCTCGTCGAGCGAGCGGACGTTCTCGGAGAGGCGCGCCTGGTTCTCCAGGAGCTGATCGGTCAGGCGGTTCAGCGCGCCGGCCAGCGCCGCCATCTCGCGCGTCTCGCCGGGAACGGCGCGGCGCTGGAAGTCGCCGCCGGCGATGGCCTCGGCGGCGGAGGCGGCGTCGGAGACGGGGCGCACGACCAGCCGGTCGATCAGGTAGCTCCCCAGCCCCACGAAGACCAGGACGTCCAGCCCCATCAGCACCAGCCCCAGCCAGATGGGGCGCACCGCGAAGGCGGGGAGGTCCAGTACGGTCCAGGTCGCGAAGGCGAGGAGGAGTGCGGCGACCGCCAGGAAGGAGAGGTTGAAGAGGAGCTCCCCGCGAAGAGAGCCCCGGCGTCGCTCGGGGCTCTCTTCGCGTGCTCGCCCGGGTCGGGTCACGCCGGGTCGCGTGCGGCGCAGGGTCAGGCCCCCGCGGGCGCCGCCGTGCGGATGGAGTCGCGGTCCACGGGCTTTCGCCGGGCGCCGGGGATGGCCTCTCGTTCGATCAGGTGCCAGATCCGGTCGACGACGGTGCCCGTGGGGTCCTCCCACGCCACGATCCCCTCGGCCTGGGCCCGCTCCATCGCTCGACGCAGCGCGTGCTTGCTTACCGGCTTCCGCATTGGCTCCTCCATCTCGTCCAGGGAACGTCACCGAAAGGTTCGGCCCGGCCGTGCGACGCTCCGGCCGTGCCGGAGATGGTCTCGCGAGAGACCCTGTCCCATATGGTAACACCAATCCCCGGAGCGCGCGAGGGTGGCGCGGAGGGCGACGCCAAGCCGCTGCCGCGGCCCTAGTTGTGGCAGCGCATCTGCCGGTCGCAGCGGGTCGCGCAGCGGCGGCAGAGCAGGAGGGGCCGGCAGAGCCCGCGGTCCCAGTCCCGCGCCCCACACCGGGGGCACGGCGGGTTCATGAAGCGGCGCACCAGGAGCCCCCCGCTGAGGGCGGCCGCGGTGAGCAGGGCAGTCGCGATTACCACTGTCGATCTTCCATCGGTTGTCGTCGTGTCACCGGACCGGCGGCCACCCCGGCGGTCGGCGCGAAAGGCATGCCGCGGGGAAACGGGCGCACGGCACCCACGCCCGCCTGTCACGCCCGAGTACCCGTTCGCCCCGACTTCGGTCCCGCTCGTCCGGGGGCGGTGGCGCCGTCCGGCGCGGCGCGGCATCCTCCGACGTGAGGTGGCGGCAAGGGTAAGGATCGTGGTCGCGAGATCCTTGTCACCCGCAGCCGTCCGAAGTACCGTGGAGGGGACGCCCGCGATCCCCGACGGCATCCGGGCCGGCTTGCGGCCGGCCCGACCACCGGCGGCGCCCCGGCGCCGCCGCCCTACCCGGAGGCACACGTGCAGAAGCCCATCCATCCGGCCCTCGTGGAGCTCACCCCGCGCGAGGCGGCGCAGACCGGCGGCGGCCAGTCCGCCGATCCGCCCGACGGCGGCGTGCTCACCTCCCTGATCCGCCTGCTGGGGGCCTTCGGCGGCGGAGAGTGACCGCCCGTCCCCTCCCCGCTCCCTGAGAACCCGCGGCGGCCGTCGCGCCGCCCCGCTCCGGAGAAGAGCCATGCGAGACCTCGTCGATCCGGGATTCACCGAGCTGTCGCCCGCCCAGGCCGCGGCGGTGGACGGCGGCAGCGAGCCGATCCTTCCCGACACGGGCGTGATCACCTCGGTTCTGCGCCTGCTGGGGGCGTTCATCGTCTCGCGGTAGGGACGTCGCGGCGTCGGCGCCGCCAGGAAGGAAGGGGCCCGCGGACTCGTCGTCCGCGGGCCCTCCTCCGTTCGCCGGCGCGCCGTCAGCTCGTGAAGAAGACGCGCGCCTCCAGGTTGTGCCGGTACCGCCGCGAGCAGGTGAGCCGCGTGCCGTCGCGCAGCGAGACGGAGAGGTCGCCGTGGAAGAGCGGCTCGGCGGCCACGATGCGGGAGAGGTTCACGATGGTGGAGCGGTGGATGCGGGCGAAGCGGGCGGGGTCCAGGATGCGGGTCTCCAGCTCGGTCACGGTGCGCGTCATCATGCGGGTGGCCGCGCCCAGGTGCAGCCGGGCGTAGTTGCCGTCGGCCTCCACCCAGTCCACCTCCTCCACCCGCACGAAGGCGTACTGCCCGCCGGCCTTGATCGCCAGGACCTCCGGGTAGGCGGCGGGGTCGCCGGCCAGGTGCCGGGCGAGGGCGGAGATGCGCGCGTCCTGGCCGGGTGCGCGCAGGCGCGCCTGCTCCTTGGCCCGCGCGAGCGCCAGGGCGAAGCGGTCCGCGGCGAAGGGCTTGAGCAGGTAGTCGAGCGCGTAGGCGTCGAACGCCCGCAGGGCGAACTCCACGTAGGCGGAGACGAAGACCACCACGGGCATCCGCTCCGCCCCGATCGCCTCCACCACCCCGAAGCCGTCCAGCTCCGGCATCTGCACGTCCAGGAAGAGCAGGTCGGGCTGCTCGCGGCGGATGGCCTCCACGCCCGCCCGTCCGTCGCCGCACTCGCCGATCACCTCCAGCTCGGCGTCGTCCTGGAGCAGCGAGCGGATCCGCTCGCGCGAGAGGGGATCGTCGTCCACCACCAGCACGCGCAGGGGGCTCACGCGGCCCCCGCCGCGACCGGCGCCGTCCACCGCGCGGCGGTCGCCGTCGCGCGCCCCGCCCCGCCGCCGTCCAGCGGGATCACGACGCGCGACACCGCTCCCCCGCCCTCCCGCGCCCGCAGCTCCATCGCCGCCTCGGCGCCGTACATCTGGCGGAGGCGGCTCGCCACGTTCGCGGTGCCGACGCCCGTCCCGCTCGTCCGCGCGCCGGCGGAGGGGCCCGCGCCGTCGTCCTCCACCTCCAGCACGAGCCGCCCACCGTCCACCGACGCCCGCACGACGATGCGCCCCGCCCCGCCGCGGGGCCCGAGGCCGTGCTTCACCGCGTTCTCCACCAGCGGCTGCAGGATCATGTGGGGCACGGTCGCGTCCAGCGCGTCCTCCTCCACCTCCCACGAGACGTGCAGCGCGGCGCCGTAGCGCACCTGCTCGATCTCCACGAATGGCCGCAGCGTCTCGATCTCCTCCTCCAGCGACACCTCGTGGGTGCGGACGGAGCCCAGCGCGCGCCGCAGCAGGTCGGAGAGGCGGAGCAGGACGCGCTCGGCGCCGTCCGCGTCGCGGCGCAGGAGCGAGGAGACGGCGTGCAGGGCGTTGAAGAGGAAGTGCGGGTTCAGCTCCAGCTTCAGCCCGCGGAGCTCCGCCTGCGTGCGCGCCAGCTCCGCGCGCGCCAGATCGCCCTGCAGGCGAAGCTCGGCGACCTCCTTCTGCCGGAAGCGCCGCGCGGAGTGCACCGCGTGCGCCACGCCCACGAAGGCGGCGTAGAGCAACAGGTTGGCGAGCAGGACGGAGGCGGCGTCCCCCAGCAGCAGCGCGGGGGCGCGGTAGCCCAGCACCCAGCGCGAGGCCAGCTTGCTCGTCCAGATCAGCCCGGCCACCCCCAGGCCGGCGGCGGCGTGCGCCCGCAGCCCCGCGCGCCAGGCGCCGCGGCCGAGCGGGAACCTGCGGGCGACGTAGAAGGCCGCGTACACCATCGCCACGGCGCTGGCGGCCGCGTACAGGCTGCCGAAGACCGCGAGCGCCGGGGGCACGCCGCTCCCGCCGGGAAGGGTGCGGTTGGCGTACTCGTCGTAGAACGGGATCCAGGCGAGCAGCACGCCCACGACGGGAATCGCGGCCCGCGCCCACCGCCGTCCCCCCCGCCGGGCGGGTTCGACCGGACGAATCGACGATGACGGCCGTGCCTCCGTCCCGGCGCTCGCCGCGCCGAGGGAGGACGTCCCCCCGGCGGCGGAGGCCGCCGCCCGGCCCGCTTCGCCGCCGTCCAGCGGGATGACGACGCGCGACACCGCTCCCCCGCCCTCCCGCGCCCGCAGCTCCACCGCCGCCTCGGCGCCGTACGTCTGGCGGAGGCGGCTCGCCACGTTCGGCATTCCGACGCCCGTCCCGCTCGTCCGCGCGCCGGCGGAGGGGCCCACGCCGTCGTCCTCCACCTCCAGCACGAGCCGCCCGCCGTCCACCGACGCGCGCACGACGATCCGCCCCGCCCCGCCGCGGGCCCCGAGGCCGTGCTTCACCGCGTTCTCCACCAGCGGCTGCAGGATCATGTGGGGCACGGTCGCGTCCAGCGCGTCCTCCTCCACCTCCCAGGAGACGTGCAGCGCGGCGCCGTAGCGCACCTGCTCGATCTCCACGAACGGCCGCAGCGTCTCGATCTCCTCCTCCAGCGACACCTCGTGGGTGCGGATGGAGCCCAGCGCGCGCCGCAGCAGGTCGGAGAGGCGGAGCAGGACGCGCTCGGCCCCGTCCGCGTCGCGGCGCAGGAGCGAGGACACGGCGTGCAGGGCGTTGAAGAGGAAGTGCGGGTTCAGCTCCAGCCTCAGCCCGCGGAGCTCCGCCTGCGTGCGCGCCAGCTCCGCGCGCGCCAGCTCCCCTTGCAGGCGAAGCTCGGCGACCTCCTTCTGGCGCAGGCGCCGGGCGTAGTCCACCGCGTGGGCCAGCCCGGCGAGGAGCGCGTAGGCGGCCAGGTTGGTCAGCAGGTACGAGTACCAGGCGGCGCCGCCGCGGCCCAGGGCGGCATCGACCGTGGCGTTCAGCGCGTAGTCCGCCAGCGCCAGCCCCACCGCGGCGGTTCCGTGCGCCGCCACGGGGCGCAGCCCCGCCCCGCGGCCCAGCGGGTGGCGGCGCGTGAGCGCGACGGCCGCCCACAGCACGGCGCAGGAGACGACGGCGAACGGCAGCGCCGCCAGCGCCGCGGCGCCGACGGAGACCGACCCGCCGCCCGGGAGCGGCACGCCGCGGAGCTCGGAGAAGCGGACCAGCGCGGAGACGGCGAACCACCCCGCGAGCGCCGCGCGGAACGCGGCCGACGAGGAGCGTCCGTCGGCGTCTGCGGCCGTGGACGCGGGGGCGACGGCGGGAACCGGGATCCGGACCGGATCGGTCGGCATGCGGGCTCGCTCCTCCAGCGGGGGACGAGGCGGCGGAAACGACGGGAAACGTAAGGTTGCCACCAAGCTATTCAGGGTTGGATTCGACAGCAAGCGTCTGCGGGCCCCGCGTCCCCGATCCGATCGCCGGCGGCCGGCCGCTTACGAGCGCGCATCGACCCGTCCTCCGCCCCGACCGCGCGCGGCCAAACGCGTGCTGCCGCCGTCCGACGCTCTCCGACGCTCTCCGACGCTCTCCGACGCTCTCCGCCGTCCTCCGAAGGCGCCGACGCGGTCGCCGCCCGCCCCGACGTCGGCGCCTCCCCGCCCGCTCGCCCGCGCCTCCCGACCGCTCGTCCGGCACGTGGCCCCGCCCGTCCGGTTCGCGTGGAGCCCCCGCGGCGCCGCCCGTATCGTTGGCCATCGAAGCGCGGGACGGACCCACCTCCCGCGGCGCACCCCGAGACGACGACGAGCCATGCGCACCGACCTGCCCGGACTGACGGAGCTCACCGCCGGCGAGGCGCGGCAGACCCACGGCGGCAGCGAGCCCGAGCCCACGCCGGCGCTCCTGCCCTCCGAGCCCGCCGGCGGGCGCAGCTGGTCCGTCTGACCACGCCACCACGAACGGGAGAACGACCATGAGCACCAGCGCATTCGGAGTCCAGGAGATGGGCGCGATCGAGATGACGGAGACGGACGGCGGCGGGCTGGTGCTGGGGATCGTGATCGGCATCGGGATCGGCATCGCCGTGGGCTACGTGTACGCCAAGTACGTCGAGTAGCACGCCGGCCGGGGGCGGCGCCCGCCGCCCCCGCGTTCCACACCAACGAGAGAGCATCGACATGGTTACGCTCGCACCGGGAGTCGAGGAGCTGAACGCGATGGAGATGCGGGGCACGTGCGGCGGGCTGCCCATCCTGATCATCGGGGTGATCGTGATCGCGTCGGCCGCCGCGGCCGGCGTCTCGGTCAACTACGTGATCGCCACGAACTGAGCGTCCGCACCCACCAACCAGCCGCAGGGCGGCCGAGGCCGCCGGAAGGGAGACCGAGATGACCGCCATCCACGAGCAGGACCTGGTCGAGCTGGACGCCGCCGAGACGCAGCTCCTGAGCGGCGGGAGCGATCCGAACCTGACCGCCATCGCCATCGCCAACCAGCTCATCACCCGCGCGGTGATCTGGTACGTCACGAGCTGACCGGCGGTCCGGACGGAGCCCGGTAGACCGCGCGCGGGGCGAACGTCCCGCGCGCGAACCGGGGGAGCGGGCGAGCCGCCCCCCACGACACCCCACCCGGAGGTGTGACATGGACGTGATGCGATTCGGCCTCGACGAACTCGGCGCGACGGAGATCCAGGCGACGGACGGGGGCGCCATCATCCTGGCGGCGGCCCTGGTGGCCGGCGTGGCCGTCGGCATGGTCGCGGGCGCGCTGGTGGTGCACATGGTCTACGACATCGTCACCCGCTGACGGGAGACACGACCATGAGCACGGGCGACTTCGGAGTGACGCCGCTGCACGGCGCGGAGCTGGCCGGCACCAACGGCGGGGAGATCCTCACCGCGTTCCTGATCGGCGTGGCCGTCGGGGCGGTGATCGGCGGCTGCATCGTCATCCTGTACAAGTAGGGCCGGAAGGCGGGGGCCGCCCCGGCCCCTGCGCGAACCCCCCGAGCGGAGCACGACCATGATTGACACCAACCGGTGCCACGTCGTAGACCTCGACGTGGCGGAGATGGCGGCGGTGGACGGCGGCGCGATCCCCATCGTGGTGGCCCTGGGCATGTGGGGAGCGATCTTCGCCTTCGGCTACATGATGGGCAAGGACTCCGTGAACTGACCGGCCCCCGCGGGCAGCCGTCACCACGACCGAGGAGCGTAGCGAATGGATTCCGGGACTCTCTCCCTGCACGGCCTGACCCCGCTCGCCGCGAGCGAGGCTGCCGAGATCGACGGCGGCGTACCCCTGGTGGTCTTCCTGGGGGTGGGGCTGGTGGTGCTGGCGGCCGGCTACTACGTGGGCCAGCAGGTCAACAAGTAGATCGCGCCTCAGCAGCCCCGAGCACAGCGCCCCCGCGCCGGTCGAACCCGGCGCGGGGGCTCGCTCTTGCGCCTCGTCCGTCCTCCACGGAGTCTGTCTCCGTCCCGCCGCCCTCCGCGGCGGGCGGCGCCCTCGCCCCGGAGACCGACCACCGTGCCCCGACCCCGCGCCCTCTCGCTCCGCGCCGGCCCCGACGCGCTCCGCATCCTGCGCGAGCGCGGGCTCCGTGCGGAGGACGTGGACGTGGTCCCCGGCGCGGCGGGCGGGCCGAAGTGGCTGGTGCTGGAGGGGCTGGACCGCTTCCTCTTCGGAGAGCTGCTGAACGCGCCGCGGACGCGGCCGCTGCACCTGATCGGCGCCTCCATCGGGAGCTGGCGGACGGCGTGCCTGGCGCTGCGCGACCCCGCGGCGGCCATCGAGCGGCTGCGGGAGGGGTACGTGGAGCAGAGGTACCCGCGGCGGCCGCCGCCCTCGCTGGTCACGCGGACCATCGCGGCGGTGGTGGACGGGACGCTGGGCGAGACGGGGGAGGACGACATCCTCTCGCACCCGTGGGCGCGGGTGCACGTGATCACGGCCGAGTGCCGCGGGCTGGCCGCCAGCGAGCGCGCGCCCGTGCAGATGCTGGCGATGGCGGCGGCCGCCGCCGGCAACCTGGTCTCGCGCCGCACGCTGGCGCTGCAGATGCGGCGCGTGATCTTCCACACCGCGGGCGACGACTCGCCCTTCGCGTACCTGACCGACCTCCCCACCACGCACGTCCGCCTCACGCGGCAGAACCTGCGCCCCGCCCTGCTCGCCACCGGCTCCATCCCGCTCGTGCTGCAGGGCGTGCCGATTCCCGAGGCGGCCGGCATCCACCGCGACGGCGGGGTCCTGGACTACCACCTGGACCTGGCGTACGGACCGGGCGAGGGGCTCGTCCTGTACCCGCACTTCTCCTCGCACGTCCTGCCCGGATGGTTCGACAAGTCGCTGCGGTGGCGGCGGACGCGCTGGGCCAACTTCCGCCGGGCGCTGCTCCTGACGCCGACGGACGAGTTCGTGGCGACGCTGCCGAACCGGAAGATCCCGGACCGCAACGACTTCTACCGGATGGGGGACGCGGAGCGGATCGCCGCGTGGCGAAAGACCGTGGCGGAGAGCGCCCGCCTGGCCGACGAGCTTCGCGAGCTGATGGCGACGGGGAAGCTGGCGGACGCCGTCCGGCCGCTCTGATCGGAGAGATCGAGCACCCGGGCGACGGGGCGACTTCCGCGCGTGCCGCGGCGACGTCTTTTCACGCGGAGACGCGGAGGACGCCGAGACGCGGAGGAGGCCCGCCGGGTGGTCTACTTCCGCGCGACGGCCTCCAGCTCCGCCACCCCGCGGTCCGCGGCCACGTCGTCGCGGATGATGCGGCCGAGACGTTCGGCGTTCGCCCTGAATCCCGGCTCGTGGAGAAGGCGCCCGACGGCGGACGCGATGCGCGGCGGGCTGGCGGAGGGGCGCAGGCGCAGGCCCGCGCCGCGTGCGACCACGCGGGCGGCGTTGTCGTCCTGGTCGCGGCCCATGGGCAGGCAGAGGAGCGGAACGCCGCTGGCGAGGGCGCGCATGACGGTGCCGTGGCCCGCGTGCGTCACCACGGCGGCGGCGCGGGGGAAGAGGAGCGCGTGCGGGGCGGACGGGACGGCGACGACGTTCGGCGGGAGGTCGAAGCGCTCGCCCGCCATCGCCGGGCCGAGCGTGACCAGGGCGCGGACGTCCAGCCCGCGGAGCGCCGCGATGATGCGGCGGAGCGCGTCGCGCTGGTCCTGGAAGGTGGAGGAGAGGCTGGCGACGACGAGCGGGCGGGCGTCGTCCGCCGGCCACGGGTCCTTCCACCCGCCAGCCCAGTCCGGATCGTCCAGCACCGGCCCAACGTAGCGCACGTTCGGCGGCGGCGGCGTGATGGGGAAGTCGAACTCCCGCGACGTCTGGATCAGGCGCAGGTCCGCGGCGTGGTACTGGCCGACCAGCTCCCGCGCGTCGCCGAGCGGAGTGAGGCTGAGGGCGCGGCGCGCGTCGTTGTAGGACGGAAGGCTCCCCGCCAGCACGCGCAGGAAGACACGCGTCATCAGCCCGTCGCGGAGCCGGCCGAGGACGTCCGCCCGCGGGAGGAAGCCCGGCCCCGCCGCGGGACGCCCCGGCCCCGGCAGGTACTCCGGCATGTGGAAGAGCACCACGCGCGGGATCCCCGCCGCCTCCGCCGCGACGAGCGCCCCCGGCATCAGCGCGTCCGCCACGACCACGTCCGGCGGCTCGCCCTCCATCGCCGCGCGCGTCTCCTCCGCCACGATGCTCGCGGGGCCGAACACCAGGTTGGCGAACGTCTGCTTCAGCGCGCCGATCGGCGTCCGCGCCGCGGAGTCGCCGATCAGGTCCTCCGTCCGCTCCCGCCGGGTGAAGTGCCGGGTGAACGGGACGAAGCGCGCCCCCGCCTCCTCCACCGCCGTCCTGAGGCACGGCTCGGTCAGCACGCGCACGTCGTGGCCCCGCTCCGCCAGGCGCCGGGCGAGGCCGAGCACCGGCGGAACGTTGCCGCCGCCCTCGAAGGTGACGAACAGGTACGAGCGCGGAGCGGGCATGGGACGGAGGAGCGGGGTGGAGAGCGGGGTGGGACGTCATCCCCGACCGGCGCGGCGGATGAGGCCGCGGCAGCGCCAGTCGAAGTAGTTGATCAGGATCCAGAACCGCTTGAAGGCCGGGTTCCGCGTCTGCTTGTGGTGGTAGCGGTAGTAGATCTGCTGCGCGATCACGGCCAGGCGAAAGAGGCCGAACACCTCGTAGAAGGCCCAGCTCGCCGGCTTCAGCCCCGTGCGGTCCAGGTAGTGCGCCACCACCTCCTCGCGCCGCAGCATGCCGGCGAGGTGGGTGGGCTGACGGCGGGTGGAGCGCATCAACGGGTGGTCGTCCGCGTGCACCCAGTACGCCAGCGCGCCGCCCAGGTCCATCAGCGGGTCCCCGATCGTCGCCATCTCCCAGTCCAGCACCCCCACGATCCGCGTCGCATCCGCGGGATCGAGGACGACGTTGTCGAAGCGCCAGTCGTTGTGGATCACGCAGGCGGCCACGTCATCCGGCGCGTTCGCCTTCAGCCAGTCGCGCACGCGGCGGTAGGACGGCACGTTCCACGTCCGCGCCTTCTCGTAGCGGTCCGACCACCCGTCCACCTGGCGGCGCACGTACCCGGGTCCGCGCCCCAGCGTCTCCAGCGCCGCGGCGCGGACGTCCACCGCGTGCAGGTCGACGAGGCGATCGATGAGGGAGATGCAGAGGCGGCGCGTCCGCTCCTCGTCCAGCTCCACGCCCCGGGGCACGCGGCGGCGAAGGATGACGCCGGGGATGCGCTCCATCACGTAGAACTCCGCCCCGATCACCGACTCGTCGCGGCAGAGGCCCACCATCCGCGGCACGTACGGGTAGAGGGGGCGCAGGGCGGCCTGCACGTCGTGCTCGCGCGCCATGTCGTGCGCCGACCGGGCCCGCGTCCCCGCCGGGGGCCGGCGGAGGACCAGGTCGTGCCGCGGGTACCGCAGGCGGTACGTCCAGTTGGATGCGCCGCCCGCGTACTGCGTCACCTCCGGCGCACCCTCCAGCTCCGGCACGCGCTCCGCCAGCCAGGCGTGCACCGCCTCCACGTCCAGCGCCTCGCCCGGCCGCACGGCGCCGGCACGGTCCTCGACGGAAGTCGCCGCGCTCACCCCGCGCCCTCCGCGGCCGGCCCGTCGCCCAGGAAGCTCCGCGTCTGCTTCCGCAGCATGGACGCGTAGAGGCGGCGCGGGAGCAGGCGCTTCAGCAGCAGCGCGCGCCGTCCCTCCACGTGGGGCAGCACGTACAGGTCGCCGCGGCGGACGCCGGCGTACACCCGGTCCGCCACGTCCGCCGCGGAGAGCCCCGGGCGCGCGAGCAGGTGCTCGGTGATCGCCCTCAACCGCGGCTCCGTCGCGCGCAGCGACTCCGCCAGGTTGGTCTGGAAGAAGGACGGGCAGGCGACCGTCACGCCGATCCCCCACCCGGCCAGCTCGATCTGCAGCGTCTCCGAGAGGGAGATGACGGCCGCCTTGCTGGCGTTGTAGCTGCTCATCATCGGCACGTCCATGAACCCCGCCATGGACGCGACGTTCACGAAGTGCCCCGCCCGCTGTCGTTTGAAGACCGGCGTGAAGACGCGGCAGCCGCGGACCACGCCCAGCAGGTTGATCTCCACGATCCACCGCCAGTCGTCCATCGTAACGTCCTCGATCGCGCCCGCCCCGGCCACACCCGCGTTGTTGATCACCACGTCCACCCCGCCCCACCGCTCCACCAGCCGGTCGCGCGCGGCCTCCACGTCCTCGTCCCGCGTCACGTCGCAGCGCACAAAGTCGGTGTCCGCCGCCGCGGTGGTCCGCAGGTGCGCCAGCGTCTCCGCGCCGCGCGCCTCGTTCACGTCGCCGATGCAGACGCGCGCACCCTCCCGCGCCCAGCGCTCCGCGAGCGCACGCCCCAGCCCGCTCGCCCCGCCGGTGACGAAGACGCGGGCGCTCACGGCGCACCCCGCCCGTGGCCGCGCCTGGCCAGCTCGATGCGCGCGATCACGCCGCGGTGCACCTCGTCGGGCCCGTCTGCCACGCGCAGCGCGCGGGCCTGCGCGAAGAAGCCGGCGAGCGGGGTGTCGTCGGACACGCCGGCGCCGCCGTGGATCTGGATGGCGTCGTCCACCACGCGCTGCAGCACCTTGGGCGCGACCACCTTGATGGCCGAGATCTCCGTCATCGCCCCGTGCGCCCCCACAGCGTCCAGCTTCCACGCCGCGTAGAGCGTCAGGAGACGCGCCTGGTCGATGGCGATGCGGGCGTCCGCCAGCCGCTCGCGGTTGCCGCCCAGGTCCATCAGCGGCTTGCCGAACGCCGTCCGCGACATCCCCCGGTCCACCATCAGCTGCAGCGCGCGCTCCGCCGCCCCCACGCACCGCATGCAGTGGTGGATGCGGCCGGGGCCCAGGCGCCCCTGCGCGATCTCGAAGCCCATCCCCGGCCCACCGATCACGTTCGCGAGAGGAAGCCGGACGCCGGTGAAGCGCACCTCGCCGTGCCCGTGCGGCGCGTCGTAGCTCCCGTAGACGGGGAGCATGCGCAGGATCTCCACCCCCGGCGCGTCCAGCGGCACGAGCACCATGCTGTGCTGGTGGTGGCGGTCGGCGGATGCGTCCGCCGTGCGCCCCATGAAGATGGCGACCTTCGCGCGCGGGTCGCCGATGCCGCTGCTCCACCACTTGGTGCCGTCCAGCACCACCTCGCCGCCATCCACCGTCGCAGTCGCCTGCATGTTCGTGGCGTCGGACGAGGCCACGTCCGGCTCCGTCATGCAGAACACCGAGCGGATCTCCCCCGCCAGCAGCGGCTCCAGCCACGTCCGCTTCTGCTCCGCCGAGCCGTAGCGCCAGAGCACCTCCATGTTGCCCGTGTCGGGCGCGTTGCAGTTGAAGACCTCGGGCGCCAGGAACGAGCGGCCCATCTCCTCCGCCACGGGCGCGTACTCCAGCGTGGAGAGCCCCGCGCCCAGCTCCGCGTCCGGCAGCCACAGGTTCCACAGCCCCTCCGCCCGTGCCTGCGCCTTCAGCTCCTCCACCAGCGGGTGGATGCGCCACGTGCGCCAGTCGCCGTCGGGGTGCGCACCTCGCACCTCGCGCCAGTAGCGCGCCTCCACCGGCTCGATCCGCTCGCGCATGAAGCGGCGCACCGCCTCCACGTACCGGGTCGTCGTGGCGCTCGGGGCGAAGTCCATCGCGGCTCCTGAATGGGGTCAGGTTGCGGGCGGAGAGGAGGGCGTGCGTAGAATGCTGCGCGGGGAGGCGGAAGGGCAAGCGTCGGCAATCGGGATGCGGAAACGAGCAGCCGGCTGGGGGGCTGCCCCGGCACGTCCGTCATCGGAGATTTCTGGCTTACTCGCCGTTCGCCAACGCAGATCCGGGACGCGCCCCCTGCTTCAACCATATCGGCAGCCTCATCGTAGCCATGCGCTGCGACAGCGTCGGCCAGACCTGGCGTTGCGTGACGACGCTGGGCGACCCATTCTTCCGGCTCGGGCATGGGGGTTGGCGCACGGTTTGGGTACACCGACCCATACGAACGAGAACTCGGGCGTTCGGCGAGAGTGAGTCACTCTGCAACTTCGGCGGGGCTCTCCCGAAACGGCAATAACCCGGAGCTTTGATGGCGAATACCGACGTAGGGAACAGCGATCTGGAAGACCGACTCTGGAAGGCCGCAGACGCCCTCCGGGGGCAGGTCGATGCTGCGGAGTACAAGCACGTCGTACTGGGTCTGCTTTTCCTCAAGTACATCTCCGACAGTTTCGAAAATCGTCGGGGGGAGTTGCGCGCAGAACTGACGAACGAAGGCATCAAGGGCGAACAGCTCGATCGACTGCTCGAATCCCGCGACGAATACACCGCCGAGCGCGTCTTCTGGGTACCGCCCGAGGCGCGGTGGATGAACATCCAGAATCAGGCTACGCGTCCCGACATAGCCACACTGATTGACGACGCCATCCTCGCCGTAGAGCGCGACAACCCCGGCCTCAAGGGTAAGCTTCCCCGCGACTACGCCCGCCGCGGCATCGAGCCAGTGAGGATGAAGGGGCTGATCGACCTCATCGCTGACATCGGCTTCAAGGGCAGCCGCGGGAAGGCTCGCGACATGCTCGGCCGAGTGTACGAGTACTTCCTCGGCAAGTTCGCCGCTGCCGAGGGAAAGTTGGGTGGCGAGTTCTATACGCCGCGCAGTGTCGTGCGTGTGCTCGTCGAAATGCTGGAACCCTACGAGGGCCGCATCTACGATCCCGCCTGCGGCAGCGGCGGCATGTTTGTCCAGTCGGAAAAGTTCGTCGAGGCACACGGCGGCCAGCGGACGGACGTGTCCATCTTCGGGCAGGAGAGCAACCCCACGACGTGGCGCCTCGCCCACATGAACCTCGCCATCCACGGCATCGAGGCCAGGCTCGGCGAGCAGCCGGCCGACACGTTCCTCCGCGATCAGCACCCCGACCTCAAGGCGGACTTCGTCCTCGCCAACCCGCCGTTCAACGTCAGCGACTGGTCAGGCCAGCTTCTCCGTGGTGATAAACGCTGGGCCTACGGTGATCCGCCCGTAGGAAACGCCAACTACGCCTGGATCCAGCACTTCATCCATCACCTCGCCCCCGCGAATGGCCGGGGTGGCGGCGTTGCAGGCTTTGTGATGGCCAACGGGAGTCTCTCGAGCAACACTGGCATCGAAGGGGAGATCCGCCGCAAGATCGTTGATGCTGACCTTGTCGACTGCATCGTCGCCCTACCCGCGCAGCTGTTCTTCACCACGGGCATTCCCGTCTGCCTTTGGTTCCTCACCCGCGACAAGACCGGGAAGAATATCCGCCGCGGCACGCCGAACCGTCCCGGCGGACGAGCGGGCGAGACGCTCTTCATCGACGCGCGCAAGCTCGGCACTATGCAGACCCGTGTGGTCCGCGTGCTCACTGGAGTTGATACGGACGAGCAGGTAGCGGGGACGCATCTACTCGACAATGACGGTCACGTCGTAGATGGCACTGGTGACCCGCTGCCGACCTCCGACGTAGGCCGAATCGTGTACGTCTACCGCCGCTGGCGCGGCGAGCCCGCCCCGGATTGGTGGACTGAGGCCGAGCACGGTCCTTGGTCGTTCGCGCCAACCCCCGGCTTCGCCATGCCCGCGACAATCCAAGAGATTGCCAGCCACGGGCACGTCCTCACTCCCGGTCGTTACGTCGGCGCAGAAGAGCAGGAAGACGACGCTGAACCCTTCGCCGAGAAGTACCCGCGACTGATGGCTGAATTGGAGGAACAGTTGGCGCAGGGCGAGCGGTTGACAGCGACGGTCCGCGAACAATTGCGCAAGGTAGCCGCTGATGAGTGAGTGGCGAACCTCAACTTGGGGGAACGAAATTACCCTCGAATACGGGAAGGGCCTTCGGGGCTATGCCGATGCTTCTGGTCCAGTGCGAGTGTTCGGCACTAACGGCCCCGTTGGCTGGACGGATCAACCACTCGCCAGCGGCCCAGGCATCATCTTGGGCCGTAAGGGCGCGTATCGCGGCATCCATTATTCGCCTAATCCGTTTTTTGTCATCGACACTGCGTATTACGTAGTACCCAAGTCACCGCTCAACATGCGTTGGCTCTATTATGCGATGGTTCATTACGAACTCGGGAAGATCGACGATGGCTCGCCGATTCCCTCCACAACTCGCGCGGCGGTCTACCCGCGTGAGTTGCGCGTGCCGTCGATGAAAGAACAGGAAGCCATCGCCGCCGTCCTCGGTGGCCTAGACGACAAGATCGATCAGAACCGGCGCACCGGTCGGGCGTTGGAGGCACTCGCGCGGGCGATGTTCAAGGCGTGGTTTGTGGATTTCGAACCGGTAAAGGCAAAGGCCGCAGGAGCCACGGCCTTCCCCAGCATGCCGCCCGAGGCATTCGCCGCACTCCCCGACCGCTTTGTCGGGAGTTCCTACGGTCAGGTGCCGCACGGGTGGGAAGTCACCACGCTCGAAGGTGCAACGACGACGATTGAGACTGGCAAGCGACCGAAGGGCGGCGTTGGTGGCTACTCGTCAGGCGTTCCAAGCATTGGCGCCGAAAGTATCACGCGGATCGGTGAATATGACTTTGAAAAGATAAAGTATGTTCCCGAAGCGTTCTTCGAGGCGATGAAGAAAGGTGTTCTATCGGACGGTGACGTACTGCTCTACAAAGACGGTGGCCGCCCGGGCGACTTCCAACCGCACGTGTCGATGGTGGGCCGGGGCTTTCCTTTCGATCGGATGTGCATCAACGAACACGTGTTCCGCATTCGTGCCAGAGGCCCACTTACTCAGAGCTATCTGTACCTCTGGCTGTCGTCCGAACCGACGATGGAAGAGATGCGCCGTCGTGGTACGGGCGCCGCCATCCCCGGCCTGAGTGCTGTTGCTGCTAAACAAATCGCGACGCTCGTGCCACCCGATGCAGTGGTGAATGCGTTCGAGAACATCGCGGAACCGCTCTTATCACTTTGCCTAGAACTGGCAGCCGAATCCTCCAAGCTTGCCGCCCTGCGAGACTACCTGCTACCGCGGCTACTGAGCGGGCGGGTGCAAGTGCTCCTGTCGCGGCGGAGTGAGGGATCATGCGCCAGCTGAAGCCTTGGGCATACGGGCCGTTTGAGATCTTGCTGCATGCCGAGATGCACTACCGGGTTGGAGAAGATTTCGATCGTCGCATCGCCATGATCGGGTTCGACAACGCGATCGAGGTGGCGATTACGACTTACCTTGGCCTCCACCCTATTCAGCGCGGCAATAGGCAGTACACGAATACGGACAAGGAGCGGTGGCTCAGCAACTATCACACGAAGATCGACTTCTTCTTTCAGGAATGCGTGACTCGTCAGATCGTAGTCGTTGGCCAACAGGATGAGATTGTTTGGTATCATGAGGTGCGGAACGGCCAGTACCATGTCGGGGGCGCAACAATCCCACAGAAGCGTGAACTAGACGGGGTACGCGCAGCTGCATTGGAGGTTTTTGCTGTTCTTTTCGAGGTGGCCGATGCAGAAGCTCAACTGGACGCGTACATCTCAGCGATGCAACAGGCGCCGCAACCCAGAACGGCCGAAGGAGATCGTCTGATAGACGATGAGTACGGTCTAATCGACCTCTGCGGTCAGTTGGAATACTCCAGCCAGTTAATGTACGCTGTCGACCCAAACCGCTATCACGATACCGTCGAAATTTTGGCAAATCCCGCCGGGACTGAGGAGCCGTCGTGAGCAGCTCTCTCACGGAGAATTTTGTCGAGGAGTTCGCGATCGGCACTCTTGCCGCCTCCGGCGCAGCGGTGCGTCAAGGTGCGCATTTGGCGGAGGGGGGGCTGAGCCTGACGGGCGGGCTCATCGGGACGCTAGTACGGGACGCACTCGAACGGCTCAACCCGCAGCTTTCGCACGAGGAACGCGAGCAGGTGCTACGGCTTCTAAGCCGCGCGCCGCACCCGTCGCTGATCGAGAAAAACCGCTGGCTACACGGCCTGCTGACGGAAGGCGTGCCCGTCGAGTATAAGGACGCCAGGACTGGAGAAACGCGCGGCGGACGTGCCCGACTTATCGACTTCGACAACCCCGACAACAACGGCTTCATCGTCGTCCGACAGCTTACCATCGCGGGGGCAAGCGGGAAAACAATCCGGCCTGACCTAGTGCTTTACGTGAATGGCCTGCCGCTGGTTGTCATCGAACTCAAGGACCCCGCCAACACCGCGGCTACCCTCGACGCCGCAATCGACCAGCTCGGGCGGTACAAGACCGTCGCGCCGGACCTGTTCGTACCGAACCTGCTGCTGGTCGCCAGCGACGGGCTTCTGACGCGCGTGGGGAGCATCACCAGCGGGCGGCAGCGGTTCGCTCCGTGGCGGCCGGCAGCGGGCGGGGAGCCGACGCTGGAAGCGCTGATCCGCGAGCTGCTGAACCCCGAGGCGCTGCTGGACTACCTGCGATCGTGCGTGACGTTCGAGGAGGACGAGCGGGGGAACATCGTCAAGAAGGTGGCGGGCTATCACCAGTTCCGTGCGGTGCGGAAGGCGCGAGCGAGCGTCATCGGCGCGATCAAGACGCCGGACCGCAGGGATGACGAAACCGCGGGCAAGGGCGGTGTGGTCTGGCACACGCAGGGCAGCGGCAAGAGCCTGACTATGCTGATGCTTGCCGGCACGCTCGTGCGGGCGGCGGAGATGGCCAATCCGACGGTGGTGATCGTCACGGACCGCAACGACCTGGACGACCAGCTGTTCGATACCTTCGCGATGGGCCGGGCTCTGCTGCGGCAGGACCCCGTGCAGGCGGACAGCCGCGAGCACCTGCGGCAGTTGCTCGACCGTGCGAGCGGCGGCGTCGTCTTTACGACTATCCACAAGTTCACCGAGGCGCACGGCACGATCAGCGAACGGGCGAACGTCGTCGTGATGGCCGACGAGGCGCACCGCAGCCAGTACGGGTTCGTCGAAGGGGGGGCACGGTGGATGCGCGAGGCACTGCCGAACGCGACGTTCGTCGGGTTCACCGGCACGCCGCTCACGTCGGGCGACCGGATCACCCGGCACGTCTTCGGCGACTACGCCGACGTGTACGACATCCGCCAGTCCGTGGCTGACGGCGCGACGGTGCCGATCTACTACGAGCCGCGGATCGTAAAGCTGACGATTGACGAGGCCGGCGCGAAGGCCGCGGAGGCGAAGATCGCGGAGTACGCGACCCGCGACGAGGATGGGCTGGAGACGCCAGCGATTATCCGCATTCCGCTGGAGGAGCTGTACGGCGCCCCCGAGCGGCTGGAGCGGGTAGCAAAGTTCGTTGTCGAGCATTGGGAGCATCGCCGCGCGGCGATGGAAGGCAAGGCGATGATCGTGACGATGAGCCGCGACATCGCCGCCCGGCTCTACGACGAGATCCGCAAACTCCGCCCGGCGTGGCACGATGACGACGACGCGACGGGTGCGATAAAGGTGGTGATGACCGGCGGGCCGGACGACCCCGAGCACATTGCTCGGCACGTGCGGAGCAAGGCGCAACGGAAGTCGTTGGCGGACCGGTTCAAGAACCCGGCCGACGACTTCCGGGTAGCGATCGTAGTAGACATGTGGCTGACGGGCTTCGACGTACCCAGTGCACACACGATGTACCTGGACAAGCCGCTGGCCGGGCACAACCTGATGCAGGCGATCGCCCGCGTGAACCGCGTGTACGGCGAAAAGCCCGGCGGGCTGGTCGTCGACCTGATCGGACTGGCCGATCCGCTGGCCGACGCGCTGGCAACGTACGCCAACGCGACAGGAGATGCCGAAAAGCCCGTCAAGGAGTTGCAGGACGAGGCGATCCCGGCGATGACGTCGGCGTTCGAGCAGCTCCGGGCGTTCTTCCATGGCTGCGACTATACGGCGGCCCTGGAGGCGGAGCCGGTGAACGTGCTGCGCGTTTACCTGCGCGCGATTGACCACGTGCTGGACGCGAAGCACAACATCGGGGAGGAGACAGGCTGGCAGCGGTTCCGCGGAATGGTTAAGCGGCTAGCAACCGCGTTCGCGCTCGCGGTACCGCGGGAGGAGACGCGAGAGATCTCGCCGCACCTGGCCTTCTTCCAGCGTGTGGCGACGATGATCCGCAAGCGCCTCGCAGACGAAGCGGAGCCGAGGCCCGGTGGTAGCGGCCTAGAACCCGGATCGCGCGACATTGACGCGGCCGTGCGGCAGGTGATCGGCGGCGCGGTGGACGCGGGCGAGGTGATCGACCTGTTCGCCGCCGCCGGACTCGATGCGGCGCGGCTGGACATCCTCAGCGACGAATTCCTGGAGCGCGTGTCGGCCCTGGAGCAGAAGAACCTCGCGCTCGAGACCCTGCGGAAGCTGCTGACCGATCAGATCAGGATCAGCGAGCGGACCAATCTCATGCAGGCCCAGAAGTTCCGCGAGGCGCTGGAAAAGGCGATGCTCGGCTACACGAACAAGCAGATCACCACGGCGCAAATGATCGCCCAGCTTCTGGAGTTGGCGAAGTGGGTCCGCGAGGCGAAGCGACACGGGGAGGAGCTCGGCCTCAGTGAAGAGGAGACAGCGTTCTACGACGCCTTAGCGGAGAACGGGTCGGCCAAAGACGTGATGAAATCCGACCAGCTCCGCGAGCTGGCCCGCGGGTTAGTGGAGATGGTCAAGAAGATGCCCAAGCTCGATTGGACGCAGCGGGAGAGTGTCCGGGCAGACCTCCGGCGGAATGTCCGTCGGCTATTGGCCCGGTATGGCTACCCACCAGACCTCTCTGAGGACGCAACCCAGCTCGTGCTGAAACAGGCAGAGTTGTCGACCGAGTATACCGTGTGACGTGGCTACCGCTGCGCCCCGTGCGCCAGTCGCCGTCGGGGTGCGCACCCCGCACCTCGCGCCAGTAGCGCGCCTCCACCGGCTCGATCCGCTCGCGCACGAAGCGGCGCACCGCCTCCACGTACCGGGTCGTCGCGGCGCTGGGGGCGAAGTCCATCGCGGCTCCTGAAGGGGGTCTGGTCGGGGGCGGAGAGGAGGGCGCTCGTAGAATGCTGCGGGGTGAGGCGGTACGGCAAGCGTCGGCCGGAGGGGGCGCGGAAACGGGCAGCCCGCTGGGGCTGCCCGTTCGTATGCTCCGACAAGACGGTGAGCCGATCCCCGGATCCCCAGCAGCATCCGCCCGCGTCAGTTCTCCAGGATCTCCTCGAACAGCGCCACCGCGCGCGGGTCCCCGGTCTGCCCCAGCCAGAACAGCGCCGCCTTGCGCACGTGCCTGTCGCGGTGCGTGCGCGCGATGCGGATCAGCTCCGGCACCGATTCCTCGCGCGGGCGCTGGGAGAGGGAGAAGACGGCCGCCTCGCGCAGCGAGCGGCTCTGGTCGTCGTCGTCCACCAGCCCGACCAAGCCCCTCGTCACCTCCTCGCCCGCCTGCTGGCCGAGCCAGAACACCGCCGCGCTCCGCGTGTCGTTCCGCACCGCCGCGCCGCGGGCGATGCGGAGCAGATGCCGCGACGTGTCCACGCTGTCGGCCAGCGTGGTCGCGAAGATGGCATCCCCGCCCACCTTGCGCTCGTCGGACCGCTCCGCGAGCGCGAGCAGGTAGCCGGCCGCCTCGCGGGCCGGAACGCGCCCCAGGTCCGTCACCCGGGCCGACCCCGCGGGGAAGCCTCGCGCGATCCGGGCGCTCACGTCCGACACCCGCCCGCCCCGCACCCGCAGCCGCACGTGCGCGGGCCCCTCGACGCACTCCATCTCTCGCGTCTGGCCGTTCCAGGTCCCGTTCCAGGTGCGGCCGCGCTCGCCGGTGCGCCCGATCATCACGTTGTCGCCGTCCACGTTGCCGCAGATCCCGGGACGCGAGGTGAAGTGCATCCGCACCTCTCCGTCCGGCGCCGCCGACACCCGGGCGGCCACCCCGCCCCCCGCCTGCCCGCCCTGCGCCCCGGCGCACCCGGCCAGCAGGGCCACGAGCCCCCCGGCCAGCGCGGCGGCGCGAGTGAGGTTCACGCTCATTGGTCGATGATCTCCGAGAGGATTTGCGCCGCGCGCGGATCGCGCGACTGCCCCAGCCAGAACAGCGCGCTCTTGCGCAGCTCGCCGTCGCGCTCCCGCCGCACGATGTCGATCAGCTTGTCGATGGCGGCCCGGTCGCCGCGCTGCGAGAGCGCGAAGATCGCCTGCGCCTTCAGCTCGCGGCCCTCCAGCCGGTCGTACAGCGCCGACAGCTCGGCCACCGGCACCCCCGACTGGCCCGCCGAGAAGATGGCCTGCTTCCGCACCGATACCGGCTGCCGCGCGTCCTGCGCGACCGCGAGCAGGAAGCCTCTGCTCTCCCGGGTCTGCGAGAGCGAGAAGAGCACCTTCTCCCTCAGCGCGGCGTCGTCCAGCCGCCCGAAGAGCGTGCGCAGGTACTCCGCGCTCTCGGCCGTCCCGCGCTGCCCGATCCAGAAGATGGCCGCCTCGCGCACCTTGCGGTTCGGGTTCCGCTCCGCCGCCTCGCGCAGCAGCGGCCCCGCCCGGGCGCTGCGGTGCTGCGAGAGCGCGTAGACCGCCTTCTCCTGCAGGCCCTGGTCGGCGGAGGTGCGGAGGATGTCGGAGAGGATGTCCACCGCGCGCTCCGTTCCCACCTGCGACAGCCAGAACACCGCCGCCTCCCGCACCGCCCTGCTCGGGTCCTCCCTGGCGATGCCCAGCATCACCTCCTCCGTGCCCGAGGTGCGCTTCTGCGCCAGCAGGAAGACGGCGTGCGCGCGGAGCTTCTCCGAGCAGGCGTCGCGGCGGGCCAGGACCCGGCGCAGGATGGGCGCGGCCTGCTCCGCGTCCATGTGGAGGAGCGCGTTCAGCGCGGCCAGGCGGTTGTCGTCGTCGCCGCCGCGCTCGCACGGCTCGCCGGCCTGCGCGGTGACCCGCCGCGCCGCGCGGGCGTCGCCGCCGCGCGCCAGCTCGCCGCGGATGCGGGCGGCCAACTCCAGCGCGTCATCGCGGGTGGCGGCGCTCGGATGGTCGCGGAGCTGCGCCTCGATTCCGTCCAACGCGGTGCGCAGCTGATCTATCCCCCCAATGCGATAACGCGCGAACGCCTCCCAGTACATGGCATCCGGCGTGTACCGGCTGCGCGGGTGCCGCTGGCGTACCTGCTGGAAGAGCCGTGTGGCGGGAACGAAGTCGTCGCCGCCAACGGCTTCGCGCGCCTGGCGGTACAATGCGCTGGCGGGGTCGCGCGGAAATTCGGTGGAGGCGCGCGATTCGTCGGGGTTCGTGGACTCCATTAGGTGCTCCTGCACGCGCCCCATCGGCGGCGACAACTCGCCGCGCACCAGCGGGCGTTCGCGGCCGGCGGTGACGCTCGGCGCCACAGCGGCCACTGCGACGAGCACCGCAAGAGCGGCGGCCACGCGTATGCCGGCCGGCAGCTCCGTGGAGGGGCGCCACGCGGCCAGCCGCTCCACGCGGCGCAGCAACGACGATCCGCCCTCGGCCATGGCCAGCGTGCCGGCCGGGATGGGGTCGCGGCCGGGCGCCACCCAGGAAGCCACCTGCGCCAGGCACCGGGCCAGGTCGAGCGGCGAACCGGTCTGCCGCGCCGCCCACTCGTCGCACAGGAACTCCGCGGACTCGCGGATGCGGCGGCGCGCCAGGCGATTGAGGGGCTGGAAGAAGAGCACCGCGTTCACCACCGCGGCGGCGAGGTGCCATAGCGGGTCGCGCCAAACCAGGTGGGCGAGCTCGTGCGCGAGGGCGGCGCGCTGCTGGTCGTGGTCCATCTCGCCCAGAAAGCGGGGCGGCACGCAGATCTCCGCGCAGCCCAGGGCCAGCGGCGTGGGGGCGGCATCGGAGGCGCTCAGGCGCACGGCCATCCAGACGCCGGCGTTGCGGCGCAGCTCAGCGAGCGTGCCCAGCACCGCCCCGTCCGCCACCTCGAGCCGCTGCCGCAGCATGCGCCGGACCTTCAGCTGCCGCCACGCCAGACGCCCGAGCAGCACCGCAGCGATGGCGATCCACAGCGCGAGCAGGATGCTGCTCAAGGGCGGTGGGCGAATGGAGTTCACCGGGCCCACCAGTG
>JASLAX010000159.1 GCA_030146875.1 Longimicrobiaceae bacterium
GGCCGCCGCGCTCGCCGCTCCCGCGGCGGCGCAGCGCGACACCACGGTGGCGGCGGGCGCGCGCTACAGGGCCGGGCCGCTGCACGCGGCCATGCTGGGCGACGACTGGCGCGACGTGTGGGCCACGCCCGTGCGCGTGCCGGTGCTGGACCCCACCACCTTCGCCGGGGGGCTCACTCCGCTGGAGCGCGGCGGCGGCAACCAGACCATGTCGCTGCGCATGCGCGGCGCCGACGGGCGCGAGTACGCCTTCCGCTCGCTCGACAAGGAGCTCACCCCCGGCCTGCCGCGCGACCTGCGGGAGACGGTGGTGGACGCGGTGCTGCAGGACCAGACGTCGTCGCTGCACCCGGGCGGGGGACCGGTGGCCTACCACCTGGCACAGGCCGTGGGGGTGCTGCACCTGTCGCCGCGGCTCTTCGTGATGCCCGACCACCCCTTCCTGGGCGAGCACCGCAAGGCGTTCGCGGGGATGCTGGGCACCGTGGAGGAGCGCCCCAGGGACGGCTTCGCGGGATCCGACGACCTGCAGGGCGCCGAGGACTTCCTGGAGGAGGTGGAGGACGACCCGGACGAGCGCCTGGACGTGCGCGACTACCTGGCGGGGCGCCTGCTGGACCTGGTGGTGAACGACTGGGACCGGCACGAGGACCAGTACCGCTGGGCGCGCTACGACCGGCCCGGCGGCGGGCACCTGTGGCGCGCCGTGCCGCGCGACCGCGACTACGCCCTGGTCGACTACGACGGCATCCTGCTCACCGTGGGGCGGAGGATCACCCCCAAGGCCGTGGCCTTCGAGGAGCGCTACCCCTCGCTCTGGGGGCTGATCTCCAACGCGCAGTTCATCGACCGCCGCTTCCTGCCCGAGCTCTCCCGCGCCGCGTGGGACTCGGTGACGTTCCGCGTGCGCGAGCGCCTCTCCGACGAGGCCATCGCCGCCGCCGTGCGGTCGATGCCGCCGGAGTGGTACGCGGTGAGCGGCGCCCGCGTGGAGCGCGTGCTGCGGGCGCGGCGCGACCTGCTCCCCGAGATCTCGGACCGCTACTACGCCCTGATGGCCATGGAGCCCGAGGTGCGGGCCACGGACAAGGCGGAGTGGGCCGACGTGGAGCGGATGGAGGACGGGAGCGTGGAGGTGCGCCTGCACCGGCTGCGCGACGGGGTGGCCGAGCCCGTCCCCTACTTCCGTCGCCGGTTCCTTCCCGACGAGACGCGAGAGATCCGCGTGTACCTGCACGGCGGCGACGACCGCGCCACGGTGCGCGGGCGGGTGGGGCGCAGCATCCTGGTGCGCGTGGTGGGCGGCGGCGGCGACGACCGCCTGGAGGACCTGTCGCACGTGCGCGGCGGGGGCACCAAGACGGCGTTCTACGACGACCGCGGCGACAACACCTTCGCGGGGGGGGCGGGGACGGAGGTGAGCGAGCGCGAGTGGGAAGGTCCGGTGTGGACCCGCGGACGCATGACCAACCCCCCGCGGGACTGGGGCCGCTCGCGGTCCCTGTTCTCGCCGTGGGCCACCTACCGCTCCAACGTGGGGGTGATCGTGGGGGGCGGGCCCACGCTCACGCGCTACGGCTTCCGCACCCACCCGTACAAGTACAAGGTGGGGGCGCGCCTGCTCTACGCCCCGCAGCACGGCCGCTGGGGGGTGGAGGCGAACGGGGTGCTGAACCGCGTCAACTCGCCCGTCGACTACCGCTTCCAGCTCCGCGCGACGGAGCTGTCGGTCACGCGCTTCCACGGCTACGGGAACCGGACGCCCGCCGTGGGCGAGTCCGAGCTGTACCGCGTCTTCCAGCGCGAGATCGCCGGCGACGCGCTGGTGGGGCTGCCGCTGGGGCGGGGGATGGAGCTGCAGGTGGGGCCGTCGTTCCGCATCACCGACCCGGAGCCGGTGCCGGGGAGCCCCGCGGACGTGGGCGACCCCGCCGGGAGCGACGACTTCATGCACCTGGGCGCCCGCGCCCTGGTCACCGTGGAGCGGCGAGACTCCATCGGCTTCCCACGGCGGGGCTTCCACCTGGGGCTGGGCGCCTCGGGGTACCCGGCCACCTCGCTCCCGGAGCCGTACGGCGCCGCGCAGGGCGAGGCGCGCACCTACCTCTCGCTGGCGCCGGCGTGGAGCCCCGTGCTGGCGCTGCGGGCGGGGGGGCGGCGGGTGTGGGGGGGCTTCCCCCTGCAGGAGGCGGCGTACGTGGGCGGCTACGCGAACCTGCGCGGCTACCGCACGCAGCGCTACGCCGGCGAGGCCTCGGCCTACGGCGGCGCCGAGCTGCGCCTTCCCGTAACCCGCGCCGAGCTGGTGGTGAAGGGCGACCTGGGCGTGTTCGGGCTGGGCGACGCCGGGCGCGTCTGGCTGGACGGCGCGTCCCCGGGCGGGTGGCACACCGCGTGGGGCGGGGGGCTGTTCTTCACCTTCCTGGACCGCACGCGCACGGTGAGCGCCGCGTACGTCCGGGGTGAGAAGGACGCCCTGTACGTGCGGATGGGCGTCCCCTTCTGAGGGGCGGCGGCGAGGACATGGAACGTCCACCCGGGGGGCGCCGGCTGCAGGCGGGCACGCGCGTGATGCTGGAGCGCGCGGCGGCCGCCGTTCTCCCCGGCGCCGCCGCGACCGCCGACGCCTACCGCGACCTGCACTACGACACGGCCGAGGGCGAGCTGGCCCGGCGCGGCGCCTCGGCGTGGGTGCGCCACCACGCCGACGGCTCCCGCACCTTCACCGTGGAGGCGTGCGGCCTCTCGGTGAACGGCCCCGGCGCCGCGTCGGTGGAGGCCACCGTGCGGGTGGCGGGGGGAGACGACGCCCAGCTCTTCGCGGGCACCTCGGAGCCGGCGCGGCTGCTGCGCGCGCTGGCGGACCCCGCGCGCCTGCAGATGGCGGCCGAGTCGGCGGCCACCCGCACGCTGCTGCGGGGGCCGGAGGGGGTGGATGTGGCGCTGGACGCCATCTCCTTCCGCCGCGGCGCGCTCTCGGGGGAGTCGTTCGAGGCCGAGGTGCAGGCGGAGGCGGGGTGGGAGTGGCGGGGCGAGGAGGTGGCGCGCGCGCTGGAGGCCGAGGGGCTTCGCGCGGTGGACCTTCCCCGCCCCGCCTGGCTGCGCGCCCGCCTGGCGGAGATGGAGGCCAGCGCGCTGGAGGAGCTGATCCGGGCCTCGCGCCGCGTGGCGGTGGTCGCGTTCTCCGGCGGGCGCGTGGCGCTGCGGCGCGAGGGCGACGTGCTGCGCATCCCCGCCGGGAAGGGCGGCGGCGAGGAGGCGTGCCGCCGCGTGCTGCGCGCCTGCTTCGACGACTCCACCGCCCGCGTGCGCCTGCTGGGCACGGCACCCGGCTCCGAGCAGCGCGCCGCGGTGGAGACCTGGCTGGCCGAGGGGGTGGACCCCGAGCCCGACGACCCGCGCGGCCCCGGGTGGATCTGGATCCCCCTGGCCGAGCTGCTGGCGGCGGTGGGGTCGCCCGCCCTGCGCGACCCGGTGACGCTCTCCGCCCTCCACGTCGTCTCCCGGACCGCGATCGACGCGGACGCGGGCGAGCGCCTGCACCCGGACGCGGCGCCCCCGCTGGAGCCGGCGGTGAAGCCGCCCGCCCTCGACGGCCAGGACGAGCTGCCGCCGGGGTCGCTGCTCAACATGGAGCTGAGCGTGCTGGCCTTCAACCGCCGCGTCCTCTCGCTGGGCGACGTGCCCGAGACGCCGCTGCTGGAGCGGGTTCGCTTCGTCTCCATCTTCGCGGCCAACCTGGACGAGTTCTTCCGCGTCCGCGTCTCCGGCTTCAAGCGGCAGGTGGCCGAGGGGAGCCGCAAGTCGACCATCGACGGGGTGGAGCCGGGGGCGCAGCTCGACGCCATCGGGGTGCGCGCGCGGCGCCTGATGCAGTCCGCCTACCGCCTCTGGCGCGAGGACCTGCTCCCCGCGCTGGGCGCGCACGGGGTGGAGCTGGTGACGCCCGAGGAGGCCACGAAGGAGGAGCGTGCCGCCCTGGCGGCGTTCTTCCGCGAGCGGGTGCGCCCGGTGCTGACCCCCGTGGCGGCCGGCCCCGGCCACCCGTTCCCGCACGTCCGCAACCTGCGCCCCGCGCTGGCGGCCCTGATCCGCGACGCCGCGACGGGGCTGCGCCAGCTCGTGGTGGTGGAGCTGCCCGGCGACCTTCCCCGCTTCGTGCCGGTGGGCCCCGACGGGTTGCGACTGGCGCTGCTGGAGGAGGTGATCCGCACCCACCTGGCCGAGCTGTACCCCGGCGCCGCGGTGGAGTCGGCCCACTGCTTCCGCGTGACGCGCAGCGCCGAGCTGTCGCTGAAGCGCGACCGCGTGGCCGACCTGCTGGCCGCGGTGGAGGAGGAGGTGCGCCGCCGCCCCTTCCGCCCCGTGGTGCGGGTGGAGGTGGACCGCGAGATGCCGCAGGAGGTGCGCGGCCTGCTGCTGGCCGAGCTGCAGTTCGAGGACCGCGCCCGCCCCTCGCCCCTGGGCGAGGGCGACGTGTACGACGTGGAGCGCCCCATCGACCTGAGCGCGCTGAAGGAGGTGGCGAACCTGCCGCTCCCGGAGCTGCACTGGCCCCCGGTGCGCCCCGCCGCCCCGGCCGAGGAGCGCCCCTGGTTCGACGTCCTCCGCGAGCGCGAGGTGCTGGTCTCGTTCCCCGACGACTCGTTCGAGGCCACCGTAGAGCGCTTCCTGCTGGAGGCGGCGGACGACCCCGCGGTGGCCTCCATCAAGCTGGCGCTCTACCGCACCAACAAGGCGTCGCGCATCGTGGAGGCGCTGCGCCGCGCCAGCGCCGCGGGAAAGCAGGTGGTGGCGCTGGTGGAGCTGACGGCGCGCTTCGACGAGGAGCGCAACATCGAGTGGGCGCGGCGGCTGAGCGCGGCGGGCATCCACGTCATCTACGGCCTGCCCGGGCTGAAGACGCACGCCAAGATCGCCCTGGTTACGCGGCACGAGCAGGCGGGCATCGGCCGCTACCTGTACGTGGGCACCGGCAACCTGAACGCCTCCACCGCCGCCCTCTACACCGACCTCGGGCTGCTGACGGCCGACCCGGGGCTGGGCGAGGAGGTGGCGCAGCTCTTCGACGTGATCACGGGGGGCGCGCCGCACCCGGTGTACGAGCACCTGCTGGTGGCGCCGCACCACATGCGCGACCGCTTCCTGGGGCTGATCGAGCGCGAGGCCGAGCACGCGCGCGCCGGCCGCGGCGGGCACGTGCGGGCCAAGTTCAACGGCCTGGCCGACCGCGACCTGATCGCCGCCCTGTACCGGGCCTCGCGCGCCGGGGTGCGCATCGACCTGGTGGTGCGCGGGCTCTGCGCCCTGCGCCCGGGGGTGCCGGGGCTGTCGGAGAACATCCGCGTCTACAGCACGCTGGGCCGCTTCCTGGAGCACTCGCGCATCTTCCGGTTCGAGAACGCGGGCGACCCGGAGTTCTTCATCGGCTCGGGCGACTGGCGCACCCGCAACCTGTCCCGCCGGGTGGAGGTGGCCGCGCCCGTGCGCGACCCCGCCCACCGCGCCCGGCTGGACGAGATCCTGGAGCGCGAGCTGACCCGCCCCGACCGCTGGGAGCTGGGCAGCGACGGCACCTACTACCGCCGCCCGCAGGTCGCGCCGCACTCCGCCGGCACGGCCGGCCTGCCGCACCGGGCCCCCATCCTGGTCCGCCGTTCCTAGCCGCCCGTGGAGCCCCCGCCGTGAAGAAGGTCCGCACCGCCGTGCTGCTGGCGCTCGTCGCCGCCTGCTCGCCCCGGGGCGAGGAGGGGAGCGACGTGGGCCAGGCCGACGTGCCCCCCAACTCCTGCCGGGTGCTGGCGCGCGGCATCCTGCTCCCCGCCGGGGTGGCCGAGGCCAGCGCCGCCGCCCCGTCGCGCGCGCACCCGGGGATCTTCTGGACGCACGAGGACTCCGGCTCGCGGCCCGAGCTCTTCGCGCTGCGGGCGGACGGGTCGCGCGCCGGGCGGGTGAAGGTGTCGGGCGCCAAGAACCAGGACTGGGAGGACGCGGCCGTGGGACCCTGCCCCGCCGGCACCTGCGTCTACATCGCCGACGTGGGGGACAACGCCCGCGACCGGCCCGAGGTGGTGATCTGGCGCGTCCCCGAGCCGGAGCCCGGCGCCGCGGCCACGAAGCCGGCGGAGGCGCTGCGCGCCGTCTGGCCCGACGGGCCGCGCGACGCGGAGGCCGTCTTCGTGCTCCCCGACGGGAGCGTGCACCTGGTCACCAAGGGCGACCGCACCCCCGTGGAGGTCTACCGCCTCCCGCCCTCCGCCGGCCCCTCGGCGCCGGCGCGGCTGGAGCGCGTCCGCGTCCTCTCCCCCGCCCCGGAGCAGCCGGGCGACCGCGTCACCGGCGCGGGCGCGTCGCCGGACGGGCGCTGGGTGGCCCTGCGCACCTACCGCACCCTGCTCTTCTTTCCCACCGCCGACCTGCTCTCCCCCACGGCGGCGCTCGACCCGCTGCGGGTGGACCTGACCGCCCTGGGCGAGGAGCAGGGCGAGGGCGTGGGCATCGGCCCCGACGGCCGCACCGTGACGCTGACCAGCGAGGGGCGCGGAAGGCGCACGCCGGCCACCACCGCCCGCCTGCTCTGCAACCTCCGCTAGGCCCTCTCCCCGGACCGGATGTGACGGGAGCGGCAGGAACCGGCCGGGAGCGGAACGGGGAGGGGCGCGGGCCCGCTCGGAGATCTCCCGGCGGGCCTTCGCCGTCGCGGTCTGCGGACGCGTGCCGCGGACCTCCCCTCCGATCCGGCGAAGAGACGCGCCAGGGGCCGATGTGACGGGAGCGGCAAGACGGACCCGTTCCGGCGGGTACCTGCAGATACGTTTCCCGACCATATTCCATCCGCACCCCCGACGTACGTTTTCCGACGCCCGCGAGCTCGCTCGGGGCGTCCCCCGCGACAGCCCGCCCGTCGCCCTTCGCGCGGCCCCGCTCCGGCGCCTCGTACCCTCTCCTTCCGGAAGCCACGACCATGCAGAACGTGACCGAGCTGAACACCACCGAGGCCGCCGCCGTCAACGGCGGGGACATCGGCCTCACCATCCAGATCACCGTCGCCGTGACGGTCTGGGCCGTGACCACGTACTACAACGCCAAGGCCGCCTACCAGGCCATCACGGCCGAGTAGCACCGACCGGCTGGATGCGGAGGGCCCCCCGGCACCGGCCGGGGGGCCCTTCGTGCTTCGCCCCTCTCCCGGAGTCGGGCGGTTCACCCGGTCGAACTCGCCGACGGACCTCTTTCGACGGTGCCTCGCCCTCGTTCCCGTCTCCGGAGGCGAGCGCGGCGTCGCGCGGCGGAGGCGGGGAGGGAGAGGAGCAGGAGGAGGCGCGGAGTGATGCCGAGCCGCGCGCGGACGGCCGCCAGGTCGCGCCGAGGAGGAGGCTGCGTCGGCCGCGGACACCCTCTCGTCCAACCTGACGGCGGAGTCGGAGCGGGGGGGTTGACGGTCCTCTTTTCCAGCCTACTTTAGATACAAACGTCACACCCGCCCGCGCCCCCGTGGCCGGGCCTGCGCTCCACCGCCCGCGCGTCTCCCCGCGCGAGCGCCCCGCTGTCAGGGGGCAACCGGGAAGCCTCGGCGAGCGTCCAATCAGGGACGCGGAGGCGGCGACCCCGTGGCTCCCCCTCCGTACCTCCGGCGCCGCGTTCGTCGTCCCCATCCGCGGCACGGGTGTCCCACCAGCGGTCCGTTCTCCGCCCAGCACAGTCTCCCCCGCGCGGCCGCGCGGGTCTTCCAACCGGCGGCCCGGCGCGGCACAACGCGCGTCCCCGCAAGGTTTTGCCGGCACCGCGCCGGCGTACGGCGACCGCGGTGCCCCAGCGGCACGGCCGTTGCTTTTGAGATAGGGACGCCGGGGCGGACCGCCCGCGGCGAGAGCGCGAACCTCCTCAGGATCACTCCCATGAACGAGCACTCCGGCAACCACCCCGCCCCGATGTCCGGCGACGCCTTCGCGGGCTTCCTGAAGCTCTGGCTCACGCCGGGCGACCGCACCCCGAAGCTGACCCCCGAGGTCGTGGCCTACCTGCGCCACAGCAACGAGCGCGAGCCCGTCGAGGCGCTGCGCACCCGGAACGCGTCCAAGGCGGCCTGACCCTTCCCGGCTAGGCCTCCACCCCCCGCAGCCTCGCGGGGGTGGGCGGCTCCATCCCAACCGACATGGACGGTCCGAACCCCGCTCGTCCCCCAGGGGGATCGGTGGAGGCTCCCGCGCGTGCGGACGACGTGCATCTGGCGAACGTGCCCCGGCGCCCTTCCATTGGGGCGCCGCGTCCCCTCGATGCCCCGCTCCATGCGACCCGCCCGTAGAGTCGCCTCCCGCCGTCCCACTCCCGCCGGAGGCCCGCCCGTCAGCGCGCCGGCACCTCCCGCCCCGCGGCCACGACGCGGTGGATACGGCCCACCGCCGCCCAGTCGGCGAGCGGATCCGCGTCCAGCACCAGGAAGCTCGCCTCGAAGCCGGGCTCCAGCCCGCCCACCTTCCGCCCGGGGAAGACGACCTGCGGCGTGACCGTGCTCCACATCCGCAGCACCTCCGCCCGCGTGAACACCCCCAGCTCCGCCAGGTAGCGCGCCTCCGCCGTGGAGGTCTCGCCGTACTCGTCGCTCCCGATCGCCACGCGCACGCCCGCGTCCCGCAGGACGGCCAGGTTGCTCCGGAACAGCGCATCGGCGGCGCGCCGGAGCGCGGGGTCCTTCTCCTCGTCGGCGTAGCGGGCCAGGCCGGAGACGGTGGTGACGACCGCCACGCCGCGCTCGGCCGCCTCGCGCGCGTCCGCCGGGGTGAGCGCGAAGGGGGCGGGATCCGACAGCTCCGTGCGCCGGTCGCCGCGGAAGCCGGGCATGTGCGCGATCACGTCCACCCCGCCGCGCACCGCCGCGCGGAAGTCGGCCGCCGTCTCCACGTGCGCGGCCACGCGCAGGCCGGCGGCGCGGGCGCGCCGCACCACCTGCGGCACCAGCGCGGGGTCCATCCCCCGCCACCCGTGCGTGGCGGTGTCCGCCAGCCGCTCGGCGTAGCGCTCCGAGTAGAGCAGGTACACCTTCACCACGTCCGGCCGGGTGCCGTGGAGGACCTGCCAGGCGGAGTCGAGGGAGTGGACGTCGCGCACGGTGTGGTAGAACGCGCCCTCGCCGTCCGCCGCGGTCCAGGTGCCGCGGGCGACGTTGGCGGCCGCGATCTCCACCGGGTGCCCGCCGGGCCCGGTGAGCCCGCCGTTGGCGAAGGCGACCCACGGCGGCCCGCCCCCGCCCCGACGGCCGGCGAGCGCGGCGCGGGCGCCGGGAAGGCTGTTCAGGTTCAGCACGTAGAGCACCCCGGCGCGGCGGTAGGCGTCCAGGGTCGCGTCCAGGCGCGGGGACGCCTCCACGTTGTGGTTGTGCGCCTCGCCGAAGGGGGGCACCACCCAGCGCCCGCCCA
>JASLAX010000241.1 GCA_030146875.1 Longimicrobiaceae bacterium
GCGACGCTGGCCACGCTGCTGGGCGCGCCCGCCACGGCCGTCCGCCCGGCGGCCATGGGCGGCCGCAGCGCGGCGTGCGGCGAGTCGGCGCGGGCGGGGGAGACGGGACCCGCGCGGACGCGGGTGTGCGCCACGCTGGCCGGCGGCAACCTGTACGCGATCTACTTCTCCGCCGCGCCGGACCGCTTCCCCACCCTGGAGAGCAACTTCACGGAGGTGCTGCGGAGCGTGGTGCTGGCGCCGCGGCCCGTGGGCGGCGACCCGGCGCCGCCGGAGATGGCACGCGGAACGCCCGCCGCGGCGGCATCGGCGGCGGGGCTCTCGGGCCGGTGGCGGGGCGTGTACGGCTGCGGGGTGGGGGAGCGGAGGACGGAGAACGACGTGGACCTCACGCTGCGGGGCACGGCCGAGGGCCGCGTCACCGGCGTGCTGCGCTTCTCCCGGCGCTGGGCCAACCGCCTGCCGGAGCGCGCCGGGGCCTTCCACGTGGAGGGAACGCTCACCTCCGACGGCCGCTTCGTGCTGCAGGGCAAGGACTGGATCGAGCGGCCGGATGGGTTCGCGGTCGTGGGGATGGACGGGTGGGTGGGCGCCACCGGCCGCGAGATCGCGGGGACGGTGCCGGAGTGCCCGGGCCTGTTCCGGATCGCGAAGCAGGGCGGCTGAGCGCGAGGGCGGGGAGGAACGAGAGAGGCCCGGCGCGTGCCGGGCCTCTCGTCGGCGTCAGCGCGGGCGCGGGGGAACCAGCCCCGCGGGCGGCCGGACGCGGACCACGTTCGGGATCCGCGCCGTCACCTCCACCGGCTGGAAGCGCGGCACCCGGTGGCCGTCGCCGATCTCGCCCGTGGAGCCGTCGCCCCAGCAGTAGGTGGCGCCCGCCTCGGTGATCGCGCAGACGTGCCGGGGGCTCACCGCCAGCTTGCTGAACGTCACCCCCGCGGGCTGCATCACCCGGGTGGGGAGCAGCTTGTACGGGTCGCGGGTGCCGCCGCCCACGGTGCCGTTCGTGTTGTCTCCCCAGCAGTACGCCTGGCCCTCGGCCGTGAGCCCGCAGGTGTGGCGGTCGCCCACGCCGATGGAGCGGAAGCGGACGCCCTCGGGAACCGTGACCGCCACCGGGTGGTCGCGCTCCCGGACGTCGTTGGTGCCCAGCTCGCCGAAGCGGTTCCAGCCCCAGCAGTACGCCTCGCCCGAGGCGGTCAGGGCGCAGTTGTGCCCGGAGGAGACCGCGAGCTGGGTGAACGCCAGCCCGTCGGCCATCTTGGTGGCCACCGGCACGCGGCTGGGGTTGTTGGTGCCGTCCATCAGCATGGCGCGCGCGTTGTTGCCCCAGCAGTGCACGCGGCCCTGGGCCGTCAGGCCGCAGGTGTACTCCTCGGCGGCGGAGATCTGCGTGAAGCGAAGCTCACCCGCCTCGATGGGAATCGGCGTCAGCGCGTGCGCGGCGTTGGCCGGGTACGGGATGCCGAAGCCCTCGGCGCCCCAGCAGAACACCTTGCCGTCCGAGGCCAGGCCGCACGAGTGGTCGCCGCCCACGGCCACCTGCTTGAAGGTCACGCCCGCGGGCATCCGCACGGGGGTGGGGACGCGCTTGGCGTGGATCCCGCCGTCGCCGATCTGGCCGTACGAGCCCTGGCCCCAGCAGTACGCCGCGCCCTCCGGGGTGACCCCGCAGGCGGTGGCGTTTCCAATGGAGATCTGCGTGAAGCGCACGCCCGTGGGCTGGCGCATGGCCGAGGGGTTGGCACGCGTGGTGTCGGTGCCGTCGCCCACGGTCTGCGCGATGCCCCAGCAGTGCACCTGGCCCGAGGCCTCCACCCCGCACGAGCCCTGCATGCCGGTGTAGATGTCCTTGAAGCGGGGCGCGGGCGGGGCGGCGGGCGCCTGGGCCGCGGCCTGGACGGGGAGCGCGAGCGCGGCCAGCGCGATCAGCGGGCGTGCGAAGCGCACGAAGGAAGGGATCTTCATCTGGGATCGTGGAGGGGATGGACGTCGAACGGAGGGAGCGCCAATCTCGCACGGATCTGCTTACGTGTCAACCGGCTGCGCCGCTCCGGCGCGGCCGTCCGGGCCCCCCGCCGCGTCTCGATGCGGCCGACGGGGCCAATCCGCGACGACATCCGGCGCCCGGCCGGGATCCTCGACCCGCGCGACCGCCGCGCGCCGCTTGTCGAGGGCCGCGTCCACGGTTACCCTTCCGCGCCTCTCCTCCATCCGAACCGCCCGCGCCCCGCACGATGCCGACCAGCTCACGTCCTTCCCTCCGCGCCCTCGCGTCCGTCGTCGCCGCCTTCCTCCTCCTCGCCTGTGAGGGCGAGGCTCCGGATGCCGGGAAGGCGCGGCCGGCCGGCGCCTCGCCGTCCTCGCCCGCGCCCGCAGCCCCGTCCGTCCCCGCCGGGCGGTGGGAGGGGCCCGTCACCGGAGGCTACGACGGCAACCGCATCTCGTTCGCCGTCGAGGGCGGCGCGGTGCGGGACGTGACCTTCCAGGGCCACTGGGACTGCGCCGACGGGATCGAGACCACGACCATGGGACCGGAGGGCTCGTTCCCGGTGGCGGGCGGGAAGCTCGCCATCACCTCCGTCGCACCCCCCGACGGGGGAGCCTCCGCGACGCGGTTCGTGATGGAGGGCTCGTTCTCCGCCGCCACCGCCTCGGGGACGCTGCGGGCCAGCATTACGGGCCTGGGCTGCGACACGCGGGTGCTCCGCTGGACGGCCGCCCCCGCGGCGAAGTAGCCGGCCGTGCAGCCGCTTCTCCGCTCCGCCACCACACGCGATGCCCGGGTCGGGCCGTGCACGCACGTACCTCCGGGACGGCGCGTGGCCATGATCCCGTTCCCGTTCCCGCGTCCGAGGTTCCAATGACGGAGGGAGATGCGTCGGGCCGGCGATGGCTGGACGCCGCGGCCCTCCTGAGCTTCGTGGTGGCCGCGGTGCACCTGGGCGCCATCGCCGTCGGCCCGCGGGCGTACGACTACCTGGGCGCGGGCGACCTGGGCCGCATGGCGGAGCGCGGCTCCACGACCCCGGCGCTCGTCACGGCGGGGCTGACCGGAATCTTCGCGGTGTTCGGGGTGTACGCACTCTCCGGCGCGGGCCGCGTGCGTCGCCTTCCGCTGCTCGTCGGCGTGCTGGTCGCCATCGGGATCGTCTACACGCTGCGCGGTGCCCTCTTCCCGTTCGAGGTGGCCGCGCTGCTGAAGGGGACGGCCTCGTTCCCGCCGCGCTTCGCCGTGTTCTCGGCCGCTTCGCTCTTCATCGGCCTGGCGTACCTGACGGGGACCGCTCGCGCGTGGGGGCGCCTCCACGGGGGGTGAGGCGGAATGCGGCGCCGCTCGTCCTCCACCGCCGACGCCGTTGACATCCCACCGCCGCCGGTCGAACTTCGCCGGGGACCGCGGAGCGGCCGTGCCCGCTCCGCGGTGGAGCTCCACCCAACGATCCCGACGCGAGGAGGACCGATGAAGTGCCCCGTCTGCCGCGAGCCCGACCTGGTGATGAGCAGCCGCGAGGGAATCGAGATCGACTACTGCCCGCAGTGCCGCGGCGTCTGGCTGGACCGAGGAGAGCTGGACAAGATCATCGAGCGGTCGTCGTCCTCGTCCTCGGCCCCGCAGGAGACCTATCGCGAGGATTCCGGGTACCGGAAGGGGAGCGAGTCGCACTACAAGCCGCGCAAGCCGAAGAACGTGTGGAAGGAGATGTTCGACTTCTGAGCCCACGACGGGGGCACGGCCGCCCGGCCGTCCCCCGCGCCACCCTCCGCCCCCGCCCCCCATGCGCCTCTCCACGTCCGCCCTGATCGTCTGCCTCCTGGCGCCCGCGGCCCTGGCCGCACAGACCGCACCGCAGGCGCCCCGGCCGGACGCGCCGCTCGCCCGCCACGTCGCGCACCTGCTGCGGCTGGCGCCGGGAGGCTTCCCGGCGGTGCGCGGCCCGGGGCTCCCCGACACGACGTTCTCGCGCACCACCGACCATCCCTCCTCGTACGCCATCCGCTTCCGCGGGGCGAACGCCACCTCCGGCGTGCGCGCCACGGCGTACACCACCATGCACCAGACGCGCATCCCGCTGCAGGAGAACGCGAACGCCGGCGCGCTCTGGGCGGCCATGGCCGACAGCATCAAGCCGGTCATCCCCGCCGGGTGGCGGGAGTACCGGCGGGCGCGCGCGCCGGGGGAGGTGTCGTACATCTCGTGGAGCGAGTGCCGCAACGCGGGCCGCATGGTCGTGCTGAACACCCACGCGCCGTACGAGAAGCCCACGCTGCACCTGACGGTCTACCAGTACGCGGCCCCGTGCCCGAAGTGATCCGGCCGTTCCGGGCCCCACTCGCGCCCGCGGCTCGTGGATGCGCCTCTCGATCTCCGTCGCGCTCGTCTGCCTCCTGGCTCCCGCGGCGCTCGCCGGCCAGGCGCCCCCGCCGGACGCGCCTCTCCCCCGGCACGTCGCCCACCTGCCGACGCTGGCGCCCGGGGGCTCTAGGGCCGTGCGCGGTCCCGTGACCTACGGGCCGGGAACGTCGTTCACCACCAGCACGCTCGCCTCCTCGTACGTCATCCGCTTCCGCGGGGTGGACGCGCCCTCCCGGCTGCGGGTGAGCTCGCGCTGGAACACCCTGCACCTCACGCGGCTCCCGGTGCAGGACGGCGCGAGCGTCGCCGCGCTCTGGGCGGCCATCCGGACAGCATCGGCCGCGCGCTGCCGGCCGGGTGGAAGGCGTACCGGCGCCCCGCGGAGTCCGCGATGGAGCTGGCCCACGCCACGTGGAAGGAGTGCGTGAACGGCGGCCGCGAGGTGGTGCTGCACACCCACGCGAGCTACGCGGCGCCGACGCCGTTCCTGATCGTCTACCAGGACGACGCCCCCTGCTCCAACTGATCGCCCCGCCGGCGCCCCTCCTCCGTGGAAGCGGGGAGAGTCGCGGAGGGCAGGGGGGCGCCTTGATCCGCGTCGCGGTCCGCTCTAGACTTCCGGCCCGGGCGTTCGCGCGCCGAGCCCTCGTCCACCCGGCCCGACACCTCACCGCCGCACGCGTCATGAGAGCCGGAACCGCGGTCGCCGCCGCCGTCCTCTCCCTGGTCCCGGACCCGCCCGCGCGCGCAGCAGGAGCTTCCCGCGGATCGGGGGACGGCGCTCCAGCGGCAGGCCCGGATCCGCCGGTGATCGCCACCCTCTTCCCCGACTCCGCCGTGCCGGTATTCGACGACGTGTACGACCATCCGGAGCGTCTCAGGGCGCCGTGGACGGGGGACCCGGGATGGTGACGGACGGCGCGGCCGAACCGGCCGCCCCCACGCAGGCCGATGTCGTGTACGTGCTGGAGACGGAGCGCCTGGCGCTCCGCTGGTTCGCGCCGGACGACGCGGAGTTCGTCCTGGAGCTGACCGGCGACCCGGACTGGATCCGCTACATCGGCGACCGCGGGCTGCGGACGGTGGAGGACGCCCGCGGATACATCGAGACCGGGCCCCGGGCGATGTACGCGCGCCACGGGTTCGGGCTGTACGCCGTGGAGCGGAAGGAGGACCGCGCCCCCGTGGGGATGTGCGGGCTGATCCGGCGCGACTGGCTGCCGGACGTGGACGTCGGCTTCGCCTTCCTGCGCGCCTTCCGCGGCAGGGGGTACGCGCACGAGGCGGCGCTCGGCACGCTCCGGTACGCGCGGGACGTGCTGGGGCTGCCGCGCGTGGCGGCCATCGTCACGCCGGAGAACGCGGACTCCATCCGCCTGCTGGCGAAGCTCGGGATGGGGTTCGAGGGCACGACCCGCCCGCCGAACGGGACCGGCGAGGTCGCGGTCTACGGGGTGACGTTCGAATCGAGTTGAGGGCGCGCCGTCCGGCGGAGGCGCTTCGTCCACGGATGCCGTCCGTCTCCCCGCCCTCCGTCCGAGGGCGGGGAGGGCCGGCGGATCTCCGTCCCCGTACCGCGTGCGACCGGCGTGAACCCGTCCTGGTCCGTTCCTCCGTTCGATCCACCCTCGGGAGACGGGCCCGACACCCCGCCTCGCCGCGCCACGCCGGTTCCGCCCGCCGCCCCGCGGCGCCGCTCCCGGCTCCGCCGCGTGCTCCCGGTGCTGGTGCTGTTCGCGTGGCCGGCGTGGTTCTTCACGCAGGCCGACCCCGTGGTACCGGCACGCGCGGAGCTGGAGGAGCACACCGGCGTGGTGACGGAGAGCAGCGAGCTGGACGGCGGCCGCTACAATCCCCGGTCGGGAGTGCGGCTCCGCGTCATGACCGACCTGGGCGTGGTGGCGGGCGAGGCGACGGGCTGGCAGCCGGCCGACCCCCCGGCGGTGGGCGACACGGTCTCGATGCTGGTCACGCGGGGCGGATCGATGCGCCGCATCTGGGAGGTGTCCCGGAACGGCAGGGTCGTGCTGCCGTACGAGCGCGCGCGCCGCGCGGCGCTGCAGCGCCGCGCGCGCCCTGGGGTTCGCGGCGCTGGCCTCCGTCCTAGTGTGGACGCTGATGGCCTTCACCACGCCCGACGAGCCCGCCCGGAAGGGAGACGGCGGGTGAGCGGCCGCCCGCGCGGGACGGAGGCGTCCGACGCACCCGCGGCCGCGCTGGACGACCTGCGCCGCGCCCTGCGCGAGCGGGCCGACCCCGCGGCCGCCGCGGTGCTGCGGGGCTTCTTCAAGACAGGGCCGGGGGAGTACGGAGAGGGCGACCGCTTCCTGGGCGTCCGCGTGCCCCACCTGCGCCGGCTGGCGAAGGACCACCGCGGGGTGTCGATGCCGGAGGCGCTGGAGCTGCTGCGCTCCCCCTGGCACGAGGAGCGGCTGGCGGCGCTGCTGCTCCTGGTCGGGCGCTACCGCCGCGGGGGCGCGGAGGAGCGGGAGGCGATCCACCGCGCGTACCTGGGCCACACGGCGTACGTGAACAACTGGGACCTGGTCGACCTCTCCGCCGAGCACCTCGTGGGGGCGCACCTGGACCCGGAGCGCCTCGGCCCGCTGGAGCGGCTCGCGGCGGCCGAGTCGGTCTGGGAGCGCCGGATCGCGATCCTGGCGACGTTCGGGTGGATCAAGCGGGGCACCTTCGGCCCCACGCTGCGCGTCGCCGGGCTGCTGCTGCACGACCGCCACGACCTGGTCCACAAGGCCGTGGGCTGGATGCTGCGGGAGGTGGGGAAGCGGGACCGCGCGGCCGAGGAGGAGTTCCTCCGCGCGCACCATGTTACGATGCCGCGCACCATGCTGCGCTACGCCATCGAGCGCTTTCCGCCGGAGCTGCGCCGGCGCTACCTGCGCGGCGAGGCCTGACCAGCCGGGTGGCATCTCCCCGGCCCCATCCGCCGCCCCACCCACTCCGTACTCACCCCAGAGAGCCTGCCGATGCCGGACGACTCCCAGCTTTCCGCCCGCATGACCCCCCGCGCCGAGCCGCAGTCCTTCCGCGGGCGCTCCCTGGCGGCGTCGCTCACGGTGAAGGACGTGCGGGCGAGCCTGGCCTGGTACCGCGACACGGTGGGCTTCACCGTCCACCAGCAGCACGAGCACGAGGGAGAGCTGATGGCCGTGGCGCTGAAGGCCGGCGACGTGCGCATCATGCTCCACCGCGACGACGGCGCCCGCGGCTGGGACCGCGGAAAGGGCGAGGGCTTCTCGCTGATGATCACCACCGCGCAGGACGTGGACGCCATCGCGAGCCGCATCCGCGAGCGCGGCGGGTCGCTGGAGACGGAGCCGCAGGACATGCCGTGGGGCACGCGCGCCTTCCGGGTGCGGGATCCCGACGGCTTCAAGATCACGATCTCGTCCGAGATCCCCGAGCACGCCTGACCTTTCCCGCCCCAGCCCCGGATCCCCTGGCGCGATGAACCAGAGTCCCCTGCTGGAGTTCGAATCGTCCGCGTTCCCCGCGGAGCCGGGCGAGGACGCGCAGACCAACCCGGGCATCTTCGGCCGGTCGCTCGCGCGCTGGCTCGGCGAGCGGCTGCGGGAGGAGGGGCTGGACGCCGGCGACGTGATCGCCGAGGACTTCGGCTGGTGCGTGCCGGTGGAGTCCGAGCCGCACCGCCTGCACGTGGCCTGCTCCAGCGGCGAGGAGCCGGGCCGGTGGTGCGTCTTCGTGTTCACCGACGGCGGCTTCCTCTCCCGCCTGCTCGGCAGGGAGCGCGACGCGCAGGCCGTCGCCACGCTCTTCGCGGTGGTGAGGCGCGTGCTGGAGACCTCTCCCGACGTGCGCGGCCTCTGCGAGGACCCGACGTGACGGCAGGCCCCGTTGCGGACGGCGTCGTTCGCCCGCCGCGCCGTCCGACCCGACGCGGTCTCTCCGCGGTCTCCCTGGACCTATCCCCGACCCCGGTCCGATGATCAGCCGCCTGCAGGATCTGCTCGCCTCGGCGGGAGAGGGACGCTCCCTGGTGGAGCGGGTGTACGGGGTCGTTCCCGTGTCCATCGCGGAGGAGTGCGGGCCGGAGGAGATCGCCGAGATCGTGGAGCGCCTGGACCGCCTCGCCGCGGCGCGCTGCGAAATTCCCGCGTGGGACGGCGACGCGAGCGACGACGTGTGGAGGGCGCAGGAGGGATGGGGCGGCGTGCTGGCGGCCCTGGTCCCGCGCTTTCCGGCGCAGGTGGCCGCCGCGCTGGCCAGCCCCGAAGCGGGGACGCGCTTCTGGGCCGCCCACGCGATCGGCCGGTCGCCCCGCCCGGAGCTGGTCCGCGCGCTCGACGCCGCGCTCGCGGTGGAGTCGGACGACCTTGCCCGCGGGATGATGGAAGAGGCGCGCGCCGCGTGCGCCGGGCGGACGGCGTGAGCCGGAGGGGACGGCGAGCGGATCGGCCTCCGCCGGACGCCGCCACGCCCGATGAACCGCGGGCTCGCCGTCGCGGAGGCGTACTGGGTCTCGTCTCCGGGCACGCCCCTTGAGGCGAACGTCCCGTCCACCCGGGTCGCCCGCTCGCCGGGCTTCCGCCGCTTCGGCTCCACCCTCGCCGTGCGCCTGGCGGCCTCACCGGGCTGACGTCCGTGTTGGCGCCGCGGGAGGCTCGGGCGTACGTTGCCGGGCAGCGGCCCCGGGCGAGCGGCCGCGCGACCCGAACCGCACGCCGAATGCCGCCCGCCACTCCGAAGCAGGTCGCCGGGCTCGTCGTCTGGCTCCTCGTCTCCTTCACCGCGGCCGCCGCCGGCGGGGTGGCGTCGGCCAGCGCGGGCACGTTCTACCAGCAGCTCCAGAAGCCCGGCTGGGCGCCTCCGCCGTGGCTCTTCGGCCCCGTCTGGAGCGTGCTGTACCTGATGATGGGGATCGCGGCCTGGCTGGTCTGGCGCCGGGGCGGCTTCGCGGGCGCGCGGACGGCGCTGACGCTGTTCCTGGTGCAGCTCGCGGCCAACGGGCTGTGGACGTGGCTCTTCTTCGCCTGGCGCCGGGGCGCGCTGGCGTTCGCGGAGATCCTGCTGCTGTGGGTCCTGATCGCGGCCACGATCCTGGCGTTCTGGCGGGTGAGCCGCCCGGCCGGCCTGCTGCTGGTGCCCTACCTGCTCTGGGTGAGCTTCGCGACGGCCCTCACGTTCGCCGTATGGCGGCTCAACCCGGGAATCCTCGGCTGATGCGACCCCGCTCCCTCCTCCGCTGCGTCGTGGCCGTCGGCTTCCTCTTCGCGCTGGACGCGTCGGCCGCGCGGGCGCAGGCCGTCTCGTGGGCGCGCCTGGTCGCGGAGTCGGACTCGGTGGGACCGGAGGCGCCGCGGATCCGGCCAGGTCCCTGGGAGGCGTGCGGGCCCGGGGTGCAGGTGACCGACAGCGTGCGGGTGGCCGCCGGATCCGAGCCGTACCTCCTGGCGCGCGCATCGCTGCGCACCCGGGGCGTGGTCACCTACGCCGATCCTCCTCTCCACGGCGAGGGGCGCTTCGCCCTCCACCGGGTCCTCTGCGACCCGCAGGGCGGCCGGCCGCGCGCGTTCGTCGTGGAGCGGGACCACCGGTGGCTCTACCTCACGTTCCACCTGCGCGACGCCCCGTCGTACGACGCGCTGCGCTTCTTCTCCGGGTCCGCGCGCCCCCGTCCGTTCCACTGGGACCCCGCGCGCGCTACCTTCCAGCCGTAATGGGGCGGGCCGGTACGTGGCCGCGCGTCCGGAACCGCCCTCACGCCCTTCCACCGGGAGGTGCCCATGCCGTTAGGCCTCGGCCTGGGCGAGCTCGTCCTCGCCCTCGTGTTCATCTGCATCCCCGCCGCCCTGCTCTTCGCCGGCGCCCGCGCGATCCTCCGCGCCATGGACAGGAGACAGGCCCCTCGCGAGCTGGAGGCGACCCGGCCGAACGCCGAGCTGGAGGATACTCAGAGGCGGCTCGGGGAGCTGGAAGCGAAGCTGGCGCGGGTGGACGAGAAGGCGAGCGTCGCGGAGGACCGGGTGGAGAAGCCGGGCGAGACGCGGTAGGCCGGCGGTCCGAGGCTGCGGCCGGCACGGAGGGCAGGACCCGTCGTCCCACGGATTGGACCGCCCGTAGACCAGGAGAGTGCGATGTCAGACGTCTGGTCGCGCGTCCGCCGCCTCGAAGGCGAGACGCTCACGACGCTGCGCAACCCGAGTCCCTTCCTCGTGATCGCGGTTGGCGGTGCCAACGTCCGCATTGTGACGCGCGGAGGAAAGGGATCCCCGCGCTCCATCCCTCGAGCTCAGATCGAGCACATCGCTGCGCAACGGCTGAGCCGGGAGGAGTCGCGAATCAAGACGATGGAAGAGTATCCGAAGAGCCAGAACACTTCCTACATCGCCGCCATCGCATACGAGGCGAACCGCCGCGCCTGAGCTCCCGCGGTAGCGATCGGCTCCTAGAAGTCTGTTGAAAAAGGGGTGATCCGGCAGTGCGTTGGAGCGGGGCGGGCGGTAAAATGTGGAAACCGCAGAGTGCTCCCCCAGCCGTCATTGCCATGCTCGGACGCAATCGATCTGAACCGGCGCTCTTCCAGTA
>JASLAX010000129.1 GCA_030146875.1 Longimicrobiaceae bacterium
TCCCTTCATGGCTCGCCCCCGGTTTCACCCGGCCGCAAGCGAACAGGCTCGTTTCACCGAGCCCTTCAAGCTAACCTCACCCCGCCCTGCCGTCAACCCCCGCTCGGAATCCGTTCTTCCGAATCCCACCAGCCGGGGGCGCCTTCCAACCCCCTGAACCTAAACGACTTGCGCCGGAGCGTCAAGGGGTGAAACCGTCCGTTTACCGCCCGGCACCCCGCCGCTGTCCAGTCCGTGGGGAGCCGTAAAACCTAACCCGGTTCCCAACCCCCGTCAAGGCCTCGGCAGCAGCTCGCGTGCTTCCGCTCGCCGTGTTTTCGTGAGGGGCCACCAGTATACACCCGCGCGGCGGGCTCGTCAAGGGCCTGTCACGAACACGTCTCCGCCCGTGGTGCCGCCCGCGCGCGCGGGCTATATCTGTGGCCTGTGAGCGGACCGTTTCAGCCAGCCAGGGGGAGTCGGTGGGGGATGGAAGCGCGGAGGAGCTGCCGATCGTGGTGGTGGGCGCGGGCGCGGCGGGGACGATGGCCGCGATCTTCGCCGGGGCGTCCGGCCGTGCCGTTCTCCTCCTGGAGCGCACGCGCGACGGCGGCAGGAAGATCCTGATCAGCGGCGGGGGGCGGTGCAACGTCCTTCCCTCGCGTGTCTCGCCGTCCCGGTACGTCACCGCGTCGTCTCCCAACACGCTGAAGAAGCTCCTGCTCTCCTGGCCGCTGGAGGAGCAGCGCCGCTTCTTCGAGGAGGAGGTGGGGCTGCGTCTGGCGCTGGAGCCGGAGACGGGGAAGCTCTTCCCCGCGACGAACCGCGCCCGCGACGTTCGCGACGGACTGCTCGCCCTGGCCCGCGGGAAGGGGGCGCGGATCCGCTTCGGCTCCACCGTGACCGCCCTCCTTCCCCCGCGAGAGGAGGGTGGCGCGTGGGAGGTGAGGATGGAGGGCGGGGACTCCATCGCGGCAGCGTCCGTCGTGATCGCGACGGGGGGCCTCTCCGTGCCGGCGACGGGGAGCGACGGGACGGGGATCCGCATCGTGCGCCAGCTCGGGCACTCGCTCCACCCCACGTACCCGGCGCTGACGCCGCTGACGGCGGACCCGCCGGTGCACGCGGCGCTCGCCGGCGTATCGCTCGACCTGCGGCTGGAGGCGCCGCTGGCGAAGGGGAGCTTGACGGCGGAGGGCGGATTCCTGTTCACCCACCGCGGCTACAGCGGCCCGTCGGTTCTCGACGTCTCCCACCTGGCCGTCCTCTCCGCCGGCGGGGACCCCGCGCGGCGGCAGAAGGTGCTGGTGCGCTGGACGGAGCTGGACGCGGAGGGGTGGGACGCGGCGCTGCGCGAGGGCGGGGGCGCGACGGCCGGGAGCGCGGTCCGGCGCCGTCTTCCGGCCCGGTTGGCGGACGCGCTGCTGGCGGAGGCGGCCGTGGACCCGGCGAGGCCGCTCGCCCAGCTCCGCCGCGACGAGCGGTCGCGGCTGGTGGAGACGCTGGCGCGCTACCCGCTCCCCTGGACGGGGGACGAGGGATACAAGAAGGCGGAGGTGACGGGCGGCGGGGTGCCGCTGGGCGAGGTGGACCCGCGCACGCTGGAGAGCCGCGTGGTGCCCGGGCTCTACCTCTGCGGCGAGATCATGGACGCGTTCGGTCCCATCGGGGGCTACAACTTCTTCTGGGCGTGGGCGACCGGGCGGGCCGCGGGGCTGGGCGCCGCCTCGCGCGCGCGGGGAAGGGAGACGGGATGACGGACGAGGCGGCGCGCGAGCACCTGCGGGAGTTCCCGGTGGTGGTGGAGGTCCCGGTGGCCTGGGGCGAGATGGACTACTTCCGCCACGTGAACAACATCGTGTTCTTCCGCTACTTCGAGAGCGCGCGGATCGAGTACCTGGACCGCATCGGCTTTCGCGAGGAGGCGACGCACGGCGGGGTGGGGCCGATCCTGGCCTCGACGGGGGCGCGGTTCCGGCGGCCGCTGACGTACCCGGACACCGTCCTCGCGGGCGCGCGCGCGGTGGAGGTGATGCCCGACCGCTTCCGGATGGAGTACCGGGTGGTGAGCCGGAAGACGGGGGAGGTGGCGGCGGAGGGGGAGGGCGTGCTGGTTTCGTACGACTACCCGGCGGGGCGGAAGGCGCCGCTCCCGGCCGCGGTGCGGGAGGCGATCGAGCGGCTGGAGGCCGGCCCGCGCTGACCGCGCGCCGGCGCGCGCCGTGTGGGGGCGTTCCCCACGCGCCGGAGGGGAGCCCCGCCACGGAGCTGTATCACATTGCCTGAAATGAACTTCCGCGTGGGGAAAACGCCCGGCTGGGGTGTTGTGGGACGCGCTCGGCGCCGCTACATTGGAGGCGTTCAGAGACGCGAGGCGCGGGAGGCACTCCGGCAGGAGGCCGTCACCCACCGCCGCCCCAGCGACCGCCGCTGCCCTGCGCTTACGATGCAAGGAGGACCCCATGCCCTTCGGTCTCGGCTTCGGCGAGATGATCCTGATCTTCGCCGTGCTCCTGCTCTTCTTCGGTGCCAAGCGCCTGCCCGAGGTCGCCTCCGGGATGGGACGCGGGATCCGCGACTTCAAGAGGTCCCTGAACGGCATGGACGAGAGCTCGATCCAGCAGTCGATCGCCGCCCCGCCCGCTCCGGCCGCCGTCGAGGCGTCCACGGAGAAGCCCCTGGCGTAGACCGGCTCCCGGCGACCCCTCTCCGGCATGGAGGTCAGGAGAGGGGGAATGCGGGGAGGATGACGGCGGAACGGTCGGCATCCTTCGACGGTCCGCGCCTCGAAACGTGAGGCAGCGAGGCGTCGTCGGGAGTGCAGACTCCGTCGGGTGCGAACGGGTTGGTAGACGAGGATGCAGACGAAGGCCCGGTCCAGCGATGGACGCGGGCCTTTTTCGTCTCCGCGCAAGACGTAGCCAGGCACCCCCCGATCATCCGCTTTCCGCAGGCGGGAGAGGGGAACACGACAGGCGCATTCCGGCAGGGCCCTCCGCGCGTCTGGCGGTGGCCGTGAGGTTCACCCCTCCTCGAATACGTACGGACCGAGACTCGGCGGTTTGCGAGGCTCGGCCCTCCGTCCGGGGTCTCCCCGGCCACGGACCGAGCCTCGCAAACCGCCGAGTCTCGGTCCGTACGTATTCGAGGAGGGGTGAACCTCACGGCCACCGCCAG
>JASLAX010000194.1 GCA_030146875.1 Longimicrobiaceae bacterium
GCGCGGCGCAGCATCGAAGCGCGGCAGCGGGTGCTGGCGGCGCTGCACCGTGGCGGGGCGGGGATCCTGATGGGCACGGACGCGCCGCAGCAGTTCAGCGTTCCGGGGTTCTCCCTTCACCGCGAGTTCCCCCGCATGCGCGCGGCCGGGATGACGCCGTACGACATCCTGGTGACGGGCACGCGCAACGTGGGCGAGTACTTTCAGCGCCAGGACGCGTTCGGCACCATCGCCGTGGGCCGCCGCGCCGACCTGCTGCTGGTGGACGCCGATCCCCTGACCGACGTGGCCAACCTGCAGCGCATCGCGGGAGTGATGGTGCGCGGCCGCTGGCTTCCACGCGAAGAGATCCATGCGGGGCTCCGGGCTATCGAGGCGCGCAATCCCAGGTAGCAGCGGCGCCGCCGACGCGGAGTTGCGGAGAGCCGCCAACGCTTGCCGCCGCCTTGCGTTCCGCCGTATGATACGCGCCCTGCGGCCCATCCGGGCCACAGGGCGCGTAACCGCAACGTACATCCGATTCTCGATATGCCTGAACGGAAGATCCGGGTGCTGGTGGCCAAGCCCGGGCTGGACGGCCACGACCGCGGCGCCAAGGTGATCGCCGCCGCGCTGCGCGACGCCGGCATGGAGGTCATCTACACCGGCCTTCACCAGACGCCGGAGATGATCGTGAACGCCGCCATCCAGGAAGACGTGGACGTGGTGGCGCTCTCCATCCTGTCGGGCGCGCACATGACGCTGTTCCCGGCCGTCAAGCAGGCGCTGGACGCCGAGGGCGCCGACCACATCCTGATCACCGGCGGCGGCATCATCCCCGAAGAAGACATGGCCGCGCTGCGCGAGCAGGGGATGGGGCAGCTGTTCGGCCCCGGGACGCCCACGACGGCGGCGGTGCAGTACATCGCCGACTGGTTCGCGGAGAACGGCCGCGATCGCGACGACGCGGCGCAGTGACGGCTCCCGTGGCAGAGGCGGACGCACCCGCCGAGTCGCGCTCGCGCACCCTCGCCCGCGAGCTGCGCGAGCTGGAGGCGCGCCTGCGCCAGGGCGGCGGCCCCAAGCGCATCCAGAAGCAGCACGACGACGGCAAGCTGACGGCGCGCGAGCGCATCGGCCTGCTGGTGGACCCGCGCTCGCGCTTCCAGGAAGTGGGCCTGCTCGTGGCGCACGACCAGTACGAAGGCCAGGCGCCCGCGGCCGGCGTGGTGACGGGCTACGGCACGGTGTGCGGGCGCGAGGTGGTGGTCATCGCCAACGACGCCACGGTGAAGGCTGGCTCGTGGTGGCCGGAGACCATCACCAAGATGCTGCGCGCGCAGGAGATCGCCATGCGCTGCCGCGTGCCCATCATCTACCTGGTGGACAGCGCGGGGGTGAACCTGCCCTACCAGGGCGGCGTCTTTCCCGGGCAGTACGGCGCGTCGCGCATCTTCTACTACAACTCCATCATGCGGCGCTACCTGAAGGTGCCGCAGATCGCCGCGGTGATGGGGCCGTGCATCGCCGGGGGCGCGTACCTGCCGGCTCTCTCCGACGTGATCCTGATGGTGGAGGGCACCTCGTTCATGGGGCTGGGCGGCCCGAACCTGGTGAAGGGCGCCACGGGGCAGACGACCGACGGCGAGACCCTGGGCGGCGCCTACACGCACAACGCGATCTCCGGCGTGGCCCACTACCGCGTGGCGGACGACCGCGCCTGCGTGGCGCGCATCCGCGACCTGGTGAAGCAGCTCCCGCTCCATCCGACGGCGCTCCCCATCACCGAGCCGGCTCCGCCCGCGCGGCCGGAGACCGACCTGTACCGCGTGCTCCCCGCCGACCACCGGCAGCCGTACGAGATGCGCGACGTGCTGGCCTGCATCCTGGACGGCGGGAAGCTGGAGGAGTTCCAGGTCGACTACGCGCCGGAGATGATCTGCGGCCACGGGCGCCTCTGCGGCATCCCGGTGGGCGTCATCACCAACGCGCGGGGGATGCTGAAGGACCCGCACGGCGGCAAGCCGAAGTTCGGCGGCATCGTCTACGCGGACTCGGCGGACAAGGTCGCCTTCTTCATCGAGACGCTCTCGCGGCAGGGGACGCCGATCCTGTTCGTGCAGGACGTCTCCGGCTTCATGGTGGGCCCCGAGGCCGAGCACTCCGGGATCATCCGCGCCGGCGCCCGCTTCGTGGAGGCCATGGCCACGGCCACGGTGCCCAAGCTGGTCCTGACGGTGAACCACGCCTCCGGGGCGGGCTACTACGCCATGGCGGGGCAGGGCTTCGACCCGGACTTCATCTTCTCCTGGCCCTCCGGCCGCATGGGGGTGATGGAGGGAGACTCCGCCGCGGTGGCGCTCTTCGGCACGCAGCTCGAGGAGCTGAAGAAGCAGGGCAGGAAGCCCGACGAGGAGCTGCAGGCGAAGATCGACTCCGTGCGCGCGGACTACGACCAGCAGCTCGACGCGCGCTACGCCGCCGCCCGGGCCTTCGTGGACGCCGTGATCGTGCCCGAGGACACGCGCGCCGCGCTCTCGCTGGCGCTGCGGACCTCGCTGAACAACCCCGGCCCCCACGTGGGCGCGTTCGTGCTGCCGCCGGGGGTCTAGAGAGACGGAGCTCGCCATGTCCCAGCCCGCGCCCCGCCGCTTCACCGTGCGCGAGTACCACCGCATGGCCGAGGTGGGAATCCTGGAGCCCCGGGAGCGCGTCGAGCTCCTGGAAGGCGAGATCGTCGCCATGAGCCCCGCCGGGAGCCGCCACGCTGCCTGCGTGAGCCGCCTCGCGGCGATCCTGCAGGCGGCCGTCGGAGGGACCGCCATCGTCCGCGTGCAGTCGCCGCTGCGGCTGAGCGACGTCTCCGAGCCGGAGCCGGACCTCGCCGTCGTCCGCCCGCGCGACGACTGGTACGCCTCCGCGCATCCCACGGCGGCGGACGTCCTCCTGCTGGTGGAGGTCTCGGACTCGTCGCTCTCGTACGACCGCGGGGTGAAGGCCGCCGCCTACGGCGCGGCGCGCATCGCCGAGTACTGGATCGTCGACCTGGCGTCGGACAACGTCACCGTCATGGCCGGCTTCGCCTATCACGGGTTCGACGTGGAGACCCGCCACGGGCGCGGGTCCGTGCTGGAGCCCGCGGGGATCCCCGGCGCGCGCATCGCGGTGAGCGACGTGCTGGGGTGAGCGGGGTGGGGCCAGGCGCCGTCCTCGTCCGCTTCGTGCCGGGGGAGGCGGAGCAGGTCCGGGCGGTCGCGGAGGTCGAGCGGCTCTCCGCCGGCGAGGGTCCGGCGCGGCTGCTGACGCTCTCCGCGTGGCCGGCGCGGATGAAGGCGGGAGCGCTGGGCGCCGCCGGCCTGGTCGGGGCCATGACGAGCGTCGCCGTGGGCGGCGGGCTGATGCTGGGGGCGGTGGGAGGGGCGCTGCTCTGCGCCGGACTCGTCGTCCTGTACCCGCCGCTGGACCGGAGGGCGTCCGTGCGGCGCTTCCGTCGCGCGAACCGCGAGCGGATGGAGCGCGAGCACGTGTACCGGGTGGACGGGGCGGGGCTGACGCTGCTGGAGCCGGTGCGCGGCGAGACGCTGCCCTGGGCGGCGGTGCGGAGGACGGTGGAGAGCGACGAGTTCGTGCACCTGTTCGTGAGCGACGAGCGGGCGCACTACCTGCCGAAGCGGGCGATGAGCCAGGACGACCTGGCCGCGGTGCGGGCGCTGGTGCCCGCCCGGAACGACGACCCACGAGACGAATGACCAAGGAACGCATCCGCATCGCCTCCGGCCAGGGCTTCTGGGGAGACCAGCTCGACGCCCCGCGGCAGCAGGTCCAGGGCGGCCAGATCGACTACCTGATGCTCGACTACCTGGCCGAGGTCACCATGTCGATCATGCAGAAGCAGTGCGCCCGCAACCCGCAGGCGGGGTACGCGCGCGACTTCGTGCCGCTGATGGGCGACATCCTGCCCGCCGTGGTGGAGCGCGGCATCCGCGTGATCGCCAACGCGGGCGGCGTGAACCCGCCGGGGTGCCGCGACGCGGTGGTGGAGGAGGCGCGGAAGGCGGGCCTCGCCGGGCGCGCGCGCATCGCCATGGTCACGGGCGACGACATCCTGGACCGCCTGCCGGACCTGCTGGCGCGCGGGGTGGAGCTGCGGAACATGGAGACGGGCGAGCCGCTCTCCACCATCGCCGACCGCGTGCAGAGCGCCAACGCCTACATCGGCGCGCGCCCCATCGTGGAGGCGCTGCGGCAGGACGCGCACGTGGTGATCACCGGCCGCTCCACCGACACGGCGCTGACGTACGCGCCCATGATCCACGAGTTCGGCTGGTCGACCGACGACCACGACCGCATGGCGGCGGGGGTGATCGCCGGGCACATCAACGAGTGCGGCGCGCAGGCGTCGGGGGGGAACTCGCTGGCGGACTGGCGCAGCGTGCCCGACCTGGCGGAGGTGGGCTACCCGATCATCGAGGCGTACCCGGACGGCTCCTTCGTGGTCACCAAGCACGACGGCACCGGCGGGCGCGTGTCGGTGCCCACGGTGAAGGAGCAGCTCCTGTACGAGATGGGGGATCCCAGGTCGTACATCACCCCCGACGTGGTGGCCGACTTCACCACCATCCGGCTGGAGGAGGACGGCCCCGACCGCGTGCGCGTGCACGGCGTCCGCGGCTCCCGGGCGACCGACATGCTGAAGGTGAGCGTGGCGTACGCCGACGGGTACAAGGCCGTGGGCACGCTGGTCTACGCCTGGCCCGACGCGGTGGAGAAGGCCCAGGCCGCCGACCGCGTGCTGCGCGAGCGCCTGGACCGCCTGGGCCTGCGCTTCGACGAGGTGCTCACCGAGTACGTGGGCTGGAACGCCTGCCACGGCCCGCTCGCCGGGGAGATGCCGCGCGACCTGCCCGAGGTGACGGTGCGCTGGGGCGTCCGCGGCCACGACAAGGCGGCCGTGGAGCGGTTCACCAAGGAGATCGCCCCCCTCGTCCTGGCCGGCCCGCCCTCCGTGACCGGCTTCGCCGGCGGCCGCCCCGCCGTGCAGGAGATCATGGCCTACTGGCCCGCCCTGATCCCCAAGACCGAGATCGAGCCGCACCTGAAGGTCGAGGTCGTGACGGCGTAGGACGGAAGGGGCGACCGAGCCGCGGGACGCCTCCTACAAGGGAGAGGGAGGGACTCCGGCCGTCGTATTCCCCTCTCCCACGCGAGGGCGACGGCCGGCTCTCAGCCCGCCGGGTGAGGGCCTCCGTCCGCGGGTACGGAAAACGGATCGGACCTCTACGGCGCACGTCCTGCACGCGTGCGCCGTTCCTACGTTTACGCCGTCCCGTTCTCGGCAGCGGCGCACGACGGCCGAACGCAGCATCGGGGAAGAGATGCGGGTCACATTCCTGGGAACGGCCGCCGCGCGGCCCACGGTCGGACGCAACGTCTCCTCGCTCGTCGTGCAGCGCGAGGGCGACGTGATGATGTTCGACTGCGGCGAGGGGACCCAGCGGCAGATGATGCGCTTCGGGACCGGCTTCTCGTTCACCGACATCTTCTTCTCGCACCTCCACGCCGACCACTTCCTGGGGGTGATCGGCCTCCTCCGCACCCTGGGCCTGCAGGCGCGCGAGGAGCCGGTGGACCTGTGGACCCCGCGCGGCTCGGAGGGCATCCTGCGCCAGGCGGTGGAGCTGGGCGTGGAGCGCGTGCCGTTCGAGGTCCGCATCAACGGGCTGGACCACGGCGAGGCCATCCGGCGTCCCCTGTACGACGTGGTCCCCTTCCGCACCGTGCACGCGGGAAGGTCGCTGGGCTACGCGCTGGTGGAGCACGAGCGGCTGGGCCGCTTCGACGCCGCGAAGGCGCGCGGGCTGGGGATCCCGGAGGGGCCGCTCTGGGGGAAGCTGCACCACGGCGAGGCGGTGGAGGTCGACGGCCGCGTCGTGGGCCCCGCCGAGGTCGTGGGCGCGCCGCGGCCGGGACGGCGCCTGGTCTACACCGGCGACACCCGCCCCTGCCCCGCGACCCAGGAGATCGCCGCGGGCGCCGACCTGCTGATCCACGAGGCCACCTTCGCCCAGGACGAGGCCGACCGGGCCAACGGCACCGGCCACTCCACCGCGCGCGAGGCGGCGGAGGTCGCCGCGCAGGCGGGCGCGCTTCGCCTGGTGCTGACGCACTTCTCCCCACGGTACGCGGACGACCCGCGCATCCTGGAGCGCGAGGCGCGCGCCGTCTTCCCCGAGGTCGTCGCGGCGTACGACGGATTGACGGTGGAGGTGCCCTACCGCGACGCGTAGGGCGGCTCGAAGGAGGATGAGAGGGCGGGCTCCGGTTCGGGGGAGCCCGCCCTTCCTCGGTCCGCGGCGCTTCGACGGAGCGCGGGCGGCCGGTCTGCCACGCCGGAGGCGCGGCCCGTCACTTCGGCAATTCCGGGTGCCGCTCCGCGCCACTTCGGCGCACTGCGGCCGGCACGGGGCCTGCCCTGGGCGGCCGCGTTCCCCCGTGCTTGACAGCGGGGGCGGAGGAGCTACATTACGCGGGTCGTTAGCACTCCCCGCTAGCGAGTGCTAACAACCATCACACCACACTCAGGGAGGGTCACCCCTATGCCCACCGCGACTGAGATCAAGGTCCGGCCGCTCGCCGACCGCGTCGTCGTCAAGGCGCTCGAGGACACCGAGCAGATGCGAGGCGGTCTGTACATCCCGGACACCGCCAAGGAGAAGCCGCAGCAGGGCGAGGTCGTCGCCGTCGGGAACGGCAAGTTCGAGGACGGCAAGCGCGTGGAGATGGAGCTCAAGGTCGGCGACAAGGTCCTGTACGGGAAGTACAGCGGCACCGAGGTCACCGTGGACAACGAGCAGTACCTGATCCTTCGCGAGAGCGACGTGCTCGCCATCGTCGGCTGAGCAGCGGCGTCGTACCGATCCACCCACCGGATACAGATCCAAGGAGACTGACGATATGGCTGCCAAGGAGCTGACGTTCAGCACCGACGCCCGCGCGTCCCTCAAGCGCGGCGTGGACCAGCTTGCCGAGGCGGTGAAGGTCACGCTGGGCCCCAAGGGCCGCAACGTGGTCATCGACCGCAAGTTCGGCTCGCCGCTGATCACCAAGGACGGCGTGACCGTCGCGAAGGAGGTCGAGCTGGAGCACCCGATCGAGAACATGGGTGCCCAGATGGTGAAGGAGGTCGCGACCAAGACCAGCGACCTGGCCGGCGACGGCACCACCACCGCCACCGTGCTCGCCCAGGCCATCTTCCGCGAGGGCCTGAAGAACGTCACCGCCGGCGCCAACCCCATGTCGCTCAAGCGCGGCATCGACAAGGCCGTCGAGAAGGTGATCGCGGAGCTGAAGAACCTGTCGGTCGAGACCGCCGGCAAGCGCGAGATCGCCCAGGTCGGCACCATCTCCGCGAACAACGACGAGGAGATCGGCTCGCTGATCGCCGACGCGATGGAGAAGGTCGGCAAGGACGGCGTGATCACGGTCGAGGAGGCGAAGGGCCTGGAGACCACGCTGGAGACCGTCGAGGGGATGCAGTTCGACCGCGGCTACCTGTCGCCGTACTTCATCACCGATCCGGACCGCATGGAGGTCGTGCTCGAGGACGCCCTGATCCTCATCCACGACAAGAAGATCTCCAACATGAAGGACCTGCTCCCGATCCTGGAGAAGGTCGCGCAGATGGGCAAGCCGCTCCTGATCATCGCCGAGGACGTGGAGGGCGAGGCCCTTGCCACGCTCGTGGTGAACAAGCTCCGCGGCACGCTCAAGATCGCCGCCGTGAAGGCGCCCGGCTTCGGTGACCGCCGCAAGGCCATGCTGCAGGACGTCTCCGTCCTGACCGGCGGCCAGGTGATCTCGGAGGAGGTCGGCTTCAAGCTCGAGAACGCGCAGCTCAGCGACCTGGGCCGCGCCAAGCGCATCGTGGTGGACAAGGACAACACCACGCTGGTCGACGGCGCCGGCGAGAGCGAGGCCATCCAGGGCCGCATCAAGGAGATCCGCTCCTCGATCGACAAGACCACGTCGGACTACGACCGCGAGAAGCTGCAGGAGCGTCTCGCCAAGCTGGCCGGGGGCGTGGCCGTGATCAACGTGGGCGCGGCGACCGAGACGGAGATGAAGGAGAAGAAGGCCCGCGTCGAGGACGCGCTCCACGCGACCCGCGCGGCGGTGGAGGAGGGCATCGTCCCCGGCGGCGGCGTGGCGCTCCTTCGCGCGCAGCTCGTCCTGAAGGACCTGAAGCTCGACGACTCGGACGAGAACATCGGCGTGCGCATCGTGGAGCGCGCGCTCGAGGAGCCGATCCGCCAGATCGTCGGCAACGCCGGCGTCGAGGGCTCGATCGTCGTGGCGAAGGTCCGCGAGAGCGACTCGCCCAGCTTCGGCTACAACGCCCGCACCGACGTGTACGAGGACCTGGTGCAGGCCGGCGTGATCGACCCCACCAAGGTCACCCGCACCGCGCTGCAGAACGCGGCGTCCATCGCGGGGCTGCTGCTCACCACCGAGGCGGTGGTGGTGGAGCGTCCCGAGAAGGAGAAGGCGGGCGGCGCGGGCGGCGGCGGCATGCCCGGCGGCATGGGCGACATGTACTAGTCGCCCGGCGCGAGCCGAGCACGCGGAGGGGTTCACCCCCCTCCGCACCAGCGGCCCCGCTCCCTCGTCACGAGGGGGCGGGGCCGCTGCGTTGGGTCGGGGCGGCGTCCGTCGGGCGGCGCCGTCCGGCCCTGACGATCGGCGGGTCGCGGGCGCGCCGCCGCCCTGAATGAGGATGGGCGCCGTCGCCGGCGTCGGTGGCGGGGGCCGCCTGGGACGAGAGCTCCTGCGGTCCGGCGAGCGGAGGAGGCGCCATGGCGAGCTCCTCCAGTGGGTGGGTGGGGGTGGGTGGGCGTCGTCGGTTCGGCTCTGGGACGCGCGCGGCAGGGCGGTTTTCGTCGGAGTAGACTCGCGGCCCCGCCGCTGAAACATTTGTGCACCGTCCGGGGCGGTAGGTGCACCATTTTGGTGCGGTCCGGGCGGCGAGGAGGGGCGATCACTCCCGCCGGGTGGCCCGCGTGCAGCTATGTTGAAGCAGAACAAGGAGATGCAGCAGACTTGAGTTTCCCAGCGGTCGCCTGGGTTCCGGCCTCCCGAGTGCCGACGCATCGTCTCACGTCGTACATATAAACACAAGAGACGCCACAATACGGAACGCATGTTGCCTGACGCCCCGACCGTTGCTTTACCCTGGTCCCATCAACGCCGCTTTCCTGGAGCCGGTCGATGCCGCTCGCGCCCGCCGCCGTCCTGAGCCTCCTCCTCGTGCTGGGCTGCGCACCCGCACGGCAGGCGGAAGGGTGCGTGGCACCCTCGCCGGCGGCGACGCGGGAAGATGTGCGGCGCGCCGAGCAAGCCTGTTCACAGGCGCGAGATCGGTGGTCGGCCCTCTTCGGGGTGCCGGCGCCGGCGCTGCGGCTGCGCCTGGACACCGCGGCGAGGGTGCGGGCCGAGGGGGCGGGGGCCGATCGCGTCCTGGTCTGGCCCGCGGAAGCCACCCTCCGCCGCCTGGCCGGCGAGCTGGGGATGACGTCGCGGGAGGCGGACGCCTTCGTCGAGCGGCAGTGGCGGGACGTGTTGCCGCATGAAATGGGTCACCAGATGCTGAGCGTCCACCTCTATCCCGGCCGGGTGGAGTTCCCGGGGGAGTACGCGACTCCACTCCCCGACTGGCTGGACGAAGGGACGGCGGCGTGGATGGAGTCGGACGGGCTGCGCGCTGGTCGCCGTGCCCGGCTCGGGAGTGAGGCGCCCCCGCTCCGCGACGTGCTGTCAGCCGCGCACCCGCAGAGCGCGGCGTTCGCCCGCGGCACCGCGGAGGGATGGAGCCGCACAGTCACCGAGACCTTCCCGTGCATGGCGGACTGCCCCGTGGGCGCCGGGCTGACCACCCTGCGGGTCGTGCGCCGGGTCGCCCCCGACGGACGGGTGCGGTCGGACACCACGCGCATACCGGGCCGCCCGCCCGCCGCTCCCGCCGTGGACGCCCTCTTCTACGAATCGTCGCTCGCCGCGCTGGAATACCTGCGCGAGCGGGGCGGAGCGGACGCGGTCCGCGCGCTGGCGGAGCGGCTCCGCGACGACCCGGCGGTAGCCCCGCTGGCGAACCTGCCCGGAATGCCGGGCGACGCCGCCGCGCTCGAGCGAGGGTGGCGCGAATGGCTGGCCGGGAGCGGCGCCCCGCGGCGTCGCTGACCTGCACGACGAACCAACGGTCGGCCCGGCGCCCCCGTGCCGGAGCCGGCCCGACGCACCGCGGCGGAACCCCGTCGCGTGTCCCGTGGCCTCGCCGCGGAACGCCCCCACGTCCGCCCCCGGGCGGACCACACCGGAGGTCCCATGAAGGGATTCACCAGCCGGACCATCGCCGCTACCCTCGCGCTCACCCTGAGCGCCGGTGCCCTCTACGCCGAGGCCACCGACTGCTCCCAAAACCTGACGGGCGCCCAGACGGGAATGAGCTACACGCTGATCGGGCAGAGCGAGGTGACGTACACGGTGAACGCCGGCGTGAGCGCCGGGGTCGAGGCCGGCGGCGAGTACTCGGAGACGATCAACAAGGGCTACTACCAGGGCTCGGACGGCCGCATCGTCGCCGTCAACTGCTCGACCCTGGCGGTGATGTAGAACCGCGACGGGCCGGGACACCCGCGCGGTGCGGGCGTCCCGGCGGGCGCGGCCACGGCCGCGCCTCCGGCGGCAATCCGCCGCCGGGGGGCTCACCCCCGCTCCGGGGGAAACGAAGCGAGGAGTCGTCATGAAGAGCATCACCCGCCGCTCCGCCGCCGCCGCCCTCGGCCTGCTCGTGGCCACCGGGACCCTGCTCGCCGAGGCGAGCGACTGTTACAGCAGCGTGATCGGTAACCAGACGGGGAACACCTACACGCTGATCGGCCAGAGCGAGGTGACGGTGACGGTGAACGCCGGCGTGAGCGCGGGGATCGAGGCCGGCGGCGAGTACCAGGAGACGTTCAACAAGGGCTATTACCGGGGCGAGGACGGAAAGACCTACACGCTGAATTGCTCCACCATGACGTTCATGTAAACCCCGCGCCCGTCCGCACCCCGCTGGGGGGTGCGGGCGGCGACCCCGCTTCTCAACCCGGAGTCACCATGCGCCAGCGTCCGCCCCCCGCTCTCTTGCTCCTGCCCCTGGTTGCCGCCTGCGGCGCGGGTGCGGGCCCCGATACCCCCTCCATGCGCATCCTGGACCGGGCGCTCACCGCCGCGGCCTCCAGCGTGGCGGCCGACACCTCGCTCGGCAGCGAGGCCGGGTTCTACAAACCCACCGACCTGCGCTTCCTGGGCGATTCTCTGGCGCTGCTGGAGAGCCAGGGCTCGCGCGTCGTGGTGCTGGGTCCCGACGGGCGCCCGGGGCGGACGGTGGGGAAGGAGGGCTCCGGCCCCGGCGAGCTGGAGACGCCGTGGAACCTGGCGGTGTGGAACGGCCAGCTCGTGGTGAGCGACCTGACCAACGCGCGGGTCACCTTCTTCGGGCGCGACGGCAGGGCCACGCGCACGGTGCGCCTGGCCGACGGTGCCGCCTCGTTCGACGTGGGCGCGGACGGCACCCTCTACACGACCAGCGGGTCCCGCGAGCACTACCTGCAGGCCGTCGACCCGGCGGGCACCGCGCGCGCGTTCGCCCCGCGCCCCCTGGACCTGTACGGGAAGGGCGACATCGTCCGGAAGCGCCCCGCGGGCGCCGGCCGCGAGCTGGTGGTGGTGACGGACGACGCAGTGCACGTGTTCGACAACCAGGTCGGCGTGCTGGTGAAGTACGACCTGTCCGGCAAGCGCCTGCTCACCCGCTCCCTTCCGCCCGAGATCCTGCGCGAGCTGAACGCCGACCGCGCGCTGGCCGCTAAGGACTTCGGCGGCGGGTCCGGCGCCGGGATCCCGCTGGCCAAGGACCTCACGGTCACGGACCAGGGCCAGCTCTTCCTCTTCTTCCCCGCCAGCCGGCTCTTCGGGCTGCTGGTGGACCCGGCGGGGTACGACGCCCGGCCGCTCCGCCTTCCACGGGCGAAGGAGGAGTCGCGGCCGCTCTACGCCGCCTCGCACGCCATCATGCGGCGGAGCCACGTCTACCTATTCCACGCCGACTACTTGAGTGTGCATGCCCTGCGGGAGACGCCCTGATGGCGCGTGGCGCCCGCTGGTTCACCCGCGTCACGCTGGGTGCGCTGGGCGCCGCCGCGCTCGCCACGGCGGCGGCGGTGGCGGCGCCGCGGGTCCTGGGTCCCCGCGTGGAGCCACTGACGCCCGCGGTGCGCGAGGCCGTGCGCGGCGCCGGCATGTCCGCCGGCCCGGCGCGCGGTGCGGTGATGGTCAGCGTCTACGGCGCGTACCAGTGCGACCACTGCCGGCGCCTGCACCGCGAGGTGGAGGGGGAGCTGCTGCGCCTGGCCCGCGAGGGGCGCATCCGCCTGTCGTACGTGCACGCGCCCCTCTGGGCGTACCGGCGCGGGCCCGAAGCCGCGGCCGCGGCGTACTGCGCGGAGGAGCAGGGCGCCGGGTGGGAGATGCACGGCCGCCTCTTCCGCGCTCCCGCGGAGTGGAGCTCGGGAGACCCGCCGCAGCCCCGCTTCGCGGCCTACGCGGCGGAGCTGGGCCTGGACTCGGCGGCGCTGGGGACCTGCCTGCGCCTTGGCGACGCCGCGCCGATGGTGGCGCGGGACCTCCGCTCGGCCGACCGGCTAGGCGTGGACCGCCTGCCCATGGTGGTCGTGAACGGCAGCTTGGTCACGCCGCGCCGCTCCCCGCGGGAGCTGCTCACTCACGTGGAGCGGGAGATCTTGCGCGGCCGGTGAGGGTGCTCCGGCGAGTGGTCGCCCGGCGCGAGCCGAGCACGCGGAGGGGTGTCAAAGCCCTCCGCACCGCGGCCCCGCTCCCTCTTACGAGGGGGCGGGGCCGTTCGTACGTCGCGCGCAGTGGCGAGCGGCCGGGCTGGAACGCCACGCTCACCTGCGGCGTGGCGCGAAGCCCGTCAGTTGACGATCTGCTCGACCACCGGCGCGGTGATCGTGACCACCATGACGATGGCCGTCACGATGAACGGGAGGCTGCCGCCGTCGATGCTGCGCGCCTGGTCGGCCGTGAGCTCCTGCACGGAATCGATCGAGAGGTTCTGCATGGATTCGTTCCTCGGGTTGGATGGGGGAACCGTCCGGCGCCGATGGCCGGGCGGGCGCCTGGGAGGGCGCAGCCGTTCGCATGTGGCCGTGCATGAAGGCTCCGCGGAGGCCGCTGAGCCGTACGCTAACATAAGACGACAGAAAACACGCTGCAACCCGCCGCGTCGGCGAGTGGCGCACGAAAGAGTCGCATCCGGCGCTCGTAGCCGCGCCACCGGAGGGTGGCGCTGGTCGAGCGCCCGGCCGACGCGGACGTGGTGCGCGTGCGCGTGAAGCGGCCGGGCGCGGGCCTGTCGTCCGACATCCGGCTGCCGTCCGCGTCCCTTCCGCTCCCGCCGGAGGAGGTGCGGGATACGGTGAAGCGGCTCGCTGACGAGATGCTCCCCGATGCCCCGGATGCCGAGGCGATCGTGCGAGCCGCGCTCTTCGTTCCGCGCCTCCGCCCCTCGGTGACGAACGCGGTCGCCGGACGCGACGGAACGCTCTGGCTCCGGCGGGAGGACTCGCGCGGAGAGAGCGTGCGGTGGACGGTGCTGTCGCCCGTCGGCGCCGTCCTGGGAGACGTCGAGGCCCCGGCGAGCCTGCGGATCATGGAGGCGGAGCGCGAGCGAGTCTGGGGCTTTGATGTGGACGCCGCAGGCGGGGTCTCGCTCGCGGTCCATAAGGTCCGGCGTGAGCCGAGCACCCGGAAGGAATGACGCTCCTCCGCACCAAAGGCATCGCGCTACCGGTCGGCCGCTTGTTTGTGCTTGCACCTGTCGCGCGGGGGCGGTACGGTCTCCGCCCGCTCCCGCGGCGGGATGGTGTCACGATCAACAGGCTTGTGGAATCGCGCTTAAGGTGACATTCTCTATGTGCGGCTCTGGCGAGTGCTGCACCGCTGCGACCGTGTGTGCCAGCCCCGGCTTTCCATGCCGGTCGCTCCCCACCTCCAGCTCGGAGGTCGTTCATGGGCTCGCTTCCTCTCTCCCTTTCGCGGTTCACGGCTCCCTGTCTGCTGTCCCTCGCTGTTCTGCTCGGCGCAGCCTCGCCGGACTCGCTCTCCGCCCAGGGCGGGGGAGTCGACAACCCGAGCTGCGCCGCCTGTACCGATCCGAGCACCTGCGCCCGCGTGGGGCGGAGCGGGTCTACGGGGTGCAGCATCAAGGCGGGTCAGGCGTGCACGGAAGAGCTCGGCTTCTGCATCATCGTCTCGTCGATGGCCATGCGCGACCTGGGGATAGACCGCTCGCGGGTCCTACGTGTCCAGATGGAGGGCGGGGGGGTGGACCTGATGCCGGTGGGTGGAGGGCGCTACGCGGCGTGGAGCTGCTCTGGCGAGCTGCTCCACGTCGCACAGCGGACGCGCGACGGGCGGATGGTGCGGCTGGCGGTAGAGCCCCTCAGGGACCGGTACCGCTACCGCCGACTCGTTGCGCGTCGGAGCGCGCCGCGCGCGGCATGAGATCCACGCGCGCGGAGGAACGGTGATGCGCAGGCGGATGCTCGCCGCTGGAGCGCTGGTCGCCCTGCTCGCCGGCGGCAGTCTGGTGGCGCGGCGCGTGGCCGACCGAGTCGCGCCCACCGCGGCTCGCGCCCACGCAGGCGCAGCCGATGGAACGGTCGACGTGCGCGAGCGGTGGGCGGCGCGCGCGGCGGGGCTGGAGCTGTCCGTCGTCGCGGGGATGGCGGAAGCCGCCGACGGATCGATCTGGATCTCCGACGGGATGCTGAAGACGGTCCTGAGGGTCGACGCCGACGGCCGGGGTGGTGGGGTCGTCGCCCGGAGCGGCGATGGGCCCGGCGAGGTGGCCTCGCCGTCGCGGATGGCGGCGCTGCCGGACGGGGGCGTGGCTCTCATCGACATGGGGCGCACCGCCATCCACCTGTTCGGCGCCGACGGCAAGTTCTCGCGCAGCGTGCAGATGGAGGAGATCGTCACGAACCCCAAGGGCTTCGTGGTGCTGCCTTCCGGCGAGATGGTGGTGAGCGGCGGCCTCTACTCCGACGCGCCGGGCGCCGTGCACGTCTTCGGACCCGACGGTCGCATCCGCCGGAGCTTCCATCCCCGGCCGGTCACCCGGGATCCGCGGGCCGCGCAACTGGTCGCGGGCGGGGCGCTCGCGCTCCACGGTGGAAGGCTCCTGGTGTCCCAGGCCGCCCCCCATCGCCTGGTGTCGTACGGCCTGGGCGGCGGGAGCGGGACGGAGCTCGCCACCGATCCCTCGCTGGTGCCGCCGATGGGGGACGAGTTCATCCGCATCGAGGGCCGGTACCGGGTGTTCGACTGGTACTTCAAGCAGTCGCGCGGCGTGTTCCCGCTCCCCGGGGGCCGCATCCTGAACGTCGTGTGGGACCGGAAGGCGAGCCGCTCCGTCTGGGAGGTGTACACCGCGGCGGGGAAGCTGTCCACGCGCCGCATCCTCCCCCGCGCCTACGAGCCGTGGGCCATGACGCGCGACGGCGACGTGCTGGCCTCGTACACGGACCCCGAGACGGACGAGCCGGTCGTGGCGCGGCTGGCGGTGTCGGTGCGCTGAGGCGAGCGGACGGCGGAGGCCTGCCGGTTGCCCCGGCGAACCTCCAAGGGCTAGATTACGGACACAATCCGGCGGCGGCGCCCGAGCAGGGGCAGCCGCCGCTTCGTTTCCCCAGAGGGCGGCGGACGGACGACGACCATGGCGCGCAGGGACGATTCCGCGAACGACGGCGAGCACTCGCTGCTGCCGTGGATCCTGCTCGGCCTCGTGCTGGCCGCGTCCATCGTCTCGTTCTTCGTCCTCACCCCACGTTGAGGCCGGCGGCCGCCCGTTCGTAGGGGCGATCCGGCCGAAAGGCAATCCAGATGAGCACGGTGGAGAGCAGCTCCGACCAGGTCCGCGTCACCCTTCCCGACGGCAGCGTGCGCGAGGTGCCGCGCGGCGCGCCCGTGCGGGCGGTGGCGGAGGCGATCGGCCCCCGCCTGGCCAGGGCCGCGCTGGCCGCCAAGGTGGACGGCAAGGTGGTGGATCTCGCGCGCCCGGTCGACGGCGACGCGGCGGTCGAGATCGTCACCGAGAAGAGCCCGGAGGCGGTGGAGGTCCTTCGCCACTCCGCCGCCCACGTGCTGGCGACCGCCGTGCGCCGGGTTCGCCCCGAGGCCGCCATCGGCTTCGGACCGGCGATCGCCGACGGCTTCTACTACGACTTCCAGGTCGAGCGCCCCTTCACGCCCGAGGACCTGGCCGCCATCGAGAAGGAGATGGCCGCCGTGGCCGCCGCCGACGACGCGTTCGAGCGCCAGGTGGTCTCCCGCGAGGAGGCGCGCTCCCTGTTCCAGGGCGACCCGCTCAAGCTGGAGCGGCTGGAGGAGCTGGGCGAGGACGAGACCATCACCGTCTACCGCAACGGCCCGTTCCTGGACCTGTGCCGCGGGCCGCACGTGCCCAGCACGGGACGCCTGAAGCACTTCCGCCTCCTCAACACCGCCGGCGCGTACTGGCGCGGCGACGAGAAGCGGCAGATGCTGCAGCGCATCTACGGAACGGCGTGGTTCAGCAAGGAGGACCTGGAGCAGCACGTCCACCGGCTGGAGGAGGCGAGGCGCCGCGACCACCGCCGGCTCGGCAAGGAGCTGGACCTCTTCCAGTTCCACCCCGTCTCGCCCGGCGCGGCCTTCTGGACGCCCCGCGGCACCACGCTCTACAACGCGCTGGTCGCGTTCGTCCAGGAGCGGCAGGCCGAGGCGTTCCTGGAGATCAAGACGCCGCTCCTGTACACCAAGGCGCTCTGGGAGCAGTCAGGCCACTGGGGGAAGTACCGCGAGAACATGTTCCTGGTGCTCGACGCCGAGTCGGGCGAGCACGACATGTCGCTCAAGCCCATGAACTGTCCCTCGCACCACCTGTACTTCTCGTCCGCGCGGCACTCGTACCGCGAGCTGCCGCTGCGGTACGTGACCTTCGACGTGCTGCACCGCAACGAGCTCTCGGGCGCCCTGTCGGGGATGACGCGCGTGCGGCAGTTCGCCCAGGACGACTGCCACGTCTACCTGCGCGAGGACCAGATCGCCGAAGAGGTGAAGTTCCTGATGGACTTCATCATCGGCTACTACGAGGCGTTCGGCCTCCAGGCGACGCTCAAGTTCGCCACGCGCCCCGAGCAGCGCCTGGGCGACGACGAGATGTGGGACCGCGCCGAGGGCGCCCTGCGCGGCGCGCTGGAGGCGACGGGGATGCCGTACGAGCTGAAGGAGGGCGACGGCGCCTTCTACGGGCCGAAGATCGACTTCGACGTGACCGACTCCATCGGCCGCGCCTGGCAGCTCGGCACCATCCAGCTCGACTACGCGGCGCCGGAGCGCTTCGACCTGACGTACGTGGGCGAGGACAACGCGCCGCACCGCCCGGTGGTGATCCACCGCGCCGTGAGCGGGTCGATGGAGCGCTTCATCGCCATCCTGATCGAGCACTTCGCGGGGGCGTTCCCGGTGTGGCTCTCGCCCGTGCAGGTGACGGTGATCCCCATCTCCGACGAGCAGGCCGAGGTGGCCCGCGCCTACGGCCGCGAGCTGCGCGCCCGCGGCATCCGCGCCCACGTGGACGACCGCAACGAGACGCTGAACTACCGCATCCGCGAGGCCGAGACGGGGAAGGTGCCGTACATGGCCGTGATCGGCGGCCGCGAGGCCGAGGGCGGCACCGTGGCCGTCCGCGTCCGCGGCGCCGGCCGCAAGCAGGAGGTCCTGGACCGCGGCGAGCTGGCCGACCGCATCCTGGAGCAGACCCGCAGCCGCACCCTGGCCGTCGGCTTCGAGACGGCGGAAGTGGGGACGACGGAGGACACCGGCGCGGGGGCGGGGGCGTAGGAGGCCCACCCCGCGCCTCTCCCGCGAGCGGGAGGGGCCGGGGGTGGGGTGGCGGATGGATGACGGTGCCGCGAGGCTCCTCGTGTTGACACCACGGGGTTCCCGACATAGATTCTGCGTTCCATTGTAGCAAGTAGGGGCCGGCGGGCCCCTCACCCCTGGCTCCTCGCGCTCGCGCAGAGGACGCTGCAGGGTCCCGACGCCGCGCACCGCCGCCGTCACCCGGCCGCAGGTGCTGCGCGCGCGTTCACGGACCCGAGAGACCCTCGGGTCCGTTTTGTTTCACCACTCCTCGGAGAGCCGCGCATTAACGAGAAGACGCGTGTCAACCGGCAGATCCGGATCTCCCCCGTCCGGGTGATCTCCCCGGACGGCGAGCAGCTCGGGATCATTCCGATCGAGCAGGCGCTGTCGATCGCGGAGGAGCAGGGCCTCGACCTCGTCGAGGTCGCTCCGCTGGCCCGTCCTCCCGTGTGTCGCATCATGGACTACGGGAAGTTCAAGTACGAGGAGCAGCGGAAGGCGCGCGAGGCGCGCAAGAAGCAGCACCACGTGCAGCTCAAGGAAGTGAAGATGCGGCCGGGGATCGAAGACCACGACTTCGACTTCAAGACGCGGCACGCACGCCGGTTCCTCGAGGAGGGGAACAAGGTCAAGCTCACGATGATGTTCCGCGGCCGGCAGATGGCGCATCCCGAGATCGGCCGGCAGGTGCTGGACCGCGTCTCCGAGATGCTGGCGGACATCGCGAAGGTGGAGTCGCCGCCCCAGATGGAGGCCCGCGCGATGACGATGGTGCTCGCGCCGGTAGTCAAGGCCCAGTAGGCACGCCCCATCCGGGAGCGGTGCACGAAACAGGAGAGTCTCTCATGCCGAAGATGAAGTCGCACCGGGGCGCCGCCAAGCGCTTCAAGAAGACCGCGTCCGGAAAGCTGAAGCGCGGCCACGCGATGCACAGCCACATCCTGACCAAGAAGTCCCAGAAGCGGAAGCGGAACCTGCGGGGAACCGTGGTGGTCGCCAAGGCCGACACCAAGCGCCTCACCCGCCTCCTGGCGAGCTGAGCCGCCCCGACCACCTAGACGACCCGAGATCCGAAGGGATAGAACATGCCTCGCGTAAAGACCAACGTCGCCCGGCTCCGGCGGAAGAACCAGATCCTGGATGCCGCCAAGGGCTATTTCGGACGGCGTAAGAACCTGTACAAGACCGCGAAGGAAGCGGTCGAGCGCGCCCGCCGCTATGCGTACCGGGACCGCAAGAACCGCAAGCGCGAGTTCCGCCGCCTGTGGATCGTCCGCATCAACGCCGCGGCGCGCACGCACGACCTTTCGTACTCGCGCTTCATGAACGGTCTCCGGCTCGCCGGGATCGAGATCGACCGCAAGGTGCTGGCGGACCTGGCGATCCGCGAGCCGCAGGCGTTCGAGCAGCTCGCCACGGCCGCCCGGGCGAAGCTCGGCTGAGCCGCCTCTCCCGAGGCGTGTGACGGGGCGGCGCCGGGACTTCCCGGCGCCGCCCCGACGCGTTTCCGGGGGTGGCGAAAGGCTCGCCCGCGAGCGATAATGCCGTGTTCACCTCCCACGGAAGGTGGCGCATGACGGATCCCCCTCCGCTCACGGAGCTCGCGGCCGGGCTGTTCGGAGAGCTGCTGTCGATCGAGGAGGAGGGGCACGAGCGGCTGCTGGGCGCCGCGACCCTGCAGAACCTCGACGCGCTGCGGGCGGGCTACCTGGGCGAGGGAGGGATCCTCGACCGGGTCCGCCGCCGGATGGGCCGGCTCCACGAGGCCGAGCGCCGCACCGTCGAGGCCATGTGGAGCTCGACGAGGGAGTCGCTCGAGGCCGACGCCGCCGCCCGGGAGGCGGACTGCGTTGACGGTTTCGGATACCCACCCCACGGGAGACGATGGTCGAGGAGCTGATCGCCGAGCTGAAGGCGCTGGAGGCCCAGGGCCGCTCCGCCGTGCAGGCGGCCGCCACCGCCGACGAGCTGGAGCGGCTGCGCGTGGAGTACGCGGGCCGCAAGGGGCGCCTCACCGGCGTCCTCCGCCGCCTGGGCGAGATGTCGCCCGAGGAGCGGCCGCTGGTGGGCGCCGAGGCCAACCGCGTGAAGGAGGCGCTCTCCGCCCTGCTGGACGAGCGCGCCGCCGCCTTCGCCACGCCGAAGGAGACGGGGCCGCGCGTCGACCTGACCCTGCCCGGCCGGCGGGAGTGGAAGGGCGGGCTGCACCCCGTCACGCAGGTGGTGGACGAGATCTGCGACATCTTCGCCGACCTGGGCTTCTCGCGCGTGCGCGGGCCCGAGGTGGAGACCGTCGACTACAACTTCTCCAAGCTCAACACGCCGCTCGACCACCCCGCGGCGGACATGCACGACACCTTCTACCTCTCCGAGGGCGTCGTGCTGCGCACCCACACCTCCCCCGCGCAGGCGCGGGTGATGGAGGCGTTCGCGCCTCCGGTGCGGGTGGTGGTTCCCGGCGTGGTCTACCGCCGCGACCCGTTCGACGCCTCGCACGCGCCCGCCTTCGAGCAGGTGGAGGGGCTGGCCGTGGACGAGGGGATCACCTTCGTCGACTTCAAGGCCACCATCTCCTCCTTCGTGCGCCGCTTCTTCGGCCCCGGCGCGCGGACGCGCTTCCGCCCCTCGTTCTTCCCCTTCACCGAGCCCTCGGCCGAGGTGGACGTCTCCTGCCAGATCTGCGGCGGGAGCGGGTGCAGCGCCTGCAAGGGGACCGGGTGGATGGAGATCATGGGCGCGGGGATGGTGCACCCCCAGGTCTTCCGCAACGTGGGCTACGATCCCGAGAGCTACACCGGCTTCGCCTTCGGGATGGGGCCCGGCCGCATCGCCATGCAGCGCTACCGCATCCCGGACATCCGCCTCCTGTACGAGAGCGACGTCCGCTTCCTGGAGCAGCTCTCCTGACCCCATGAACGTCTCCTACCGCTGGCTCCAGGCGCTCGCCCCCTCCATCCAGGGCACCCCGCGCGAGGTGGCCGACCGGCTGGCCCTGCTCGGCGCGCCCGTCGACGAGGTCGCGGACCTGGGGGCGGAGATCGGCGGCGTGGTCATCGCCCGCGTCGATGACGTCCGCCCGCACCCCAACGCCGACCGCCTGCGCGTCTGCACCGTGGACGCGGGCTCCGGCGCGCCCGTGCAGGTCGTCTGCGGCGCACCCAACGTGCAGGCGGGCGGCTTCTACCCCTTCGCCCCCGTCGGCGCCACGCTTCCCGGGGGGATGGAGATCAAGCGGGCGAAGCTGCGCGGCCAGGCGTCCGAGGGGATGCTCTGCTCCGCGCGCGAGCTGGGCCTGGGCCGCGACCACGGCGGGCTGATGGCGCTGGCCGGCGAGTGGACGCCGGGCGAGCCCCTCGTCCCGGCGCTCGGGCTGGACGACGCGCGCCTGCTGGTGGACGTCACCCCCAACCGCGGCGAGCTGCTCTCCCACCTCGGAGTCGCCCGCGAGCTGGCGGACGGCGGGGCGGATGGCGTCGTACTCCCGTCCTTCCCCGGCGGCTCAGTGGCGGACTTCCACGTGCCCTCCACGGGGGCGGAGGGGGAGGTGGCGGGGGTCCGCATCCGCATCGAGGACACCGACGGCTGTCCCCGTCTGACGGCCGCCGTCGTGCGCGGCGTGCGCGTGGGTCCCTCGCCCGAGTGGCTGGCGTCCCGTCTCCGCGCCGTGGGCCTGCGCCCCATCAACAACGTGGTGGATGCGACCAACTACGTGCTGATGGAGGTCGGCCAGCCGCTGCACGCGTACGACCTGGCGAAGATCCAGGGGCCGGAGCTGCGCGTCCGCCGCGCAGCGGAGGGCGAGCGCTTCACCACGCTGGACGGGACGGAGCGCGCCCTGGCCCCCAACGACCTGATGATCGCGGACGCCGAGCGCTCCGTGGGCATCGCCGGCGTGATGGGCGGCGAGAACAGCGAGGTGGGCGACGAGACGACCGACCTGCTGCTGGAGTGCGCCGTGTTCGACCCCCGCTCGGTGCGGAAGACGGCGCGGCGCCTGGGGCTCTCCACCGACGCGTCGTACCGCTTCGAGCGCGGCGTGGACCCCGAGGGCCAGCCGCGCGCCCTCCGCCGCCTGGCCGAGCTGATCGTCGCCGTCGCGGGGGGGGAGGTCGTGGCCGCCGTCGACTGCAACCCGGTGCCGCACCAGCGGCGGACCATCGACCTGCGCCCCGAGCGCGTCTCGGCCGTCCTGGGCGTCCCGCTCTCCGCCGCGGAGGTCGCCGGGCTGCTGCGCCCGCTGGGCTTCGGGATCGCGGACGACTCCGCCTCGCCGCTGCGGGTGGACGTTCCCGGCTACCGGCCCGACGTGACGGGGGAGATCGACCTGGTGGAGGAGGTCGCGCGCAGCCGCGGCTACGACTCCTTCCCGGAGGAGACGCGGCCGTTCCGGGCGAGCGAGGTGCCGGAGGACCCGTCGGTCGCCGTCGTCCGGCGGCTGCAGGGCCTCTTCCTGCGCCACGGCTTCCTGGAGTCGCGCACCGCCGCGTTCGCCCCCGAGGCGGCGGGGAGCGTTCCGCTCCTCAACCCGCTCTCGGCCGAGGAGGGCGTGCTGCGCGCGTCCCTGGTCCCCGGCCTGCTGCGGCGGGTGGAGCACAACTTCGCCCGCGGGGCGCGCGACGTCCGGCTCTTCGAGACGGGCACCGTCTTCGCGCCGGGAGAAGGCGCCGTCGCCGAGGAGATCCGCGTGGCCGCCGCGTTCACCGGCGCGAGCCGGCCGCCGCACTGGAGCGGCGCCGCCCCCGCGTTCGACGCGTGGGACCTGAAGGGGCTGCTGGAGGAGCTGGCGGCGGAGTATCCGCAGGGCTCCGTGGACGCGGGGGACGCGGGGACATACGCGCCGCTGGCGGACGTGGGGCTGCGCTTCCGCCTGCTCTCCTCGGGGGACGTGGTCGGAGGCGGCGGGCGGGCGGGGGACGGGACCGTCGACGCGCCGGCGTGGGCGGGCGACGTGTGGGTGCTGGAGGCGCGCATCCCGCCGAAGGCCGCGACGACGAGAGAGGCGACCTACCGCCCTCTCCCGCTGCACCCGGCGGTGGAGCGCGACCTGGCCCTCCTGCTGCCGGACGGGGTCGCCGCGGCGGAGCTGGCGGAGACGCTGCGCGGGACCGCGGGAGAGTGGCTGGAGTCGCTGCTCCCGTTCGACCTGTACGCGGGGAAGGGGATCCCCGAGGGAACGCGCAGCGTCGCCTGGCGCCTGCGCTTCCGCACCCCCGACCGCACGCTGACGGACGCGGAGGTGGACGCGGCGGTGGCGCGGGTGCTGGCGGCCGCGGAGGAGCGGCACGGTGTCCGCCGCCGCTGAGCCCGGCCCGCGCGGCGTTCCCTGGGAGCGCCTGGAGGCGGCCGCCCGCGCCGCGACCGAGGCGCTGGCCGGCTGGCGCCGCCGCGCGCTCCAGGCGGAGGAGGAGGTGGGGCGGCTGCGGACCGCGCTCGAGGACGTGACGGCCGCGGCCCCGCCCCCCGTGCGCGGCGACGCGGCCGACGAGGTGCGCCGCCTGCGCGCGCAGAGCGCCCTGTACCTCTCCCGCATGGCGGAGGCGCGGCGCCGCGTCTCCTCGCTGCTGGCGCGGGTAGAGGTGCTGGAGGAGGAGGAGGAGCGATGAGCCGCCGCAAGGCGTCGCCGCGCCACAAGGTGACGGTGGAGATCGCCGGCGAGGAGCACGTCCTGCGCTCCGACGCGCCGCCGGAGTACACCCGCGCCGTGGCCGCGCACGTGGACCACACCATCCGCTCGCTGGCGGGCGCGCAGACGCTGGAGCCGCACCGGGCCGCCATCCTGGCCGCGCTCTCCATCACCGACGAGCTGCTGCGCGCCCGCGAGGAGCTGCGGACCCTGCGCGAGGACGCCGCCCGGCGCGCCGACGAGCTGGCCCACGAGCTGGAGGAGGCCGCCGCCGAGGGCTCGGGAGCGTAGGCGGCGGGCGAGGGCGGCTCGCGGGTGTCCTGCCCGTCCCGGGTTGCGGCGGGGCGCGGGCCGCTGGTATGTTGTCGATTGCGGCCATTCGCCGCGCGCATGCGCACAGAGTCGACGCGTGGATGCGGCGGTGGCGAGAAAACCTCTTTCTGCCGCCGCGTTTTTTTGCCCGTGCCGCGGGGATTCCCCCGCGCCTTGATAGAACGGTCGTTCCATGGAAACCATCGCGATCGCCCTGGCCGCCGCCGTGGCGGCCGGAGCCATCGGCTTCTTCGCGGCCAGGGCGGGGATCGAGGCGCGCCTGACGCGCGCGCGCGCCTCCGCCACGGACGAGGCGGGCCGCATTCGCGCCGCCGCCGAGCAGGACGCGGAGTCGCTGAAGAAGGCAGAGGTCCTGAAGGGGCGCGAGGAGGCCATCCGCGCGCGCGAGGAGTGGGAGCGCGAGGAGGCCCGCCGCCGCGACGACGTGGAGCGCCTGGAGCGCCGGCTGCAGGAGCGCGACGAGGCGCTGGACCGCAAGTTCCACGTGCTGGAGGAGAAGATCCAGGCGCAGGAGCAGCGGGCCGAGGGGCTGGCCCGCCGCGAGGACGCCGCCGAGAAGCAGGAGCAGGACCTGCGCGGGCGCTTCGCCGAGGTGCAGAACCGGCTGGAGTCGCTCGCGGGCTTGAGCGCCGACGAGGCGCGCCGGGTGCTGATGCACGAGGTGGAGGAGGAGGCCAAGGCCGCCGCCGCCCAGCGCGTGCGCGAGGTCAAAGAGGAGGCCCGCCGCGACGCCGAGCGCGAGGCCAAGAAGATCATCTCGCTCGCCATCCAGCGCATCGCCGCCGACCACACCGCCGAGACCACCGTCTCCGTGGTCTCGCTCCCGTCCGACGAGATGAAGGGGCGCATCATCGGCCGCGAGGGGCGGAACATCCGCGCCTTCGAGCAGGCCACGGGGATCGACGTCATCATCGACGACACCCCCGAGGCCGTGGTGCTCTCCGGCTTCGACCCCATCCGCCGCGAGACCGCCCGCATCGCCCTGGAGAAGCTGGTCTCCGACGGCCGGATCCACCCCGGCCGGATCGAGGACGTGGTGGCCAAGAGCCGCAAGGAGGTGGAGAACTCCATGCGCGAGGCCGCCGAGGAGATCCTGTACGAGCTGGGGATCCACGGCGTGCACCCCGAGGTCATCAAGGTCCTGGGGCGCCTGAAGTTCCGCACCTCGTACGGGCAGAACCAGCTCCTGCACTCCAAGGAGGTGGCCCTGCTCGCCGGCAACATGGCCGCCGAGATGGGCTTCGACGCCACCCTGGCCAAGCGGATGGGGCTGCTGCACGACGTGGGGAAGGGGATGACCCACGAGCACGAGGGCACCCACGTGGAGCTGGGCTGGAACCTCTGCAAGAAGCACGGGGAGCCGGCGCAGGTGCTCAACGCCATCAAGGCGCACCACGACGAGGAGCCGCACCTGTACCCGGAGACCTTCCTGGTCACCGCGGGCGACGCCATCTCGGGCTCGCGCCCCGGCGCGCGCCGCGAGATGTTCGAGACGTACGTGAAGCGCCTGGAGAAGCTGGAGGAGATCGCGACCTCGTTCACCGGCGTGGAGCGCTGCTTCGCCATCCAGGCCGGCCGCGAGCTGCGCATCATGGTGCTGCCCGACTCCGTGAACGACGAGGGGATGACCCGCCTCTCCGAAGAGGTGGCGCGGCGCATCGAGGCGGAGCTGCAGTACCCGGGGCAGATCAAGGTGGTGGTGATCCGCGAGACCCGCGCGGTCGACTTCGCCCGGTAGCGCGTTCTCGGCGGCGGCGGGCCGCTCCGGAGCCCCGGCGATACGGCCCCCGGGTCTCCTGCGCCGGGCCGGCGAGCCTCCTCCTGCGGGCCGCGATACCGCCGCGGCCCTCCGTCCGGGGTCTCGCCGGCCGCGGACCGGGCCCCACGAAACCCCCGTGGGTCCCGGTCCGCACGTCTTTTCGGGGAACACCCTTCGAACCACCTCTTCCGGAGCGCGATGCGGGTCCTGTTCGTCGCCGACGTGATCGGCTCCCCCGGACGGCGCACGGTGAGCCAGCTCCTGCGGCTGGTGCGCAAGGACGTACGCGCCGACGCGGTGGTGCTGAACGGCGAGAACTCCGCCGGGGGCTTCGGCATCACGCCCGAGATCGCGCGCGAGCTCCTGGAGCTGGGGGTGAACGTGATCACCACCGGCAACCACGTGTGGGACAAGAAGGAGATCCTTCCGTACCTGGACGCGGAGCCCCGCATCCTCCGCCCGGCGAACTACCCGCCGGTGAACCCGGGGCGGGGATGGACGGTGGTGACGGTGGAGGGGGTGCGGCTGGGGGTGGTGAACCTGCAGGGGCGCACCTTCATGGCCCCGCTGGACGACCCCTTCCGCGCCGCGGACGGGATCCTGGAGGAGATGAAGGGCACGGCCGACGCGGTGGTGGTGGACTTCCACGCCGAGGCCACCAGCGAGAAGCAGGCGTTCGCGCGGCACCTGGACGGGCGCGTGGCCGCCGTGGTGGGCACCCACACGCACGTGCAGACGGCCGACGAGCGGGTGCTGCCGAAGGGCACCGCGGCCATCACCGACCTGGGGATGACGGGCGGGATGGACGGGGTGATCGGGATGAAGTGGGAGATCTCGCTGGAGCGGCAGCTCCACCAGACGCGCGGCGAGCGGATGCAGCCGGCGGACGGGGACCTGACGCTGCAGGGAGCCGTGGTGGAGATCGATCCCGCGCGTGGGCTGGCGCGCTCCATCGAGCGGGTGAGCGTGCCGTACGCGCGGGTCCTGGAGGGCGACCGCAGGAAGGGATGACCGTGGCGCGCATCATCGACGGAACCCAGCACTCCCTGGCCCTGCGGGCCGAGATCGCCGCCGACGTGGCGCAGCTCCGCGCGCGCGGCGTGGTCCCCGGCCTGGCCGTGGTGCTGGTGGGCGACGACCCCGCCAGCCACGTGTACGTGCGCGCCAAGACGCGCGCCTGCCGCGAGGCCGGGATGCACGACCGCACCGTGCACCTGGACGCGGGTGTGAGCGCGGAGGAGCTGCTCGGCACCATCGACGGCCTCAACGCCGACGCGGACGTCCACGGCATCCTCCTCCAGCTCCCGCTTCCGCCGCACCTCCTTCCCAAGCCCTTCCTGGAGCGCATCCACCCCGCCAAGGACGTGGACGGCTTCCACCCCATGAACGTGGGGCGCGCCTTCGTGGGCGACCCGCGCGGCTTCCTCCCCGCCACCCCGGCGGGGATCATGGAGCTGATCCGGCGCGAGGAGGTGCCCACCCACGGCCGTCACGCCGTGATCGTGGGGCGCTCGCTCATCGTCAGCAAGCCGCTGATGTCCCTGCTGATGGCGCCCGGCCCCAACGCCTCCGTCACCCTGGTCCACCGCCACACCCCCGACATCGCGCCGCACACGCGGATGGCCGACATCCTGGTCGTCGCCGTGGGGAAGCCGGGGCTGATCCAGGCGGACATGGTGAAGCCCGGCGTGGTGGTCTTCGACGTGGGGATCTCGCGCGTGCCGGACCCGCAGAACGAGGGGAAGCACCGGCTGGTGGGGGACGTGGACTTCGCCGGCGTCTCCCGGGTGGCGGAGGCGATCACCCCCGTTCCCGGCGGGGTGGGGCCGATGACCATCACCATGCTGATGCGCAACACGGTGGACGCGGCGCGGCGCGCGGAGCGCCGCGCGCGCCGCCTGGCCCGAGGGCGGCGCACCCGGCGGTGAGCTGGGACCTGTTCACCGCCGCGGCGGACGACGCCCGCAACGAGGCCCTGGCGCGCGCGGTGGCCGCGGCCGAGACCTCCGGCGACCTCCGCCCGCGCCGGGCGCTGGAGGAGTGGACCGTCTCCGCCGTGAACGCCGCCGCGCGCGAGCTGGTGGAGGGCTTCTTCCCGCCCGTGCGCGTGGTGGGCGAGGTCGCCAACTTCCTGCGCGCCCGCTCCGGGCACTGCTACTTCACCCTGCGCGACGCCGACGCCCAGCTCCGCTGCGTGATGTGGCGCGATGAGGCCCGGCGGCTCCCCACGCTCCCGGCGGAGGGGATGCGCGTGCGCGCCCTGGGCCGGCTCACCCTGTACGAGGCGCGCGGCGAGTTCCAGCTCTCGGTGGTGGAGCTGGAGGCCGAGGGCGAGGGGCTCTGGAAGCTCGCCTTCGACCGGCTGCGGGCCCGGCTGGACTCGGAGGGCCTCACCGCCCCGGCGCGCCGGCGTCCGCTCCCCGCGCACCCCGCCTGCGTGGGCGTGGTGACGTCGCCCGACGGGGCGGCGCTGCGCGACGTGATCGCCGTCGTCACCCGCCGCACGCCGTGGACGCGGATCGTGGTCGCGCCCTGCCGGGTGCAGGGCGAGGGCGCGGCGGAGGAGGTGGCCGCCGCCGTGCGCCGCCTGGGGCGCGCCGGGTGCGCGGACGTGGTGATCGTGGGGCGCGGCGGCGGGTCCATCGAGGACCTGTGGGCGTTCAACGAGGAGGCGGTGGCGCGCGCGATCGCGGAGTCCCCCGTGCCCGTCATCTCCGCCGTGGGCCACGAGACGGACTTCACCATCGCGGACCTGGTCGCCGACCTGCGCGCGCCGACGCCCTCCGCCGCCGCCGAGGCCGCCGTCCCCGACGGCGCGCACGTCCGCGCCGAGCTTTCCGACCTGCGCGACCGCCTCGCCGCCGCCGCCGCCGGGCGCCTGGACGAGGGCCGCGCCGCGGTGGACCTCCGCCGCGAGGACCTGGCTGCCGCCGCGGAGCGCGACCTGCGTGCCCGCCGCGACCGCCTCTCCGCCGTCGCGGGCCGCCTGCACGCCCTCTCGCCGCTCGCCACGCTCCCCCGAGGCTTCGCCCTCCCCACCTCCCCCGACGGCCGCCTCCTGCGCCGCACCGCCGAGTTCGCCCCGGGCGCTCCGTTCGCGCTGCGCGTGGCCGATGGGACGGTGGAGTGTCGCGCGGAGGACGAGGCGGACCGGCGCGGCGTGTAGCGGGTAACAGGGGGCCACGAGAGCACGGTCGCCCGGCGGCATCCGCCGGGGGCAGCCCTCACCCGGCCGGCCCGAGAGCCGTCCACCCTCCCCCGCGGCGGGAGAGGAACCGGTGTCGGCGCGGCGAGCGGATGTCGCGCGTGCGGTGAGCGGACGCAGCCGGATCCCGGCCGACGCCCGTCACCCCTCTCCCCTTGTGGGGGAGGGGCCGGGGGTGGGGGGTACGCGAGTCCGGCAAGCACTAGCCGGCCCGTGATCCGTCCAGCCGCGAGAATGCCTGGGCACCCCTCTCCCCTTGTGGGAGAGGGGCCGGGGGTGAGGGGACCCCCGCGGATGCGCGCCGTCGGTCGATGACGCGGAGGGCGCCGCGAGGAGCAGGGCGGGAAGTTCAAATGCCGCATCGCCTGTGTCGAACTTAATCGAAGTCCATCACGCACGCCGAGATATGACCGAGCGTCCATCGCCGGAGACCACCCTGGAAGCCGCCCTCGAGCGCCTGGACGAGATCGTCGGGCGCATCGAGGGCGAGGCGCTTCCGCTGGAGGAGTCGCTGGCCCTGTTCGAGGAGGGGGTGGGGCTGCTGCGCTCGGCCGACGCGACGCTGGCCGGCGCGGGCGACCGCGTGCGCCTGCTGCTGGAGGACGGCGACGCCTTCCGCTTCGAGCCCTTCGGCCAGGGAACCGGGTGAGCGCCGCCGAGGTGAGGGCGGCGGGCGTGGACCTGCAGGGCTTCCTGGCCGCCGCGGGCGACTGCGCCGAGGCGGCGCTGCGCGAGGTGGCGCCCGGGCTGCTGGCGGGCGTGGAGCCGGGGCTGGCCGGGCCCATGGCGTACGCGCTGGAGACGCGCGGAAAGCGGGTGCGGCCGATCCTGTGCGTGGCCGCCTTCCGCGCCGTCTCGCGCCCCGGCGCGGCGACGCCGCAGGCCGTGTGGCGCCTGGCCGCGGCGGTGGAGATCGTCCACACCTACTCGCTGGTGCACGACGACCTGCCGTGCATGGACGACGACGACCTGCGCCGTGGCCGCCCGACGGTCCACCGCGTGCACGGGATCTCCCGCGCGGTCGCGGCCGCCGCGGCGCTCGTCCCCGCGGCGGTGGGGGTGCTGGACCGCGCCGCCGCCGACCTGGGGATGGACGCGGCCGCCCGCGCCGCCCTGGTGGTGGAGCTCTGCCGGGCCGCGGGCGCGGAGGGGATGGTGGGCGGGCAGGTGATGGACCTGGAGGCCGAGGAGACCCCGGTGGACGCCGACGCGCTGGAGGCCATCCACCGCGCCAAGACCGGCGCCCTGCTGGTGGCCGCCCTTCGCCTGGGTGCCCTCGCCGCCGGGGCGGACGCGGCCGCGCTGGAGGCCCTCACCGGCTACGGCGAGCACGTGGGGCTCGCCTTCCAGATCGTGGACGACGTGCTGGACGTGGTGGGCGACGAGGAGACGCTGGGGAAGACGCCGGGCGGCGACGCGTCGGCGGGGAAGGCGACGTACCCCGCGCTCTTCGGGGTGGACGGCGCCCGTGGGCTCGCCCGCGAGCACGTGGCCGAGGCCCTGGCGGCGCTGGAGCGCGGCGGGGTGCGGTCGCCGGAGCTGGAGGGGATCGCGCGGTTCGTGCTGGAGCGCGACCGCTGAACGTCGCTCCCACGAGATGGTGGACAGCTGCGCCCCGGGGCGTTACTTTTCGATACAGAGTTCTTTGAGGAATTCTGACCCTCCGCCCACCCGGGGGCGAACGCCGGACCTCGGTGGCGGTGCCCGCCCGTCGGGAGGCCGCTTCGGGATCGTCGACAGCGCGGAAGCGACGTCGTAGATTGGTGCGGACCGGGGGCGAACGGGCGCCCCCCACGCGAACGAAGGGCTAGGGACACCGTGACGCTGCTCGACTCCATCCGCTCTCCCGCCGACGTCCGGGCCCTCCCGGAGGCGGATCTCCAGACCCTCGCGGACGAGGTCCGGGGACGCATCGTGGACGTGGTCTCCCAGCACAAGGGAGCGCACTTCGGCTCCAACCTGGGCACGGTGGAGCTCACGGTGGCGCTGCACCGCGTCTTCGAGACCCCGCGCGACCAGCTCGTCTGGGACGTGGGGCACCAGGCGTATCCCCACAAGGTGCTCACCGGGCGCAACGAGGACTTCCCCAGCATCCGCAAGCGCCACGGCCTTTCCGGCTTCCTGCGCCGCGACGAGAGCGAGTACGACGTGTTCGGCGCCGGGCACGCGGCCACCTCCATCTCCGCCGCGTGCGGCGTGGCGGCCGCCCGCGACCTTCGCGGCGACGACTACGAGGTGATCGCCGTCATCGGCGACGGCTCCATGACCTGCGGGCTCGCGTACGAGGCGCTGAACAACGCGGGCGACACCGACCGCGACCTCATCGTCGTCCTCAACGACAACCAGATGTCCATCTCCCCCAACGTGGGGGCGCTGCACAAGTACCTGGGGATCCACAAGAAGATCACCGAGGTCCGCACCTCGCCGCTGTACAACCGGGCGCGCGAGCAGGTCAAGAAGCTGATCCACGCCGCGCCCCGGATCGGGACCATCGGCGAGATGGTGGAGCACTTCGCCGTGCGCGCGGACGACGCGATGAAGGGGATGTTCGTCCCGGGGATGATCTTCGAGGAGCTGGGCTTCCGCTACGTGGGGCCGGTGGACGGCCACGACCTGGACGCGCTGGTGGAGACGTTCCAGAAGGTGCGCGAGATGGAGGGGCCGCGCCTGGTGCACGTGCTGACCACCAAGGGCAAGGGCTTCGGCCCGGCCGAGGCCGACCAGGTGAAGTGGCACGCCGCGGCGCTCTTCGACAAGGAGACCGGGGCGCCGCTGAAGAAGGCGGCAGGCGGGCTGCCGCGCTACCAGAACGTCTTCGGCGAGGCGCTGACGGAGATCGCGCGCGGGAACGCGGACGTGGTCGCCATCACCGCCGCCATGGCCACGGGCACCAGCACCGACGTCTTCCAGAAGGCGCACCCGACGCGCTTCTACGACGTGGGCATCGCCGAGGGGCACGCGGTCACCTTCGCGGCCGGGCTGGCGACGCAGGGCGTGCGCCCCGTGGTCGCCATCTACTCGACGTTCCTGCAGCGCGCCTACGACTCCATCGTGCACGACGTGGCCCTGCAGGACCTGCCAGTGACGTTCGTGATGGACCGCGCGGGGATCGCCGGCGACGACGGGCCCACGCACCACGGGGGGCTGGACATCGCCTACATGCTCCCGGTGCCGGGGATGACGGTCGCGGCGCCCAGGGACGCGGAGGAGATGATCGCCCTCCTGCGACTGGGCGTGGAGTGGAACGGGCCGTTCAGCATCCGCATCCCCCGCGACGCGGTGCCCGCCCTGCCCCGGCCGCTGGCCGAGATCCCGGCGATCGAGCACGGCACCTGGGAGGTCCTGCGCCAGGGGCGCGACGTGGCCATCCTGGCGACGGGGACGATGGTGATGCCCGCGCTGGAGGCGGCCGACGCGCTGGCGCGGGAGGGGATGTCGCCCACGGTGGTGAACTGCCGCTTCATCAAGCCGCTGGACGAGCGGACCCTGGAGCAGGTCTTCCCCGGCCACGCGCACGTGCTGACGGTGGAGGAGGGCACGGTGGTGAACGGCTTCGGCGCGTATGCGCGCGCCCGCATCGCGGAGCGCTGGCCCTCGGTCCGCGGAACGTCGCTCGGCCTGCCGGACCGCTTCGTGGACCACGGGGAGCGGGTGGAGCTGCTGGCCGAGCTGGGGCTGGACCCCGCCGGGATCGCGGGCGCGGTGCGCGCCCTGACCGGACGCCCCGCGCTGCAGCCGCTCCTGGAGAGCGCGTGAGGGCGTGAAGGGCAAGCGCGTAGGGCTGGTCGGACACCCGCGCTACACGCGGCTCGAAGCCGCGCTGACGCGCGTGCTGGAGTTCGCGCGGCGGCACGGGCTGGAGCTGCTGCTGGAGCCGGCGCTGCTGGAAGCGGCCCCCCCGGGCTATGCGGTGCTGGACGCGGAGGCCTGCCACTCGCTCGACCTGCTGCTGACGCTGGGCGGCGACGGCACGCTCCTCCGCGGGGCGCGCCTGGTCGCCACGGCCAACGTGCCGGTGCTGGGCATCAACCTGGGCCACCTGGGGTTCCTGACCGCGGCGCTCCCGGACGAGCTGGAGTCCACGCTCGAGAAGGCCATCCGCGGCGAGGTGGTGATGGACCCGCGCATGGCGCTGGCGGTGGAGGCCGTGGCGGCGAACGGAGAGCCGCGGGGCTCCTGGGTCGCCCTGAACGACGCCGTCCTGCACAAGGGCGGCGTCGCGCGCGTGATCCGCCTGGAGCTGCGCGCGGCCGACGAGGAGATCGGGACGTACAGCGCGGACGGGATCATCCTCTCCACGCCCACGGGGTCCACGGCGTACTCGCTCTCCGCGGGGGGCCCCATCGTCTCGCCCGGGCTGGACTGCATCATCGCCACGCCCATCTGCCCCCACACGCTCGCCGTGCGCCCGCTGGTGCTCTCCGCCGCCGAGCGGCTGACGGTGGAGGTGCTCTCCCCGAGCGAGGAGCTGATCCTGACCATCGACGGCCAGGAGGACGCGCGCCTCTCCCCCGGCGACCGCGTGGTCATCTCCCGCGCAGAGCACCCCGTGCGCCTCGTGCGCCTTCCCGGTCAGACGTTCTTCTCGACCCTCCGGCGGAAGCTGCGGTGGGGCGACCTGGTGGAGCGGGAGCGGTAGAGACGACGGCGTCTTCGGCTGGTGCCGCTCGGCGAGGTTGGACGGTGAGGATGATCGGGTGGCGACCGACACGGACGGACGGCGACGGCGTCCGACGAAACGGAAGACGAGGAAGCCCCGGCGGAGGATCTCCGCGCGGGGCTTCTTTGCGTCTGCGGTACGCCTGCGAGTGAATCCGGGGCTCCGGACGGCACGAAGTCCGCCATCGCGGTCCACATCCGCCGCTCCGATCCCGTAGTGCACCCCTCTCCCCTCGTGGGGGAGGGGCCGGGGGTGGGGGGCGGGCGACGCTGACCAATGCCGCCGAAGCCGTCTGGGATGACGAGGAAAGTCCGCGGGGCGGAGTCCGCTTCGGAACGTCGCGGACGTGTCGTGCACCGATCTCGCCCTCGTGGGAGGGGGACCGCCCGGGCCCTCCTACGGCCGTGGCGGAGGAGGAGGGGGCGGCGGGGCCTTTCCGCCGGCGGGGGGCACCTGGGGGCGCCAGCCGGGGCGCAGGGTGGTGCCGTCCGGCCGCGCGCCGGCGGCGCTGCGGGGCGTGTCGCGCGTCTGCGTGCGTGCGGGCTCGACCACGATTCGGGCCTTCGCGGGGATGGTCGCGGCGTCGGGCGGCTCGGCGACGCTTCCCGGCGGCCCCGGGCCGTCCACGACCGCGCCGGCGGAGGGCGGCGCCTTCCCGGCGTCGCCGTCGGGCGGCGGGGGCCGCTTCCGCGAGTTCCGCGCCTCCACGGAGTCGGCGATCTCGCGCCAGACGGCCGCCAGGTACTCCGGGTCGCGCGCGTGGGCGGCCACGAAGCCGTCGAGGTGCTTCCGCGTCAGCTTCTCGCCCTTCAGCAGCTCCGCGCGCTTCCGCTGCGCGTCGGCCGCGCTGTCGGGGATCGCGCGCATCGCCACGTTCACCTTCACGAAGCGGTCGCGCGGCATGGCGGCCGCCGCGCCCCCGCCGCGGTCGCAGCCGGCGAGGGAGAGTCCGAGGAGCACCAGCGGAAGGACGGTTCGGCGCAAGGGAGCTTCGGGAGCGCGGGGAAAGCGGCGACGGGCGACGGGCCTCGTCCGCGACGGCGGCGGGCCTGGGACGACGCTACCCGGAGCCGGAAGGCCTGTCAAGCGCCCGCGCGTTGCGGCGGCACGCGCGGCTCCGTAGCTTCGGTGCGCGCCCCCCGGGGACGCTTCGCCCCGCCATCCCGCACCCGCACCACGCCCAGCATGCCACCGACCCCATCCCGCGCCCGCCCGCTGCTGGCGGCGCTCCTCCTGGCCTCCGCGCCGGTGGCGCCCCGCGCCGCGAGCGCGCAGGCGGCGCCCCCGTCGCCCGCGGAGGTGCTGGGCCACGCGCTCGGCGAGCGGTTCACGCCGCACGCGGGGGTGCGCGAGTACGCCCGCGCGCTGGACGCGGCCTCCCCGCTGGTGGAGTACCGTCCGTACGGGCGCACCAACGAAGGGCGCGAGCTCTTCCAGCTCGTGGTGGCCTCGGCGGAGAACCTGCGCCGGCTGCCGCAGGTCCTGGCGGCCAACGCCGAGCTGACGCGGCCCGAGACCTCGGCCGCGCGCGCCGCGGAGATCGCGGCGACCAACCCGGCGGTGGTCTACTTCTCGTACGGCGTGCACGGGAACGAGTCGTCCTCCAGCGAGGCGGCCATGTGGACGGCGTGGGACCTGGCGCGGGGAGCGCCCGAGGTGCGCGGCGTGCTGGACTCGGTGGTCGTGGTCATGGACCCCGTCAGCAACCCCGACGGGCGCGACCGCTACGTGCAGTGGTTCCATTCGGTGATGAGCGCGTCGCCCAACGCGAACCCGCAGGCGCGCGAGCACGACGAGCCGTGGCCGGGCGGCCGCTTCAACCACTACTACTTCGACCTGAACCGCGACTGGGCGTGGTCCACGCAGGTGGAGACGCGCGCGCGGCTGGCGACGTGGTGGACGTGGAACCCGCAGGTGCACGTGGACTTCCACGAGATGTACTACAACTCGTCGTACTTCTTCTTCCCCGCCGCGGCGCCCATCAACCCCATCTACCCGGAGCACATCCTGGCCTGGGGGAAGCGCTTCGGCGAGGGGAACGCGCGCGCCTTCGACGCCCGCGGCTGGGCGTACTTCACGGGCGAGGACTTCGACCTGTTCTACCCCGGCTACGGCGACTCCTGGCCGTCGCTCACGGGGGCGGTGGGGATGACGTACGAGCAGGCCGGCCACGCGGCGGCCGGGCTGGCGATCGAGCAGGAGTCGGGCGACACGCTCACCCTGCACGACCGCGCCCAGCACCACCGCGCGGCGGGGCAGGCGACGCTCCGCACCGTCGCGGCGGGCAAGTCGCGCCTGCTGACGGACTTCGCCGCCGGGCAGCGCTCGGTGGACCGGGGGCACCCCGACTTCCTGATCGTCCCCGGCAGCGACCCGTCGCGCGCCGAGGAGATGGTGGCGCACCTGCGCCGACAGGGGATCGAGGTGGACCGCGCCGGCTCGCCGTTCGCCGCGCGGGCGGACGCGCACCCCGGCTTCGCGGCGCGGGCGCAGTTCCCCGCGGGCACGTACCGCGTGCGCGCCCGGCAGCCCCGCGGCCGCCTGGCCGTGACGCTGCTGCAGCCCGAGACGGAGCTGAAGGCCGAGTTCTCGTACGACGTGAGCGCGTGGTCGCTGCCGTACGCGTACGGGGTGGCCGCGTACCGGGTGCAGGGCACGCCCGCGGCCGGCTGGAGCGCCGTCCCCGCCCCGGCGGAGGCGGGCACGCCGTCCACGGTCGCCGCGCGGCCGGCGGGCTACGGCTACCTGGTCGCGCCGGGCGACGCGAACGCCCCGGGGATGCTGCGCTTCCTGCAGTCCGGCGGGCGCGCGCGCGTCCTGGGCAAGCCGTCCACCTTCGCGGGGCGGCGCTGGCCGGGCGGCACCTGGTTCGTCCCGTCCGCCGGCAACGACTCGGTCCAGGCGCGCCTGACCCGCGCCGGCCTGGGCGCCGCCGCGGTGCCGGTGCAGTCCGGCCTGGCCGAGTCCGGCATCGACCTGGGGAGCGACCGGGTGGCCACCGTCCGGGCGCCCCGCGTGGCGGTGATGGCGGGCCCCGGCGTCTCCGCCACGTCCTTCGGCGCGCTCTGGTGGTACCTGGACCGCGAGCTGGGCCTGCGCTTCGACGCCGTGGACCCCGCCGACGTGCCGAACCTGGACCTCTCGAAGTACGACGTGATCCTGCTCCCCGACGCCTCCGGCCGCGCCCTGGCCAAGCCGACGGCGGACGCGGTGAAGGCGTGGGTGGAGCGCGGCGGCCGGCTGGTGGCCGTGGCGGGCGGGGCGCAGGCGGCGGCGGGCGTCTTCGAGGTGAAGGTGCGCGAGCCGGCGAAGGGCGACACCGCCCGCGCGCGCCTGCTGGCGGGCCGCGAGGAGCGCCAGCGCACGGAGTGGCGGCAGGAGGTCCCGGGGACCATCCTCCCCCTCCGCCTGGACCCGGCGCACCCGCTCGCCTTCGGGGCGGGGGTGGACGGCGACTCAGTGCGCACCTTCGCGCTGCACCAGGGCTCGCTGGTCTTCGAGCCGGCCGAGGGCGTGGAGACGGTGGCGTACTACCCCGAGCGCCTGACGCGCATCTCCGGCGTGATCTCGCCCGAGAACCTGAAGCGGCTGGAGCAGGGATCGTGGCTGGTCACCAAGCGCGTGGGCAGCGGCAGCGTCGTCCTGTTCGCCGACGACCCGCTCTTCCGAGCCTTCTGGCGCTCCACCGAGCCTCTGCTGGTCAACGCCCTGCTCCTGCGCGGCGTGCCCTGACACGGCCGTCCGCCGTCCTCCGCGCAACCGGGCCCCCGTCGCACTCGCGGCGGGGGCTCGGCGCGTCGGGTCGGGTGCGGCTGTCACAGAAAACTTTTCCGGACGTTAATTGCACGACGGCGATGCGGAATGGAGCGATGCTCCACCGGATCTCGTCTGCTGGTAAGCACATCCCAAGCCCTGGAGCACTCCTCCAGATGGCGGGAGGCGCACCTTCCGCGTCTCCTCGCTCCCAACCCCCTCCTCCGGAGAACCGATCATGTCGCTCAACGCCAAGCACATCCTGTCCCTCGATACGGACGACCTGCTCGTGGAGTCGTTCCCCATCAGCGAGACGACCCCGGTCACTCTCTTCGGCGACCCGCTTGTGATCAACAACGGCGTTTCCAACTGCTTCCCGACCTGCAACGAGTACTGCTAAAACCCACCGCAGTCCACGAAGCCTCCGCGGCCCCCCAGCCGCGGAGGCTTCGTCGTGTCCGGCACGCGCGGTGGCGGGAGCCGGTGACGTCGGCTGTACGCTTCAATGGCCATACGTAATCCGACGTAATTTTGCCAAACGTGGTGGAGATATGTAGATTCACGGTGTCATCACCTCTCTCGACGTACGGCGATCGCGCCTGGTTGGGGTGAGCTCCCAGGTGGCGATCCTCCCCAGCGCGCCTTCCGCGCCTCCGCTCCATCACCCCTTCTCCGAGGACCGATCATGTCGCTCAACACCAGCCGCAGCCTCTCGCTCAACACCGACGACCTGCTCGTGGAGTCGTTCTCCACCAGCGAGACGAGCCAGGAACTGCTCACCAACCAGCAGGTGATCGGGATCGGGGGCGTCTCCGAGTGGCCGATGATCTGCTCCTGTTTCGGCACCTGCGACGCCGGGTGCAACTCCGTCGCCTACTGATCGCTCGCTCGCGATGCACGAAGCCTCCGCGGCTCGCAGCCGCGGAGGCTTCGTCGCGTCGGCGCACGTCTCGACGCCGCGGTGCGCTCGGCCGGCGGCGAGAAGGGCACGCGGAGACGCGGAGGGCGCGGAGACGCGGAGGGTTCCGTCGCCTCGCCGCCTTCCGTCTGGTGCCGAGACGACACGGAAGAGGGGGAGTTCAGGGAGTTCTGGGAGTTTGGGGTGTGCGACGACGCCGAGGCCGCGCGCGAATGCAACCCTGAACTCCCTGAACTCTTTTTGAACTCCCCTTCCTTTTCGTCGCCCGCCGCACGGGGAGTCCCCCGCGGCAACCCGCTCCGATGGCTACCCCTCGGCGGAGGCCGTCGCCATCGCCGTTGCCGTTTCCGCGTCTCCGCGTCCTCCGCGTCTCCGCGTGAGGTCGTCGCAGCCGGCGCTCCGGCATTGGGCCGCGGGATACGACCGACACGCGTAAACGGCGGACACACCGCGATTTCGGCAGGTTTTCCGGGCACGGAACTGGCTTTTCTCCGTGGGCAGCAGAGGGGCGGCCGAGCACGGCATCGTGGGTTTCCCGGACATTTCCGGCCCGCGCCCCCTGGGACGACGAGTCCCGGACCCGGAGATCGAGGAGCGACGATGATCAACTTCGACCGGCTGACCGTCAAAACGGCAGAGGCGATCCAGGAGGCGGCGAACGCCGCGCGGAAGGCGGGGAACCCAGCGATCGAGGACGTGCACCTGCTCGACGCCTTGATCGGGCAGGAGGAGGGGATCGTGGTGCCCATCCTCCAGAAGGTCGGCGTCAACGTCGCGCGCCTGACGGCGGAGACCGACGCGGCCGTGGCGCGGCTGCCCAAGCAGAGCGGCGGCTCCGCCCCCACCATCTCGCGCGAGCTGAACGAGATCCTGGACCGCGCCGAGAAGGAGGCGCACGGCCTGAAGGACGAGTACGTCTCCACCGAGCACCTGCTGCTGGCGCTGGCCGAGCAGAAGGGCTCCACCACGCGCGACCTGCTCCACGCCCAGGGCGCCGACCGCGAGTCGCTGGCCGAGGCGCTGCGCCAGGTCCGCGGCTCGCACACCGTGACCGACCAGAACCCCGAGGAGAAGTACCAGGCGCTCCAGCGCTACTCGGTGGACCTGACCGAGCGCGCCCGGCGCGGCAAGCTGGACCCGGTGATCGGGCGCGACGAGGAGGTGCGGCGCGTGGTGCAGGTGCTGTCCCGGCGCACGAAGAACAACCCCGTGCTGATCGGCGAGCCCGGGGTGGGGAAGACGGCGATCGTGGAGGGGCTGGCCCAGCGCATCGTGAACGGCGACGTGCCCGAGGGGCTGCGCGACAAGACGCTGGTGTCGCTGGACATCGGCGCCATGCTGGC
>JASLAX010000226.1 GCA_030146875.1 Longimicrobiaceae bacterium
GTGGCGGAGCTGGTTGCGGCGATCACCGCCTACATCGATCACCGCAATGAGGAACCTAAGCCGTTCGTCTGGACCGCCTCCGTTCAGCACATCCTCGACAAGGTCGAGAAGGCTAAGCGAACTTTGGAATCACTACACTAGCTCGCGCCGGCTCCCCTCCGCGGCCGCCCTCCACGGCGGCTCGGCGCACGCACGAAAGCCCCGCGGATACCGCGGGGCTTTCGTCGTTTCCGGACCGGCGGGCGCGGCCGTGGCTGGTGCCCGGGCCGCGTTGCACTACATTGGAGTCATGAGCCTGCGCGTCGAGTGGGACCCGGCGAAAGCGGCGGCCAACGAGGCGAAGCACGGTCATCAGCGCGCGTCCGATAACCCCTCGCGAGAGGAAGACCTATGAGCGAGAGATCGGAGACTGACGACCTTCGTCCGGAGTACGACTTCTCGGCCGAAGACCTCCGCGGCGGCGTACGAGGGAAGTACGCTGCGCGTTATGCAGAGGGCACGAACCTGGTCCCCCTGGACGAGGACGTGGCGGAGGTGTTTCCCGACGCCGTGTCCGTGAACCAGGCGCTGCGGGCCATCGCCGGAATCATCAAGCAACGGACGAAGCCAGCCGCCTAGCGTTGCTTGCTCCCTGGGTGGACGTCGGGAAGCCCCGCGGATTCCGCGGGGCTTTCGTCGTTTTCCGGACGTGGCGCGGAAGAGATGGGGCCGTCGCGACCGGCCGTCGTCTCGCGCCGAGATCACGCTCCAGGGATGCGGAGTTCGCGGAGCTCACGGAGTTCGCGGAGCAGCACCTCGTCCCGCGGCACCCTCCGTCGCCGTCCGCTCCCCATTCTCGGGACGCGGAGGCGCGGAGGACGCGGAGGCCCGGAGCGAAGCCGACGCACCCGCCGCGACCTCCGCGAACTTTCTTTTGAAACTCCGCGTGTCCTTCCAGCTCGTCGCCTGCCGCGCGAGAGGTCCTTCAGCGGAGACGCCACCCTCTCGTCGACGGCGCGGGGCGTGCACGGATCGGGAGGAACGTGACGGCCTCAGTCCGGCAGCGCCGCCACCGCCTCGCGCAGCCCGGCGACGGCCTGGCGGAGCTCGGTCTCGCGCTGCAGGCCGGGGCTCACCACCGCGTTCCGCGCGGCGCTGCTCACCTCCACCGCGGCGTCGGCGAGCGGCGACGTGCGGTCGGTCCCGAGCTGTACCAGCAGTCCGGACGAGAAGGCCACGATCATCTCCAGCAGCGGGTCGGGCCGGGGCGCCGTCATTCCGTTCGCGGCCATCGTGCCGTGCCGCTTCGCCCAGGCCAGGTCGATCTGGCCCTGCGCCCAGCGGATGCGCTCGCCCGGCGTGGTGCCGCCCTCGGCGGCCATGCGGCTCTCCACGGCGGCGGCGGCCGGCGTGGGCGGGGCGGGAGCGGCGGGCTTGCTCCGGCTGAAGAGTCCCATGGGATGGCGTCGGTTCGGGGATGGAGAACGGACGACGGGGGATCGTACGGACGGCGGGCGGTGGGCCGGACGAGCGCCCGGGACGGACCTTTCCCCATCCCCCGGCCGTGGCGTTGCCGGGGGACGCGGATCCGTCGAGCCGGGGGCTCAGCCCCGCAGCGTCGCCACCGCCTCGCGCAGCGCGGCCACGGCGTCGCGGAGCTGCTCCTCGTTCCCGGCGCTGGCGTCCGCTCGCACGGCGCGAACGGCGCGGCTCACCTCGCGGGTGGCCTCGGAGACGGGGGAGAGGTCCGGCGCGATCTGGCCCAGCATGGCGTGGGTGAACTTCCCCAGCGTGTCCAGCAGCGGGTCCGCCGCAGGTGCTCCCTCGCCGCTGCGTGCGGCCACCGCTCCCTGGCGGCTGGCCCAGGCGCCGTCGATCTGGCCCTGCAGCCAGCGGAGCCGCTCGTTGCGGGTCTCGCCGCCCTCCGCGGCCATGCGGCGCTCCACGGCGCGGTCGGTGAGCACCGGGCGGTCGGCCGCAGCGGCGGCCCTGTCGCGGCCTGGATCCGACATCAGCGGCGGCCTCCGCGGGGCGTGGCGTGGGGACGGTTCGGGATCGCGCGGGCGGCGAGGGGCACGGTGCTCTCCGGGGTCGTGTGGGCTTCGGGCGGGCGAGGGTGCCGGGCGCGGCGCGCGCATCGGAAGACCGGAAGCGCCCTCGCGCCGCGACCAATCTTCCTCCGCCCTCCCGTGCCGCGCAAGCACCCTCGTCGCGGACCGGCGCCCGGGGACGCCGAGCGAACGCGCGGCGGGTCGCGCACCGGCGGACGGCCGACGTCGGACCGGGCGGCGGAGGCTGGAAGACGACGAGGCGCGTTCCCGCCGGGGAACGCGCCTGGGTCGCGCCGTCTGCGCGGCGGACGGAGGATTCGGCGCCGGAGGGGTCCAAGCCGTTGCGGGACGGCGGATTGGCGGCCCCGTCCTCCATCCCCCGGCCGTCGCTTGTCCCGCCCTGCCGCCCGGGGTATCTTCCCCCGTCCGCTCCCGCCCACCCGCATCCTCCCGTTCATGTCCCGCATCGCAGTGATCGCCGGCGACGGCGTCGGCACCGAGGTCACCGCCGAGGCCGTGAAGGTCCTGCGCCACGTCGCCAGCGGCTCCGGCCTTGCGCTCGACCTGGTGGAGTGGCCGCACGGCGCCGACCACTACCTGGCCACGGGCGTGGCGATCACCGACGAGCAGGTCGCCGAGCTTCGCGACGACTACGACGCCATCCTGCTGGGCGCGCTGGGCGACACCCGCGTCCCGGGGAACGAGCACGCGCGGCAGATCCTGCTGGGCCTGCGCTTCCGCCTCGACCTGTACATCAACTTCCGCCCGGTCCGCCTGCTGGACGAGCGCCTCACCCCGCTGAAGGACAAGCGGACCGAGGACGTGGACTTCGTGATCTTCCGCGAGAACACCGAGGGCGTGTACGTGGGGATGGGCGGCACGTTCAAGCAGGGCACGCCCGACGAGGTGGCGGTGCAGGAGGACGTGAACACCCGCAAGGGGGTGGAGCGGATCATCCGCGCCGCGTTCGACCACGCCCGCGCGAACGGGCTGGAGCGGGTGACGATGAGCGACAAGGCGAACGCGATGGAGTTCGCCGGCGGGCTGTGGCGGCGCGTCTTCAAGGAGGTGGCGGCGGAGTACGCCGACATCGAGAGCGAGGCGCTCTACGTGGACATGCTGGCGATGGACCTGGTGCGCCGTCCGGAGCGCTACCGCGTCATCGTGACCGGCAACCTGTTCGGCGACATCCTCTCCGACCTGGGCTCGCAGCTCGCCGGGGGTCTGGGCCTGGCACCCTCCGGCAACATCCACCCCGGCCGCGCCTCGCTCTTCGAGCCGGTGCACGGCTCCGCGCCGGACCTGGCGGGGAAGGGGCTCGCGAACCCGTTCGCGGCCATCCTCACCGCCGCGCTGATGATGCGGCACCTGGGGCACGCCGACGCGGCGACGAGCATGGAGACCGCCGTGCGCGACTGCATCCAGGCGCGCGAGACCACCGCCGACCTGGGCGGCACCCTGGGCACCGCCGCCGCCGGCGACGCCGTCCTGCGCCGGCTGGGCGCGGCGTCCTGACCCCTCCGGGCGGCGCGCTTCCCGCGCGCCCGCCCGTCCCCTCCCCGCGGTACCGCATGGAACGCAGACGCAAGGCGATCGGCGAGATCCTGGTGGAGCTGGGGCGCGTCTCCGCCGAGCAGGTGGAGTCGGCCCTGGCGCACCAGCGCGAGAACGGCGGCTACTTCGGCGACGCCCTGGTGGACCTGGGGCTGGTCACCCGCGCCGAGCTGAAGTGGACCCTCGCCGGGCAGCTCGACCTTCCCTTCGTGCAGCTCCGCCCCGAGAACATCGACGCCGCCACGGCCGCGCTGGTGCCGGCCGCGTGGGCGCGGGCCCACCTGGTCCTTCCCGTCCTGCGCGCGGGCGACACCGTGACGGTGGTGCTGGACAACCCGCTCGACGTGGAGAAGCTGGACGAGGTGCGGCGGTTCACCGGCGCGGGCGAGGTGGAGGCGGCGCTCGCGTCCGCCGAGACGATCCTGGAGCTGATCGAGGCGGTGCACGGCGCCGGCAGCGGCCCGCCGGTGCCCCTGGGCCGTCTGCTGCTGGAGGGGATCGCGTCCGGGGCGACGGAGGCCGGCGTGTCGGTGCGCCCGGGGCGGGTGCTGGGCTGGTACCGCGGGGGCGGCGCCACCACGTCGCGCACGCTGGACGACGCGTGGGCGGCGGACCTGGAGCACGTCGTCTCGCCCTTCGCGCCCCTCTCCTCCTCTCCCATGCACGGCGCGCGGAGCTGGCCGGCGATCCTGTCGCTGGAAGGGCGCGCCTGGCGCATCGAGTGCCACGCCATGGGCCGCGGCGAGGCGGTGGAGTGGTCGGCGAAGGTGGAGAAGGAGATCCCCGCCACCATCGGCTCCGCGCACGTGGACCCCGACCTGCTCCCCGCGCTGCGGCGCACGGCGGAGTCGGGCGGCGCGGTGGTGCGGGTGCGCGCCTGCGCGCGCGGGTCGGCCGGGGCGGACCCCACCGACCTGCTGGAGACGGTGCTCCCCACGCTCCCCGCGGCGGTGGGCGGGCCGGACGTCCGCAGCATCCACCTCTCCGACCGCCCCGCCGCGGTGGCGCCCGGGCTGCTGTACCTGCTCGTCCGCGGGCCGCTGGACGAGGCGCTGGCCGGCATCTCCCGCTTCGCGTTCGAGGGCGTGACGCTGGACCTGGAGCGGCTGGGACCCGACGACCTGGAGGGGGCGCGCCGCGCGGCGCGGCTGGTGGCCTTCCACGCCCGCGACGGGGCGGACGACCTTCCCGTGGACTTCGACCTCTGCCTGCGCGACACCGGCGATGGCCGGCTCGTGTGGGCGTCCAACCGCGTGGCCGATGGCACAGATTGACCAGTTCCTCCGCGTGATGGTGCAGTCCGCCGGCTCGGACCTGCACCTGAGCTGCGGAACGCCCCCCGTGATGCGCGTCCACGGCCACCTGCAGCGGGTGAAGTTCCGGGACCTCACGGAGCAGGACATGAACGCCCTGCTGCTGGAGATCCTGAACCCGCACCAGAAGGAGCGGTACGCGTCCACGGGCGACCTGGACTTCGCGTACGAGATCCCGGGCACGGCGCGCTTCCGCGGCAACCTGTTCCGCCAGCACCGCGGCCCGGCCGCCGTCTTCCGCACCATCCCCTCCAAGGTGATGACGGCGGACGAGCTGAAGCTGCCGGACGTGATCCGCGGCTTCACCGACCTCAACAAGGGCCTCGTCCTCGTGACGGGCCCCACCGGCTCGGGGAAGTCGAC
>JASLAX010000227.1 GCA_030146875.1 Longimicrobiaceae bacterium
AGCCGCACCGCGGCCTCGCTGGCCTCCGCCGGGCTCGCGGGGGACGCCGTGCCGCCCGCCCCACCCCCGTCCTCCGCCGCCCCGCCGCCCCCGTCCACCGCCTCCGCCGGAGGGCCGGACGCGCTTCCTCCGGCATCCTCCGCCCGCTCCGCCGCGGGCCGCAGGTCCGCCACCGCGCCGCGGATCGGGTACGACTCGCGGCAGTTGGCGCACCCCAGGCGCCCGGAGACCACCCGCCGATCCTCCATGCGGTCCGACAGCAGGATCAGCCCGAACGTGGGGCCGCAGCGCGGACAGGTCAGGCGGTCGGTCAGCAGGATGTGCACGGCGGCTGGCTTCGCGTGGTGTCGTTCGCAGGTAAGGACGGCGGAGGCATGGGGTGCGTCACCGGGAGCCCGCCTCGGCCGGGCCGGAGAGCCGCGACGCCGGCCGCGTTCGCCGGAGGAAGCCCTCACCCGGCGGGCTCGGCCGGCGAAGGTGAGCTTCCTCGGCTCCGGTGCGAGCCCGCCACCCTCTCCCACAGGTGGGAGAGGGACCGGTACGGTCTCGACGAGCGGATGCCGGCGGGTCCGCTGGCGCCAGCTTGCCGGCCCGCGATCCCCCCCCGCCGCGCCGATGCCTGGGCACCCCTCTCCCCTTGTGGGGGAGGGGCCGGGGGTGGGGGGAGAGCGACGCGCGCGAACGTCTGACCCGCGACGGCGACCTTCCCTCGGACTCGCGGGGGAGGCTCCGTCGCACGGCCTGCGCCCGCCGCGGAGCAGCCGGTCAGCCCAGGATGGGGCGCTCGGAGTACTGCGCCCACTGGTTGGGGGTCTCCCAGACGCGCACGTACCCCAGGTGGGCGCCCACGTCGCCCAGGCGTGCCTTGAGCTCGTCGTAGATGTGGCGGGCCTGGTTCTCGGCGCTGGGCTCGATCGTGTCGAACGGCGGCAGCTCGTTCAGGTTCTCGTGGTCGAGCCGGTCGGCGATGGCGCGCAGGTGGCGCTTGGCCTCGGTGAAGTCGAACGCCATCCCCCCCTCGCCGACGTCGTCGAAGGCGAGCGCGGCCTCCACCACGTACCGGTGCCCGTGCAGCTTCTCGCACTTCCCGTGGTAGCTGCGGAGGAAGTGGGCCGAGTCGTAGTGGGCCTTCACGTTGATCAGGAACATCTCACCCGGCGGGCTGGACGGCGATGGTGGGAACCTGCACCCGGCGGGGCTGCGTGGCGGCCCACAGGACCGCCCGGGCCACGTCGTCGGGGTCCAGCATGGCGGAGCGCTCCGGCAGGCCGGGATTGGCGTCGCGGTCCACCGTGTCCCAGAGCGGGGTGTCGGTGGCCCCGGGCTCGACCAGCGTGGCGCGCACCCCCGTGCCGCGCACCTCCTGCAGCAGCACCTCGTGCATGCCGCGCAGGCCGAACTTGGAGGCGGAGTAGGCGGCGTTCCCCGGGAAGGCCGTCCGCCCGGCCACGGAGCCCACGTGGATCACGTGCCCGTCGCCGCGGCGGAGCATCGCCGGCAGGAACGCGCGCAGCAGCAGGAACGGCCCACGCAGGTTCACCGCCAGGGCACGCTCGAAGTCGTCCGGGTCCGTCGCGGCTAGCGGGGCCAGGGTGAAGACCCCGGCGGCGCTCACCAGGACGTCGGGCGCGTCGCCCAGCACGTCGGTGAGATACCCGGCGAGCGAGTGGACGCCCGCGGGCGACGAGACGTCCGCCGGCACGGCGTGCCCCCCGACCTCCGCGGCGGCGGCGCGGAGGGCGTCGCCGCCGCGCGCGACCATCCCCACCCACGCGCCCTGCGCCGCCAGCGCCCGCGCGACCGCCCGCCCGATCCCGCGCGACGCGCCGGTCACGAGCGCCGTGCGCCCCCGCAGCGCGTCGCCCTTCTCCGCCTCGTCCACCGCCGTCAGCCCCCGAACGGGGAGACGGAGCAGAGGCGCAGGAACTCCTCGCGCGTGCGCAGGTCGTCCAGGAAGACGCCCTTCATGGCGCTGGTGATGGTCCGGGAGCTCTGCTTCTCCACGCCGCGCATCATCATGCACAGGTGGGCGGCCTCGATCACCACGCCCACCCCCTGCGGCCGCAGCACCTCCTGGATGGCGCGCGCGATCTGCTCGGTCAGGCGCTCCTGCACCTGCAGCCGGCGCGCGAACACCTCCACGATGCGCGGGAGCTTGGAGAGGCCCACGATCCTGCCGTCGGGGATGTAGGCGACGTGCACCTTCCCGAAGAACGGGAGCAGGTGGTGCTCGCAGAGCGAGTACATCTCGATGTCCTTCACCAGGACCATGTTGTGGTGGTCCTCGTCGAACACCGCGTCGCCGATCACGTCCTCCACCGACATGTCGTGCCCGCGCGTGAGCCAGCGGAGCGACTTCTCCACGCGCTCGGGCGTCTTCAGCAGCCCCTGGCGCGAGGGGTCCTCACCCAGGCCCGCCAGCATCTCGCGCACCAGGCCCTGGAAGCGCGTCTCTTCTCCGGGCTCCGCGAGCGCGGCGCCGGGGGCACTCGCCCCGATCGGGTCCAGCATGGTCCTCACCCTCCCGTGTACTCCACGTAGTTGCGGGGCGTCTCCCACAGCACCAGCCGCGCGAGCCTGCCGCGGGGGATGAGCGGGGCCAGCCGGCCCCAGAGCGCCACCACCAGGTTCTCGGTGGAGGGGATGGTCCCCTCCAGCCACTCCACGTCCAGGTTCAGGTTCCGGTGGTCCAGGTCGGCGATCACCGACTCGGCCGCCGCGCGCACCTCGCCCAGGTCCACCACGTACCCGGTGGAGGGGTCGACCTCCCCCTCCACGGTCACGTCCAGCTCGTAGTTGTGCCCGTGCCAGTTGGGCGAGTTGCACAGCCCGAACACCCGCCGGTTCTCCTCGTCGGAGAAGGCGGGGCTGTGCAGCCGATGGGCCGCCGAGAAGTGGACCCGGCGGGTCACGCGTACGAGGGGCACGTCTCCTCCCGGTGCACGGATGCGACAAAGGCCGGCCTCGCGAGCGAGACCGGCCTCTCGTCGGAGCGCAACGGGGAGGATTTTTGAAGCCTTGTCAGTGACGGTTGGAGGCCGCCCCTCCGCGTTCCGCCTTCCCCCGCAGGGGGCGTGACGTGGGCGTCGGAAACGAACCCCGGCTTCAAAAGTGTTGGCTCAAAAATGAAACTCCCCGTTGCGCCCGACGGTCTAATGATAAGCACCCCCCCGGCGATGTCAAGCACGTCATCCGGCGCCGGCCTCGCCGCAAGGTGCGATACCCCACGGGGTATCCCCGCCCCGGGTCAGCTCACCACCAGGGGGAACACCGCCACGTAGGTGGAGAGCCCGCCCTCCAGCACCTGCACCTCCAGCGAGGTCACGCCCGAGGCGCGGCCGCGGAGCGTGCCCGAGGTGGGACCGGCGGACTCCCAGGTCGCCAGGACGGTGTTGGTGACGGAGACGCGCAGCGTCTGCCCCAGCCCCAGCCCGACCTCGGCTCCGCTGCGGTCGCGGATCACCACCTCCAGGTCGCGCCGCCCGCCCGCCGGCAGCCCGATGGAGCCGCTGGCCGATCCGCCCGCGTCGGCGCTGGCGACCGTGCTGCCCGCCTGGAGCAGCGCGACGCCGCCGATCCCGCCGTTGCCGAGTCCCGCCAGGTCCTCGCACCCGGCCAGCACCAGGAGCGCGACCCCCGCCGCGCCCCACCGGGCCCACGCACGCACTGCCTTCATCGTCCCGCCTCCCACTCGGATTCGTTTCACTCCCGGCGCCGGCGCGCGCCGGTCAGGCCTCTTCCCTGTAACCCCTTAGCCGCCGAAGGTTCTCCCGGTCGGCGGCGGCGTGGTCGTCCCCCTTGGGCGTCTCCAGCACCTTGGGCACGTGGGCGAAGCGCGGGTCGCGGACCAGGCGGCGGAAGGGCTCGGAGCCCAGGCAGCCGTCGCCGATCCATGCGTGGCGGTCGCGCCTGGTGCCGCGCTCGAACTGCGAGTCGTTGAGGTGGAAGAGGCGCACCCGGTCCAGCCCCACCGTGGCCGCGAGCTCCGCGACCACGCCCTCGTAGTCGCCGCGCAGGTCGTACCCGGCGGCCCAGACGTGGCAGGTGTCCACGCACACGCCCACGCGGTCGCGGACGGAGTCGGGGATCATCTCCAGGATGCGCGCCAGCCCCTCGAAGGTGCAGCCCAGCACCTTCCCCGCCCCGCAGGTGGTCTCCACCAGCACCATCGTCTCGCCGCCGGCCTCCTCCAGCGCGCGGGCGATGGCGGCGGCGTTCTGCGCCAGCCCGCGCTCCATCTCGCCGTCGGTGGCGTTGCCGGGGTGCGTGACCAGGAACTCGATCCCCAGCGTGGCGCAGCGCCGCAGCTCGCGGGTGAACGAGTCGTACGACCGGGCGAAGAGCACCGGGTCGTGCGAGGCCAGGTTGATCAGGTACGAGTCGTGGGAGACGGCGGTGCGCACGCCGTGCTCGTCCCGCGCGCGCCGGAACGCGGCGCCCGTGGCGGCGTCGATCTCCGGCTCGCGCCACATGTTGGGCGTCTTGGTGAAGAGCTGCAGGACCGCCGCGCCGATCTCGCCGGCGCGCACGGGGGCGGTGGGGCATCCGCCCGAGGAGGAGACGTGGGCGCCGAGCTCGTCCTGCATGGGAGTGGCCGGGGTGCGGGTGCGCTCCCGGCCGGGCGCCGGGAGAGGCAGGACGCTACGAAGAGCCGCGCCCGATGTCCAGTCGGGCTCCGCGCCCGCCCCCGTCCCCGCTCCGCCGAAAGCGGCGCCTTTCGTGTGCTATGGGGATGACGAGGTCGAGGCGGACGCGGCGGGCTCTCGTCTCGTGCCGATGCCACACTCCTGGGACGCGGAGACGCGGAGGACGCGGAGGCGCGGAGGAAAAGCAACAGCATGTTCCCTGTAGTTCTCCGCGTCTCCGCGCTCTCCGCGCCTCCGCGTGAGGCTTTGGTTGCTCGCCGCGCGAGAAGTCCCTGTCGGAGACGCTCAGGGGTCGCACTGTTCACCAGTAGGCGCATCCGGCGCGAAACGCCGCCGAACGATCGTTCGAGGGGTGCCGCGAAAGGTGAGGGCGTGTAGATTTCCCTCTCCCGGCGGCAGCGTGCCCATGGGCCACCTTACCGGAGTGCAGAATGTTCCATCCGTGGCATGAGCTCGACCCCGGCGTAGACGCGCCCGGCGAGATGAACGCGGTGATCGAGATTCCCCGCGGTAGCAGGAACAAGTACGAGCTGGACAAGAAGACGGGGATGTTCCGGCTGGACCGGGTGCTCTACTCGTCGGTCCACTATCCCGGCGACTACGGATTCTTTCCGCAGACCTACGCCCAGGACGACGACCCGCTCGACGCCCTGGTGATGGTTACGGTCCCCACGTTTCCCGGGTGCGTGATCGACGTGCGCCCCATCGGGATCTTCCGCATGAAGGACCGCGACGAGATGGACGAGAAGGTCCTGTGCGTGCCGGCCAAGGACCCGCTCTATGCCGGGTACCACTCGATCGAGGACGTTCCGCCCCACTTCCTGAAGGAGGTGGAGCACTTCTTCTCGGTCTACAAGGACCTGGAGGGCGTGCGCGTGCAGCCCCTGGGCTGGGAGGACGCCAAGGCCGCCCGCTCCACCATCATCGAGTCGATGGCCCGCTACGCCCTGAAGCGGAAGCACGAGCAGATGGCGGAGCTCGCCCGGGAGAAGGCGCGGGCCGGGCTGGAGCTGTAGCGGGCCGGAGGGACGCGGCCGAGGACGACGGAGGATGGACGGAGACGAGAGTGGCCCGGGGCGATCCAGCCCCGGGCCGCTCGTCGTTCCGGGGGTCTTCACCTCGGGTGGGTGTCCTCAGCCGTCTCCGGCGGTTGAAACCGCTGCAACGACCACACGAAGCCCGCCTTCGCGGGCTGTCCTGCCGAACGTGTCGCCGATCCTCCGTCCGACGGGATGGGTGCCGCGGAAGCCGCTGCCGTGGAGTCCGGAGGGACGATTGCCGTTCTCATCCAGGGGCTTCACGCCCCCGGAGACGGCAACCCGATCTCCGCCGACGACCGTGACCCCTCCCCCCTCGTGGGGGGAGGGGGCCGGGGAGCGGGGGCACCGCGGATGAGGGAGCATCCGCCGGAGCCCGGCCACCGCCTGCGAATCGATTCGCGGCTCGGGAAAGCACGAAGTCCGCCTTCGCGGACCGGGCTTTCAGCGCGTGCCTCAGCCCCCCGCGCACCTCTCTGCTCGGCGGGGGGAAGGCAGGGGCGAGGGCGTCCACGCAGTTCGGCCGAGCGTCCGGAGGCCTCGAACGCGCTTCAGCCGGGGGCGCTCACCGCCGTACCCCACAAAAAGATACGGACCGAGATTCGCGTGGTTCGCGAGGCTCGGCCCGTGGCCGGGGAGACCCCGGAGGGCGGCGGGGGACGTCGCCGTCTCGGGCCTGGATCCGCCCCCGCCCGAGGAGGCTCGCCGGCCCCGCGGAGGAGACCGGCGGCGGTTTCGCCGGGCTCCGGAGCGGCCCCGCCGGCTCCCTTCGACCTTCGGAGAAACCCTACTCCTGCACCCGGTAGTTGGCGATCATCTGCTTGCCGTCGGCGCCGCGGCCGATGATGGACACCACCTGGCCGGGGCGCAGGCGCGCGGTGGCGGCGCGCAGGTCGCCGAGCGTGCGGACCTGCTGCCCGTTGATGCGCTCGATCTTCAGCCCGCGCGGGATGGAGGTGGCCGCGGGGCCCATGGGGTCCACGGCGGTCACGATCACGCCCTCGGTGAAGGGCAGCCGCACCTGGCGGGCGACGTCGGCGTCGAGCTGCTGGGCCTGGAAGCCCAGCCGGGCCACGGTCCCCTCCGCCGGGCGATGCGCCGCCGCGGCCGCGACGGGCTGCGAGGCGAACGTCCCCAGCTTCACGGTCACGCGCTTGCGGTCGCCGTAGCGCACCAGGTCCAGCGTGACGCGGTCGCCGGGCTGCGCGCGGGCGATGCGCTCCATCAGCTCGCCCGTGTCCATCACCCGCGACCCGTCGATGCCGGTGATCACGTCGCCCATCACGATCCCGGCCTCGGCGGCGGGGCCGCTGGGCTCGCTGGAGACGACGGTGCCGTGGGCGTCGGCCAGGCGGAAGACCTCCACGTCGGCCGGGGTCACGTCGCGGATCTGCACCCCGATCATGGGGCGGTGCACGGAGCCGAAGCGGATCAGGTCGTCGGCCACGCGCTTGGCGAGCGAGATGGGGACGGCGAACCCGTAGCCGTTGTAGTAGCCCGTGGGCGAGGCGATGGCGCTGTTGATGCCGATCACGCGGCCCTGCAGGTCGATGAGCGGCCCGCCGGAGTTGCCGGGGTTGATGACCGCGTCCGTCTGGATGAAGTGCTCCAGCGGGGCGTTGGCGCCCTCGTTCTGGCCCATGATGCCGATGGACTTGCCCTTGGCGCTCACGATGCCGGCGGTGGTGGTCTCGCCCAGCGAGAGCGGGTAGCCCAGCGCCAGCACCCAGTCGCCCGTCTGCAGCGCGTCGGACTCGCCGATGCGGGCGGCGGGGAGGTTGGCGGCGTCGATCTTCAGCACCGCCACGTCGGTGTTGGGATCGCGGCCCACCACACGGGCGGTGTACTCGCGCTTGTCGGTCAGCGTGACGGTGACGCGGGTGGCGCCCTCGACCACGTGGTTGTTGGTGAGGATGTAGCCGTCGTTCGAGATGATGAAGCCCGAGCCGGAGCCGCGCTGCGGGGCGCGGCGCATCTGCCCGCGGCCCATCATCTCCTCGAGCGGGTTGGCGTAGCCGTCGCCCACCGCGCGCGCCGCCTGCTCCACGCGCACGTGGACCACCGACGGGAACGCGGCGCGGGATGCGGTGCGGAAGGCGGAGGCCAGAGACTCGGGACCCGCCGCCGCGGCGGCGACGGGGGGACGGTCCTGCGCCTCGGCCGGGCCGATGGACTGGCGGACCACCTCCACCGCGGTCGCGGCGGTGCCCAGGCCGAGCACCAGCACGCCGGGAACGGCGAGCCTGCGAACGGTTCGATTCATCTGCACACCTCGTGGAAGCTTGCTCTTCGCCGAATGCGAACGCACCTTCGTACCCTATCCCGGCGGGACCCGTTCCTGGGGTTTCCCGCCGTTCGATTAAGCACCGGTTAGGGCTCGGTTAGAGGCCGGTTAACCCGCTCGGTGGCGCATGCGAATCCTGGTGGTGGAGGACAACCCGCGGATCGTGGGGTTCCTGGAGAAGGGACTCCGCGAGGAGGGGTACGTGGTGGTCACCGCGGGCGACGGCGACACCGCGCTGCGCCGCGCCCGCGAGGAGGGCTTCGACGCGGCGGTGGTGGACGTGATGATCCCCGGCCGCAGCGGCATCGAGGTGCTGCGCGAGCTTCGTGCCGAGGGCGTGCGCCTGCCCGTGCTGCTGCTGACCGCGCGCGACCGCATCGAGGACAAGGTGGAGGGGCTGGACGCGGGCGCCGACGACTACCTGACCAAGCCCTTCGAGTTCTCGGAGCTGACCGCCCGCATCCGCGCCCTGCTGCGCCGCGGCGGCGGCGGCGCCCCCGCCGTGCTGCGCGCCGGCGACCTGGAGCTGGACCCCGCCACCCACGAGGTGCGCCGCGGCGGCGAGCCGGTGGAGCTGACCCCGCGCGAGTTCGCCCTGCTGGAGTTCCTGCTCCGCAACGCGGGACGCCCCCTGTCCCGCGCCACGCTGATGGAGCACGTCTGGGGGATCCGCTTCGACCCGGGCACCAACCTGGTGGACGTGTTCATCAACGGGCTGCGCAACAAGGTGGACCGAGAGCGCCAGCTCATCCAGACGGTGCGCGGGGTGGGGTACTGCATCCGCCCCCCCGGCGCGGAGGAGGCGTGACGCCGCGGGTCCGCGGCTCGCTGCGGCGGGAGATCGTCCTGGGCTACTCCCTGGTGCTGGTCGCGTCGCTCACCTTCTTCGCGGGCGTGACCTGGCTGCTGCTGCGCGGCGCCCTGCAGCGCGCGGGCACGGAGTCGCTGCGCGAGACGGCGGCCGCGGCCGAGGAGCTGATCGTGCCCTCGCGCATCCCCCGCGTGGCGGTGCGCGAGGAGCGCATCCCCCCCCGCAAGGGCGCGGTGGAGGCGCTGCGCCGCCGAACCCGCCTGGCCACGGGAGAGGAGGTGCAGATCTACGTGGCGCGCACGGGCGACGAGGAGCGCCGCACGCTGAAGGCCTTCGCCGTCATCGCCGTGCTGCTGATCCCCGTGACGGGCCTGGCCGCGGCGGCGTTCGGCCTCTCCATGGCCGACCGCATCCTGGAGCCGCTGCGCCGCCTGGTCGCGGCGTCGGGGCGGATCGGGATCGGCGACCTGTCCCAGCGGGTGGAGGAGCCGGAGCGGCCGGCGGAGCTGCGCGAGCTGGCCCGGTCGTACAACGGAATGCTGGACCGCCTGCAGCGCGCGGTGGAGGAGCTGCGCCGCTTCACCGCCGACGCCAGCCACGAGCTGCGCACGCCGCTCACCGCCCTGCGCGGCACGGCGGAGGTGGCGCTGGCTCGCGAGCGGAGCGCGGGGGAGCTGCGGGACACGCTGGGCGAGGTGGTGGAGGAGACCCGCGGGATGCTGGCGATGGTGGAGGACCTGCTCGCCCTGTCGCGCGGCGAGGAGAGCACCGCCCCCGGGCGCAGGGCCCCGCTGGACCTGGTGCCCATGCTGGAGGACGTGCGCGAGATCGGAGAGGCGCTGGCCGAGGGGAAGCCCATCGCCGTGCGCCTGGACGCGCCGCCCTCCGTGGTCGTCTCCGGCGCCGCGGGGACGCTGCGGCGCCTCTTCCTGAACCTGGTCTCCAACGCGGTGAAGTACACCGACGCTGGAGAGGTCGTCATCGTCGCCCGCGCCGTCCCGGCGGAGGCCCCGCCCTCCGCCGCGCCCGACGCGGAGCCCGCCGCCGGCTGGGTGGAGGTGGAGGTGCGCGACACCGGGCGCGGGATCGCCGCGGAGGACCTGCCGCGCGTCTTCGACCGCTTCTACCGCGCCGACGCGGCGCGCGAGCACGGCGGGACGGGTCTGGGCCTCTCCATCGCCCGCCTGATCGCGGAGCAGCACGGCGGGACGATTCGGGCGGAGAGCGAGCCCGGCCGCGGCAGCGTCTTCACCGTGCGCCTTCCGGCATGACGGCGGGTCTCGTGCGATGAATGCACCGTTGTGGCAACTCCTGAAGTTCGTCGCGGGCGCCCTGTTGGTGATGGTGGTGCTGTTCGTGATCGGCGTCCTCGCCGTGTTCGATCAAATAGGCGACGGTCTGATCGGCGTCAGCCAGCGCGTTTCGGTGATCGGTGGCAAGGGAGAGATTCACGGCAGGGATTCTCTTGCGGCCGGCTCCGTCGTGCTCCTTCAAGGGGATACCGTGGCGACGCTCTCGGAGGTGGAGCGGATGCCGAACCTGCGCGACCGCGACGCTCCTCCCCTGCGGGTGTACGTCGGAACCTCGGCACGCGGGACCGAAGATGTACTTGCAGCGGAGGACAGCTCTCTGGTGGCCGTGCTGCGCAGCACCCGCAGTGGCGAGCCCACCGTCGTCGAGCTGGTGCGCAGGGCGCGTCTGGATACGCCGCAGGCTCGCGGACAACTCTACCTGACGGACCTGGGGATCCATTTCCCGCTCCACCCGTAGTGTCCGTGGCGCGTCCGATCCGGTGAAAGGTGGACGCAACCTCCGCCTAGACTAGGCGCTGAGGGCGGCGCAGTACCGGCCACCGCCGGTTCGCCTGCTACACGTCCGTTCCCGCTACGTGCAACGGCGCCGCCCCCGGCCGCGGGGAGATGCCCCGGGCGAGGGACGAGAGACGAGGGTGAGACCATGTTCCAGCGGAAGCTGGTCGCGCTGGCCTGCGCGGCGATGCTGGCGGCGGCGTGCGGCGGCGGGAACGAGAACACCGGCGAGACGAGCGGCGCGGACGCCGGCGCCACGACGGACGCGGGCGCCACCACGGGCACCACGACCGACGCGACCACCGGCGCCGCCACGACGCCGATGCCGGCCGACACCACCGGGATGGGCACGACCGGAACGATGGGCACCACCGGCACCACGGACTCGATGGGCGCCGCCGGGACGACGGGCACCACCGGCACGACGGGCACGACCACGCCTCCCTGACGGACGGCGGGGCCGGGCGGCGAGCGGGGCGGGGCGGGCGAGAGCCTTCCCCGCCCCGCTCCGCGTTTCCGGCGAGGCGCCCGGAAGTTGCAAGGCCGGCGCGCGGCGGTGGGCGCGGTGCCCGCCGGCGTACCCGAGACGAGCGGAGGAGGAGCGATGCGGCACGGACGCGGTGCGGTGGCCCTGGCGTGCGCGGCCCTTCTGGGGGCGGCGTGCGGGGGTTCCGGGGCGAAGGACCAGGGCGGGACCGTCGAGGCGATCGAGACGGGGCACACCCCGTACGGCGCCATCGTCGACACCACCGGGCCGGGGGGCGGCACGCCCGGGGCCGGCGGGCGCGCCCCGTCCATGGCGGCGCCGGCGGCCGCGGACACGCCCAGCGTCGCGGGCGACACCTCCTCGGCGGGCGCGGGCACCACGCCCGCGGCCGTCACGACGACTCCGCCCGCCACGCCTCCGGCGACGACGCCTCCCGCGACGGGGACCGCCACCCCCCCTTGAGCCGCGCCGTCGTCCCCTCGACCGAAGCGAGGTGGACGGCGGGAAGGCCAGCGTGGAGGCCGAGGAAGCGGGGGCGGGGCCGGGGGGCGACGCCGCCCTCCGCGCCTCGCCTGCTGCGTCCGGAATCGGCCTGCTTCTTGCCCGGCGCGTCCTCGGACAAACCTTGAACAGCCGCCCCGGAAAGGCTCCGATGGATCCGACCACCCGCTTCGACCCCACCGACGCCGACGGCGACCGCTCCCTGGGCGACCTGCTGAAGAACCTCACCACCGACGCCACGCGCCTGGTGCGGCAGGAAGCCGCCCTGGCCAAGTCCGAGCTGCGCGCCAACGTGCGCGCCGTGGCGCGGGACGCCGGCGGGGTCGCGGTGGGCGCCATCATCGCCGCGGTGGGCGCGCTGGTGCTGGTGGCGGCGCTGGTCGCCTTCCTGGGCGACGTGATGGGAGACCGCTACGCCCTGGCGGCGCTGATCGTGGGCGGCGTGTTCGTGGCCATCGGCGGCTTTCTGGTGATGCGGGCGCTCAAGGAGCTGAAGAAGGGGAAGGGAGTGGCGCCTGCGGAGGCGCTGGCGACCGTGCGGGACACCACCGGCTGGGCGAAGGGCGAGGTGGCCGACCTGAAGGCCACCATGGCCGCCGGACACGTGGTGAACGAGCACGCCGACCCCCGCGGGGACGGGCGGCGCCATGACGGCGGGCCCGTGCGCGTGCGCGACGAGTGGCGCGGTCCGGACCACGCCAAGGAGAGCACGACGTCGGGCAAGCCGCGGAAGGGCGAGCGCACCGACCTTCCTCTCTCCGTGCCGCTGTGGAAGCGAGTGATGCACGAGTTCAAGGAGGACGACCTGTCCAACCAGGCCGCCAAGGTCGCGTACTATTTCTTCCTCTCCCTGCCGCCCGCGCTGATGGCCATCTTCGGTCTGACCGGCCTGCTGGGCGGGCAGAAGGCGGGGGACTGGCTGAGCGGGCGGCTGTCGTCCTCGCTGCCCCCCGAGGCCGGGGGGCTGATCGACGGCTTCGTGAACGACGTGGTGCACAAGAACGCTCCCGGGCCGCTCTCCATCGGGCTTCTGCTGGCGCTGTGGGCCGCGTCCAACGTGTTCACGGCGCTGGAGGACACCCTCAACGACGCCTACGACGTGACCTGCGAGCGCTCCTTCATCCAGCGGAAGCTGGTGTCCCTGGCCGTGCTCCTGGTCTGCTCCATCCTCTTCGTGGCGGGCTCCACCACCCTGCTGGCGGGGCCGGCGATCGCCAAGGCGCTGCTGCTGGGGCCGGCGGGCGACCTCGTGTGGAGCATCCTGCAGTGGCCGATGGCCTTCGGGCTGATCGTGGGGACGTTCTTCGTGATCTACTACGTGCTGCCCAACAAGGACCAGAAGGGCTGCAAGAAGACGCTGCTGAAGTCGTCCGCCATCTCCGCCGCGATCTGGATCCTGGCCACCCTGGCGTTCCGGATCTACATCACCAACTTCGGCTCGTACAGCAAGACGTACGGGCTGCTGGGCACGGTGATCGTGCTGCTGCTGTGGATGTGGATGACGTCGCTGGTGATCCTGCTGGGCGGCGAGATCTCGTCGGAAATGGAGCGGGAGTCGTGACCGGCGGCGGGGAGCCGCGCCCGCTCGCGGTGGAGCTGGGCGGCGACCCGCCGGCGATCCTGCACGCGGAGCGGCTGCGCGACGGGCGGGTGGCGCTGGGGACGCGTCTGCGGGGGAGCGACGGGGAGTGGGAGGCGGGGGAGATGCTGGTCCTGCCCCCCGGCGCCGCCGCGGCGCTGGCCGGGTGGCTCGCGCCGGTGGTGGAGGCGGAGTGGGACGACACCGTGCGCGACCGCCTGCGCGACCAGCTTCGCACGGCGCAGGACCTGTACGGCGCGGCGGACGACGGCCCGCGGCGGCTGGCGGAGGGGATCCTGGCCGAGATCCCCCCGCGGCTGCTGGCGCGGGCACTGGTGCTGCTGGCGGCCTCCATCGGGCCGGCGACGCGCTCGGCGCTGGTGGACGCGCTGAACCGCACCCGCGACTTCTCCGAGGAGGCCATGCTCCGCCGCCGCCTGGCGGAGGAGGGCGACGCGTTCGCCTTCGTGGTGGCGGCCGCCGCCCTGTTCCGCGTGCTGGATCCCGAGGCGGAGAGCCTGCCCCGCCCCGGGTGAGCCGTCAGGTCTGGCGCAGCAGCACCAGGATGCCGGCGATGGCGGAGATGGTGGCGGTGACGGGGGCGATCCACCCGCGGATGCCCTCCGAGCGCCGCGGCACCATCACCGTGTCGCCGGAGCGCAGGCGGGGCTGCTCCGCCTCGGGCCGCGGGCGGGAGAGGTCGATGACGTGGCGCACGCCGTTGCTCAGCAGCTCCACCCGGTCCAGCGCCGCGCGCTCCCCGGCCCCGCCCGCGCGGGACAGCGCCTGGGTGACGGACGTGCCCCAGGGCACGGTGTAGACGTCGGGCCGCACCACCTGCCCCCCCACGCCCACACGCAGCAGCGGCTCCACCACGAAGCGCGGCTCGTTCCCGTAGCGGACCAGCACCTCGCGGATGCGCGCCTCCACCGTGGCCATCCCCACCCCGGCCACGCGGGCGTCGCGGAGCAGCGGGTGCATCACCTGCCCCTCGGGGCCGATCAGGAACTCGCCGGAGAGCTCGGGCTGCCGCCACACGGTGACGCGCACCACGTCGCCGGGGCGCAGGATGGAGGAGTCGGCGGCGGCGGGCTGCGCCGCAGCGGGCGGCACCGCGCCGAGCACCGCCAGGGCGGCCAGGAGCAGGAAGGTTCGCATAGGGCGGATCGCGGGTCGTGGGGGCGGCCGAGGCGGGTGGCCGCGGCTTTCGAAAGGATACGGACCGACGCCGGCCGCTGTCCAGCAAGACGCGACACGGCACGGGCTTTCCCCACGCGAGGCTTGTGCCGCACCCCCGATTCGGGCGATATTCCAGGGCGGCCCCTCCGTCCGCGAATCCCGGCCCCTTCCGCGGCCTCCTTCCGAAAGCCCATGCGCCCGCTCCTCCGCACCCTCGTCCCCCTGCTGGGGGCGGTCCTCGCGCTTCCGCACGCGTCCCCCGCCCAGGGAGGCGCGCCCGACGCGGACTCGCTGCGGCGCGCGCTCCGCATTCCCCCGGTGAAGGTGCAGCGCGTGTCGGGCTTTCCCCCGGCCATGAGCATCTCGTCGCCGGTGGGCTTCGGCGCCGACCGGGGGGCGGCGTACGTGGGCGTGGGCCTGCAGCAGCGCACGCGCTACACCGACCAGGCCGACGCGGCCGGGGTGGTGGGGATCGGGCTGGGCGACGGCTACGACGCGGTGGGGGTGGAGCTGGCGCTCACCTCGTACTCCACCATCCGCGACGGCTGGCCGGGCGAGACCGGGGCGGTGAGCGTGAAGGTGCACCACGCCTTCGGGCGCGGGGTGTCGGCGGCCGCGGGGATCGAGAACGCCGTCTCGTGGGGGGGCTCGGACGGCGGGCGCTCGGTGTACGCGGCCGCCACCAAGATCGTCCGCACCCGGGAGGACTCGCTGATGCGCTTCTCGCGGCTCGCCCTGACGGCGGGCGTGGGGAACGGCCGCTTCCTCGCCGAGGACCGCCCGGACCGGAAGAACGGCGCGAACGTGTTCGGGTCGGTCGCGTTCCTGCTGGGCGAGCCGGTGGCGCTGATCGCGGACTGGACCGGCCAGGACCTGGCGGTGGGCACCTCGTTCCTCCCCTTCCGGCGGGTGCCGCTGGTGGTCACCCCCGCCATGACCGACCTGACGCGGCGCGCCGGCGACGGCCCGCGCTTCATCCTGGGAGTCGGCTACGGATTCCTCTTCCAACCGCGGTTCTGACATGAGATCCCTCCTCTCCGCCCTCGTCGTCCTCCTCGCCGCCGCCCCGCAGGCCGCGGCGCAGCGGGGGAACTTCTCCGACATCACCGGCCCCATCGTCACCTCCGGGAACACGGCGGGGGGCACGGCGGGCGGCGCCCGCGGGCCCACGGCGGGGCGGCGGGCCGTGCTGGTGGTGGAGGACGGGAGCGTGACCTTCGCCTCGCGCGAGGTGGCCTGCGCCGTGGACTCGGCCATGCACCGGGTGCTCGCCGAGCTGCGCCGGCCCGCGGCCGCCCCCGAGCCCCTGCGCCTCGCCCGCCTGGAGGTGGCGGAGCTGCTGGAGGGAACGCGCGACACCCTCTCCCGCGTGGCGGGCGAGACCGGCCTGGTCCTGCCGGACGGCGAGTACGCCGGACCGGCGGACGCCCTGGTGGAGGCCCTGCACGGGCTGGCGCGGCTCCCGAGCGGCTGCGGCGAGCGGGAGCGCCGCATGCCCGACGCCCGCGCCTGGGCCGAGGCGTTCGAGGACTACTCCGGCTACGTGGAAGGCGCGCCGGCCGCGCTGCTGGACCCGGAGCGCCACACCATCTGGGTGATCCACCACGCCCTGGGGAGCATCGTGTCCGCCGCCACCCGGACCGCCGAACGGTGAGCGAGGCCGTTCCGCCGCCGCTGGGGCCGGCCTCGGTCGTGCGCGCCGCCCGCGAGCAGCTCTCGGCCGAGGTGGGCGACGAGGTGGTGATCCTGAACCTGGGCGACGAGGTGTACTACGGCCTGGACGGCGCCGGCGCGCTGGTCTGGGGCCTGATGGCCGAGCCGCGGCGCGTGGAGGAGCTCCGCGACGCCGTGGTCTCCGCCTTCGAGGTGGAGGCCGACGAGGCGCAGCGCGACCTGCTCGCGCTGTTGGACGAGCTGGCGGAGCGGGGGCTGGTGGAGGTCCTGCCCTCCGGCGCCTGAGCGCCCCCTCGTGAGCCGCTTCGCCGGCGTCGTCCGCCTGGACGGTGCCCCCGCCGACGCGGGCATCCTCCGCCCGCTCTCCGCCGCCCTCCGCCTCCCCGGCGGAGAGGACGTCGCCACCCGCGTGGAGGGCTCCGCCGCCCTCGCCCACTCCCTCCTCCTCCCCTCCCCCGCCTCGCCCGGCGACCGCGGCCCCGCCACCCTGGACGGGAGCGCGTGGATCGTCGCGTCCGCGCGCGTGGACGCGCGCGCCGGCCTGCTCCGCGACCTCCGCGCCGCCGGCCGCCCCGTCGACCCCGCCGCCGACGACGCCGCGCTCCTCCTGCACGCCTGGCACGCCTGGCGCGACGCCCTCCCCGAGCGCGTGCTGGGGGACTTTGCCCTGGCGGTGTGGGACGCCGCCCGCGGACGCCTGCTCCTGGCCCGCGACCCCTTCGGCGTGCGCCCGCTCTACCACGCGCGGGCCGGCGACTCCCTGGTCTTCTCCAACACGCTCGCGGCCGTGCTGGCGCATCCCGGCGTGGAGCCCGCGCTGGACGAGGGCGCGGTCGCCGAGCACCTGCTCTTCGGCCAGCGGCAGGACCCGGCGGGCACCGCGTTCGCCGGGGTGCGCGCCCTGCCCCCCGGACACCGCCTGGTGGCCGACGCGGGCGGGGTGCGGGTGGAGCGCTGGTGGACCGTGCCCCGGCCGGAGCCGCTGGTCCTCTCGGGCCCGCGGGCGTACGCGGCGGCCTTCCGCGAGGTGTTCGGCGCCGCCGTGGCGGACCGGCTGGCGCCGGAGGGCGAGACGGCGATCCTGTTGAGCGGCGGCCGCGACTCGGTGGCCGTGGCGCAGGCGGCGGTCGGCGCGGGCGGCTCCCTGCGGGGCGTGACGATGGTCTACGACCGCATCATGCCCCACGAGGAGCGGCGCTACGCCGGGATGGCGGCCGAGGTCCTCCGCTTTCCGGTCTGCTTCGTCCCGGCGGACGGCGTGCGGATGTTCGAGGGGTGGGGCACCCCCGCGCTGGACCGCCCGGAGCCGGTGGACAATCCCCTGCTGGCGACCGACGTGGAGCTGAGGGCGCGGGCCGCGGCCGCCTCGGGCGTGGTGCTGACGGGGATCGGGGCCGACGGCGCGCTGCGGGAGTCGCGCGCCCGGCTCGCCGCGCTGCTGGCCGGCGGGCGTCCGCTGCGGGCGGCTCGCGAGGCGGCGGAGTACGTTCGCGTCCACCGCCGCCTGCCCCGGCCGGGCTTCCGGACCCTCCGGCGCCGGCGGGCCGGCCTCTTCTCCACGACGCCGTACCCCGCGTGGCTGGAGCCGGAGTTCGAGCGCCGCCTGGACCTGCGCGCGCGGTGGGAGGAGGGGAACCGTCCCCTGGACGTGGACCACCCCCTGCGGCCGGAGGCGGCGGGCCAGCTCTCGTCCCCGCTCTGGGCCCGCACCCTGGAGGGGTTCGACCCCGGCGTGACCGGGATCCCGCTGGAGGGGCGCCATCCGTTCCTGGACGTCCGGGTCGTGCGGTTCCTGCTCTCCGTTCCCCCCGCGCAGTGGTACAACGACAAGGGCCTCCTTCGCCTGCTGCTGGCGGTCGACCTTCCGCCGGAGTTCCTGCGGCGGCAGAAGGCACCGCTGGCCGAGGATCCCTACCTGGCCTGCCACGCCGCCGATCCGGCGGGGTGGCTGGGGGGAAGGGCTCCCTCGGCGGCGGTGGACGCGTGGGTGCGCCGCGCCGCGCTCCCCCGCTGGGCGGGCGGCGGCGCCGACGCCCCGGTGGCGGAGCCGTGGCTCCACCTGAGGCCCCTCACCCTCTCTCTCTGGCTGGAGCGGCGCGCGACGCGGCGCTGAGCCGCGGGGGCCCATGCGCGAAGACGGCGGGACGGAGCAGCGGCGGCCCTACCGCTCCCCGAGGCTCAAGGTGTACGGCGACGCCCGGTCGCTGACCGGCTCCAGCGGAGGCAACTCCGGGAAGAACGACAAGGGCGGCGGGAACGACAAGACCTCCTTCACGTAGCCGCCGCAAACGGACGCCCCGCGTCCCTTCCCTTCCACCGGGGCGCCGGGGCGGGTATACTCGTGGCCTTCCCAGCCAGTCGCCCCCCGGGGCCGACACCAGCTCGGCCGCGAGCCGCGCGCGACCCCGAACCCGTCCACCGTGCACCCTCACCTCCCCCTCTCCGGCGGGCGTCGCCCGTACCGCGCGCCACGTCTGAAGACGTACGGAGACCTGCCGACGCTGACGCTCGCCAACGGCGGCAACTCCGGGATGAACGACATGGGTGGGGGGCGGGACAAGACGGGGTACGGCTGAGCCCCTCGCCGCGGGACGGGGCGCCGCGACGGCTCCGGCGAGGAACGCCGTCGCGGGAGGAAGCGTGCCGCGCCGTCGCGTCCGCAGCCCACGGCGCTTCCGCTTTCGCGTTGTGGACCTTATCGTTAGAGCTGGTTGACGTCGCTCTTCGCTCGCGGCGTCTCTACTCCTGCCCAGGCGCCCCATGCCCGCTCCGCCCGTCGCCCCGTTCCGCCGCGCCTACGCGCCCCCGCGCCTCAGGACCTATGGCGACCTGGTGGCGCTCACGCTGAAGAACGGCGGCGTGGACGGGATGAACGACCAGGGCGCCGGGCCCGACAAGACGAGCTTCGGCTGAGCCGGCCGGGCGCCCCCGTCCGGCGCTCCTTCGCCCGCGGGGCCTCGCGCCCCGCCCTCCGATCCGTTCCTGGCATGCACACCCACTCGCTCCCGCCCGCGCCTCCGCGCCGGCCGTACCGTGCCGCGCGCGTCGAGACGTACGGCGACCTCCGCGCCCTGACCCTCGTCTCGGGCGGCAACGCCGGGATAAACGACACGGGCGGCGGCAACGACGAGACCGCGTTCGTGTGAGCGAACCCGCGGCCTACCGCGCCTACGGCCTCTCGCTGGTCTCCGAACGTCCGCTCCCCGGCCTCCTCCCGGACTCCCGTCCGGGACCGGAGGCCGTCCGCGTTCGCCTGGGCCCCCTCCCGCCGTGGGCCTCCGGCGACGCCGTCCTCCGCGCCCCGCTGCGCCACGTCTCGGCCGAGGGCGCCGGCGGCCGCCCCACGCTGCGGGTCCACGTCGTCGGCGCGGACGGGGCGCTGCTGCTGGACTACGCCGACGGGACCCGCTTCGCGCTGGACGGGACCGGCACGGAGGTGTGGGCCGACTGGACGGAGGCGACGACGTTCGAGGACACCGCGACGTACCTCCTCGGGCCCGTCCTGGGCCTCCTGCTCCGCCTGCGCGGCATGCTGGCCGTCCACGCCGGCGCGGTGGAGGTGGACGGACGGGCGATTCTCCTCTCCGGCCCGGCGGGCGCCGGGAAGTCGACCACGACCGCCGCCCTGGCGCTCGCGGGACACCCCGTGCTGACGGACGACGTCGCCGCGCTGCGGGAGGACGCGGCCGGCGGGTGGAGCGTGCTCCCGGCGTTTCCGCGCGTGCGGCTCTGGCCGGACTCCGCCGGGGCGCTGTTCGGCTCGGCGGACGCGCTGCCGCCGATCACGCCCGGCTGGGACAAGCGCCGGCTCGACCTGGGCGAGGAGGGCCTGCGGTTCTCGGACCGGGCCGTTCCGCTGGGTGCCGTCTACCTCCTCGCCGAGCGGGAGGACGGCGCGGACGCCCCGCGCGTGGAGCCGCTGGCGCCCGCGGAGGCGCTGCTGGCGCTGGTGGCCGCGGCGTTCGGGTCGCCGCTGCTGGACGCGGAGGCGCGCGGGCGCGAGCTTCAGGCGCTGGGACGGGTGGCGGGCCGGATCCCGGTGCGGCGGCTGGTGCCGCACGCCGACCCCGCGCGCCTCCCCGACGCGCTCCGCGTCCTCCTCGCCGACCCGCGCTGACGGCTCGATGTACGACCTGCTCGACTACGGGAAGATGCTGCTGGACCGGGGCCGCGTGGAGGCGTACGCCGCGGCCCTGCGCGCCGTGGTCTCCCCCGGCTGCACGGTGCTGGAGATCGGCACGGGGACGGGCGTCTTCGCGCTGCTGGCCGCGAAGCTGGGCGCCGCGACCGTGCACGCCGTGGAGACCGACGACGTGGTCCAGGTCGCGCGCGACACCGCCGCCGCCAACGGGCTCGCCGACCGTATCGTCTTCCACCAGGCGCGCTCGCAGGACGTGACGCTGGACCGGCCGGCGGACGTGCTGCTCTCCGACCTGCGGGGCGTGGTCCCGTTCTTCCAGACCAACGTCCAGACCGTGGCGGACGCACGGCGGCGGCTGCTGGCCCCCGGCGCGCGCGTGGTCGCCCGGCGCGACGTGGTCCGCGCCGCGGTGGTCGAGTCGGCCGAGAGCTACCGCCGCTTCGGCGAGGCGTGGGACGGCGAGGCGCTGGGCCTGGACCTCTCCCCCGTCCTGCGGAAGGCGACGAGCCGCACGGTGCAGACGCGCGCGCGGCCCGAGGAGCTGCTGACCGCCCCCGCGGACTGGGCCGAGATCGACTACGCGGCTGTGGAGTCGCCGGATGCGGAGGGCGAGCTGGCGTGGACGGCGGAGCGCGCCGGGACGGCGCACGGCTTCGTCGCCTGGTTCGACTCGGAGCTGGCGGAGGGGATCCGCATCTCCAACGCGCCGGGCTCGGGCCACATCTACGGAACGCTCTTCTTCCCCTGGGAGCGCCCGGTCGGGGTGGAGGCGGGGGACCGCGTCCGCGTGGACCTGCGCGCCCGCCACGTGGCCGGCGACTACGTGTGGAGCTGGGACACGCGGGTGGAGGAGGCGGGGACGGGGCGCGAGAAGGCCGCCTTCCGCCAGACCACGGCCTTCGCCGCGCTGCCCACGCTGGACGGCCTGCGCCGCTCGCACGACGCCTACGTCCCCTCCCCGGCCGACGCCGAGGTGGACGCGGCCGTGCTGGCGCTGGTGGACGGCCGCCGCTCGGTGGGCGAGATCGCCCGCGCGCTGGCGGACCGCTTCCCGGAGCGCTTCCCCGGCTGGCGCGAGGCGGTGGGGCAGGTGGGGAGGCTGGTGCGGGAGCGCGGCCTCTGATGCCCGCAGCGGAGCGCGAGGTCCTGCTCCTCTGCGCCCGCCTGGCGCTGCCGGAGGGTGGAGCGGCGCGGCTGCGCGCCCTCCTCGCCGCGGTGGACGGCGACCGGCTCCTCGCCCTCGCCGCGCGCAACGGGGCCACGGGCTTCCTCCATCGCCACCTCTCCGCCCTGGGGGAGGACGGAGGGGCGGCGGAGCTGCGCGCCCGCGCCGCCGCCCGGGCGGGAGAGGACGCCCGGCGCTCGCTGGCGATGACCGCGGAGCTGCTGCGCCTGCTGGACGTCCTGGCCGCCGCCGGCGTCCGCGCACTGCCGTACAAGGGCCCCGCGCTGGGGGTGGCGGCATACGGAGACCCCGCGCTGCGCCCGTACAACGACCTGGACCTCCTGGTGGCGGAGGCGGAGATCGACCGCGGCTCCGCCGCGCTCGCGGCGGCGGGGTACGCGCCGGAGCACGACCTGGCGGGCCGGCACGACGCGCTCTTCCGCAGGGTGGACGGCGACTACCCGTTCGTGGGGAGCGCGACGGGGACGCGGGTGGAGGTCCACGCCCGCGCGTCCTCGCGCCGCTTCGGCGTGGCGCTGGAGGCCGACGCGCTGCTGGCGCGCGCGGGCACCGTGCGCCTGGCCGGGCGCGACGTTCCCGCCGCCGCCCCCGCCGACCTGGGCGTGATCCTCTGCGTCCACGGCGCCAAGCACCGCTGGGAGCGGCTGGAGTGGGTGACGGCGCTCGCCGAGCTGCTGCGTCGGGGAAGCCTCGACGCCGACGCCCTCGTCCTCCGTGCCACGGACGCGGGGGGACGACGCGCCGCGCTCCTGGGCCTGCTCCTGGCCCGCACGCTGCTGGACGCGCCGCTCCCGCGCTCCGCCCGGGCCGCCGCCATGGCCGACGCCGGGCTGGCGCGGCTGGCGGCGCAGGCCGACGCGCGTATGTTCCGTCCGCCGGCCGCGGACGAGCCCGACGGCACCGCCCCCAACCTGCTCTTCAACCTGCGACTCGCCGACTCCCCCGCCGCGCGCCTGCGCCTGGCCGCCCGCTGGCTCTTCGTGCCGACCCCGGAGGACTGGGCGTGGCTGCCGCTCCCGGCGCCGCTGCAGGCCGCCGCGCGCCCGGTGCGGCTGCTGGCCCGCTACGCCCGCCCGGGAGGGCCGCGGTGACGCGCCTGCCCCCGCCGCTCGACGCCACCGCCACCCCGCGCGCCCTGGCCTCCACGGTCCTGCGCATGCTGCCGCGCCGCACGGCGGTGGCGCTGTGCCTGATGGTGCTGGTCTCCATGACGGAGGGGCTCACCGTGGTGCTGCTGCTCCCCCTGCTGGAGGCCGCGGGCGTTCCGGTGGGCGGGGGCGCCGGCGCGCGCGTGGCCGAGGTCGCCGGCTCGCTCCTCAGCAGGCTGGGGACCCGGCCGTCGCTGGCCTCCATGCTGGGGCTGTACGTGGTGGTGGTGAGCGCGCAGGCCACGCTGTCGCGGGCGCAGCTCATCACCGTGCACGCGCTGCAGGACGAGGTGGGCTTCCGGATGCGCGACCGGCTGTACCGGGCGCTGGCCGGCGCGCGCTGGTCCTTCCTGGCGCGGACGCGCTCCTCCGACCTGGTGCACGCCCTCACCGCGGAGTGCGACCGCGTGCGCTCGGCCACGGGGAACGCGCTGGGGATGGCGGCCGCGCTGCTGACGGGGCTGGTCTACCTGGCGCTGGCCCTGCGCGTCTCCGCGCCGGCCACGGCGGCGGCGCTGACCTGCGGCGGGCTGCTGCTGCTGGTGGTGCGCGGCCAGCGCGCCGCATCGCACCGGGCCGGGCGCGGCCTGACGCGGGCGGGGGCCGAGGTGCTCTCCGCCGCCACCGAGCAGGTGCAGGGGATCAAGGCGGTGAAGAGCTTCGGGGCGGAGGCCGCGAGCGCGGACCGCTTCACCGCGCTGGCCCGCGAGGCGCGCGCCCGCTTCGACGACACGGTGCGGGCCTTCGCCAACGGGCGCGTGACCTTCACCGTGGGCTCCACGGTGCTGCTGGCGATCGTCCTCTGGCTCGCCATCGCGGGGCTGGGGCTGCCGCCGGCGCTGGCCATCCTGCTCATCTTCCTCTTCTCCCGCCTGGTGCCGCGCTTCTCCGACGTGCAGCAGACCTGGCAGGGAATGCTGCAGGACCTCCCCGCCTACGCTTCGGTGGCGCAGAAGGTGGCGGACGCCGAGGCGGCGCACGAGCCCACCGCGGCCGGGCCCGCCCCGCGGCTGGAGGACGCCGTGCGGCTGGAGGGGGTGTTCTACTCCCACGACGCCGAGCGCGGCGAGGTGCTGCGCGGGCTGGACCTGGAGGTGCCCGCCCGCCGGACCACGGCCGTGGTCGGCCCCTCCGGCGCCGGGAAGACGACGGTGGCGGACCTGGTGATCGGGCTGGTCTTCCCCGGCCGGGGACGGGTGACGGTGGACGGCGCCGACCTCTCGCCCGAGACGGCGGTGGCGTGGCGCGGTGGGATCGGCTACGTGGCGCAGGAGACGACGCTCTTCCACGACACAGTGCTGGCGAACGTGCGCTGGTCGAGGCCGGACGCGACGGACGAGGAGGTGCGCGAGGCGCTGCGGACGGCGGCGGCCGACTTCGTGGACCGCCTTCCCGCCGGGCTGGAGACGGTGGTGGGCGACCGCGGGCTGGCGCTCTCCGGCGGGGAGCGGCAGCGCCTGGCGCTGGCCCGCGCCCTCCTGCGCCGCCCCTCGCTGCTGGTGCTGGACGAGGCCACCAGCGCGCTGGACTCCGAGAGCGAGCGCCGCATCCTGGAGGCGCTGGACGCCCTGCACGGCCGCACGACGATCCTGCTCATCACGCACCGCCTGGCCACGGCGCGGCGCGCGGACCGCGTCTACGTGCTGGAGGCGGGGCGGGTGGCGGAGGCGGGGAGCTGGGACGAGCTGATCGAGCGCCCGGACGGCCGGCTGCGCCTGATGTGGGAGGCGCAGGAGGCCTCCGGCCGCCGCGAGGGCGAGGAAGCCGCCGCCGGCGAGGACCGCGCCACCTCCGCGCGCCGCGGAGCGTCCTCCCTCACCCCGTCCGGAGAGGCCGCGCCGGACCCGCGCCAGCTCCCCCTGCCGTTGGACTGAGGGCGGAGCACGTGCGTTCGCGCCGGGGACTCCTCGCCCGTCCACCGACGTCTCTGGGAAGACACGCGGAGTTGAAAAGAGGGTTCGCGGAGTACGCGGGGTGGCTCCGTGCCGTGTCCGCGAACTCCGAGAACTCCGCGTCCTGGAAGTGTGGCCTCGGCGCCAGACGGGCGCCCGATCGGCGCTGGGGCGCCCATCCGCTCCCCACCAGGAAGCGAAGGGCGGGCTCCCGTGGAGGAAGCCCGCCCTTCTCGTCGTCCGGACGGCCGAGGCTACTCGCCTTCCTCGGGCGGGTGGCCGTAGTAGTCGTAGTAGTACCCGTACCGCCCGTAGTTCTGCACCTTCTGGTCGGGGTCGTTCAGCACGACGCCCACCATCCGCGCGCCCAGCGCGCGGAGCTGGCGCACCGCGTACTGCGCCGACTGCCGCTCCGTCTTGCCCGCCCGGACCACCAGGAGCACGGCGTCCACCTGCACGCCCAGGATCTCCGCGTCGGCGGCGGCGAGCACCGGGGGGGTGTCCACCAGCACCAGGTCGAACGCCGCGGCCAGGTCGGAGAGCATCCGCGTCATCACCGCGCCGCCCAGCAGCTCCGACGCGTCCGGCACCAGCTTGCCGGAGGGGACGATGGAGAGCCCCTCCACCTTCGAGGGCCGCGTCACCTCCTCCACCGACACGTTGCCCTGCAGCACGTCCGTCACGCCCGGAACGCGCGTGACCTCGAAGAGCGTGTGCAGCCGGGCGCGGCGCAGGTCGCAGTCCACCAGCACCACCCGCAGCCCCTGCTGGGCGAAGGTGACGGCCAGGTTGGAGCTGACGGTGCTCTTCCCCTCCGCCGCCGCGGCGCTGGTGACCATCAGCATGCGGGGGCGCGAGCCCCCGCCCGAGAAGATCAGGTGCGTGCGCAGCTTGCGGTACGCCTGCGAGCTGGCGGAGTGCTGGTCGGTCACGGTCACCAGCGACGCGGCGGGATCCGGCGGGAGCTGCATCCGCCGGGACAGCACCTTGCGCGCCGTGGGCCGCCCGCCGTCACCGATGCGGGGGATCACCGCCAGCGCGGGAAGGCCCAGCGACTCCTCCACGTCCTCGCGGCGCACCAGGGCGCTGTTCATCCGGTCCAGCACCACCGCCCCCGCGCCGCCCAGCGCCAGGCCCGCCAGCAGCGCGAACAGGAAGCGCCGCCGCGTGCCGGTGCCCAGCGGTCCGCCGGGGACCACCGCCTCGTCCACGATCTCCACCTGCCCGGACTCCACCGCCTCGTCCATCCGCGCCCGCTGCTGCTCCAGCAGCAGGTCGTCCACCAGCTTCTGGAGCGTGGAGACCTGGCCGGTCAGGCGGGCCTCCTCGGCCTCGGCGTCGGGGAGCACGCGCATGCGCGCCGCGTCGGAGGCGAGCACCCGGTCCATCACCGCGATCTGCGAGGCCAGCGCCGCCGTGCGGGCGGCCACGGCGCGCACCAGCCGCCCGCGCGCCGAGACGATCAGCGAGTCGATGCGCTGCACGTCGGGGTGCGCCTGGGCGGTGGACCACGGCCCGCTGGTGAGCGAGTCGCGCGCCGTCTGGTAGCGGATGAGCTGCTCGTGCAGCCGCAGGATCCCCACGTTGTTGGAGATCTGCGGCGACGCCGCCAGCGCGGCCACCTCCTCGTCGCCGCCCCTGCCCCGCCCCGCCGCGAGCTGCGCGGCCAGCGCCGTGTACACCCGGCGCTCCTGCTCCACCTCGTCGCGGCGCAGCGTCAGGTTGGTGAGCCCCTCCTGCGTGGCGGCGAACTTCTCGCGCGACGAGAACGCCTGCACGCCCTTGCGGAAGCCGCTCAGCGCGAACTGCGCCTCCACCAGCATGGAGTCGGTGGAGCGGAGCTGCTCCCGCAGGAAGATGCGGCGGCGGCGCGAGCGCTGCTTGGCCGACTCGGCGTTGAGGGCCTGGAACGAGTGGGCGGCCGCGTTCACCACCCGTGTAGCGAGGTACGGGTCGTAGCTGGTGTACGAGATGTCGATGACGTTGGTCAGCTCGCGGGGCTGCGCCTGCACGCCGCCCTGGATCTCGTGCACGGCCTGCTCGTGCGGCACGATTCGGAAGAGCGCGCTCGACACCCCGGGCGGGCCGGTCACCGTCATGCGCACCCCCCCCACCGCGAACGGCTCGCCAAAGCGCGCCTGCGCGCGCGCCGTGGAGGTGCGGGCGCGGACCCCCGCGGGCCCGAACTCCAGGCGCAGCGTGTCGGGGCGCTGGGAGTGCTCCACCTGCACCCCCTGCAGCACGCGCTGGGGGAACTCCGGCCGCTCCGGCCGGAGCCGCAGCCCCAGCGAGTCCACCACGTCGGCCGCCACCGCGCGGGAGCGCAGGAGCTGGATCTGCGAGAGGATGGGGTCGGTGTAGTAGCCGGACCACCCGTCGCTGGCCGGGTTGGCCAGGTTGCCCACGATCTCCTGCCGCGCGTTCACCAGCCGCACCGAGGCGCCCGCGGCGTACATGGGCACCTCGCGGCTGAGCCGCCAGGCGGCCACGCCCAGCGCCAGCACCGTGGTGACCAGCATCAGCCACCAGTAGCGCCGCAGCGCCGCCACGTAGTCGCCGATGGGGATTCCCTCCGCGGCGCCGGGCGCGTCGTAGAGCGCGGCGACCGACACCGGGCGCTGGAGCCCCGGGTCGGGCTCGCGCTCGAACGGCGGGAGCGGGGCGGGATGGATTCGCGGCAAGTTTCCTATCCGGTTGGGGCGGCGGGGGCGCGCTCGTCCTCGCCCGCGAGGTACCAGCGCACGGTCTCCCGCAGCCCCTCGCGAAAGCCGGTGCGGGCGCGGAACCCGAAGCGATCCAGGGCCCGCGAGGTGTCGAGCTGGCGTCGGGGCTGCCCGTCCGGCTTGGACGGGTCGAAGACGATGCGGCCGCGGTATCCCACGGCCTCGGCGATCAGCGCGGCCAGGTCGGCGATGCGCAGCTCCCGACCCGTACCCACGTTCACCGGCTCGGGTCCATCGTACCGCTCCGCGGCCAGCACCACGGCGCGCGCGCAGTCCTCCACGTACAGGAACTCGCGCGAGGCGTTCCCCGTTCCCCACACCGCCAGCTCGGCCGCGCCGGAGCGGTGCGCCTCGACCGCGCGGCGGATCAGCGAGGGCACCACGTGGCCGCGCTCCACGTCGAACGAGTCGCGCGGGCCGTACAGGTTCACGGGGAGCAGGTAGATGCCGTGCATGCCGTACTGCTGCCGGTAGGCCTGGAGCTGCACCAGCAGGGCCTTCTTGGCGATCCCGTAGGGCGCGTTGGTCTCCTCGGGGTAGCCGTTCCACAGGTCGTCCTCGTGGAACGGCACGGGGGAGTGCTTGGGATAGGCGCACACCGTGCCCAGCTGCAGCAGCTTCTCCACCCCGGTCAGGCGGGCCTCCTCGATCACCAGCATCCCCATCATGAGGTTGCGGTAGAAGAAGCTCCCCGGCTCGGCCCGGTTCGCGCCGATCCCGCCGACCTCGGCGGCCAGGTGCATCACCACGTCGGGGCGCGCCTCGCGGAACACGGTGCGCACGGCGTCGGGCTGGGTCAGGTCGTAGGCGCGGGAGCGGGGCACGTGGACGTGGCCGGCGCCCAGCGACCGCAGCAGGTCCACCACGTGCGAGCCCAGGAAGCCGCCACCGCCGGTCACCAGCACGCGGCGCCCGCGCCAGAAGCCCGGGTCGGGCTCGCGCTCGTCGGAGTGCCGCGCCGGAGAGAGGTCGAGCTCGGTCATCGCGAGGCGTTGCGGGGGGAATCGGCGGCGCCGGGCGGAGCGCCCGCCGCGGCGTCGTGGTAGGACTGGAGCACGGCGCGGGCCATTCCGTCCAGCGAGAAGTGGCGGCGCACCCGGTCCCGCCCGGCGGCGCCATGACGTGCGCGCGCCCCCGGCGCCGCCAGCAGGCCCGCGAGCGCCGCCGCCAGGGCCTGCGCGTCGCGCGGGGGAACGGTGGCCCCGGTCACGCCGTGCGGCGAGACCCAGGGCACGCCGGTGTCGAGCGAGGTGTTCACCACCGGGAGCCCGGCGGCCATCGCCTCGAGCTGGACGATCGCGAACGCCTCGCTCCGCGCCACCGAGGGCAGGGCGAACACGTCGGCGGCGTGCAGCCAGGGGCGCAGGTCGGGAACGCTGCCGGCGAAGTGGACCCGGTCCGCCACCCCGGCATCCCTCGCCAGGCTCTCCAGCGGGCCGCGGAGGGGCCCGTTCCCCACCAGCACCAGGCGCCCGGGAACGTCCTTCATGGCCCGTACAAGGTACTCGAACCCCTTGTAGTACACCAGCCTGCCCACCGCCAGCACCATCCCCGGCCCGTACCGCGAGCGAAGCTCCTCCACCACCTTGGGGTCCGGCGGGTCGAACACCGCGGGCGGCACCCCGAAGGGCACCACGCGGCAGCGCGCGGCGTGCGCCCTGAGCGGCGCGGAGGAGGCGAGCAGCGGCGGCGAGGAGACCAGGATGGCGGCGGCGCGCCCCAGCAGCCGGTCCAGCACCGGCCGGAACGCCGCCCCCAGCACCCGCTGGCGCACGATGTCGCTGTGGTACGTCACCACCAGCGCCCCGCGGTGGCCGCTGGCCAGGTACGACAGGGTGGCCGTGGGGTTGGGATGGTGCAGGTGCACCACGTCGTCGGCGCGGGCGGCGATCTCGCGCGCCATGCCGGGGTTGAACGGGGCCGAGGCCACCGTGGCGTAGGTGGCGACGCGCGCGACCGGGATGCCGTCCACCGTCTCCCGCACCGTCCCCCGGCCGTCGGCGGACACGACGACGCGCAGGTCGACCTCGCCCTTCAGCGCGCCGCAGAGCGCCTCCAGGTGGCTCTCCATGCCCCCCAGGTGCGGCGGGTAGTACTTCCCCACCTGCAGCACGCGGAGCCGCTCAGCCACGCAGGACCTGCCGGTAGACGTCCACCAGTCCGCGTCCGTACGCCGCCACGGAGTGCGCCTCCGCGATCCGCAGCCCCGCGTCGCGCCTCCTCCCGCGCTCCTCCCCGTCCTCCGTCAGCAGGCTCCGCAGCGCCGCCGCCCACGCGTCCACGTCCCCCACCCGCGCGTACGCCGCCGCCTCTCCCCCCACCTCGCGGAGCACGGGGAGGTCGCTCGCCAGCACGGGGGTCCCGCACGCCAGCGCCTCCAGCACCGGCAGCCCGAACCCCTCGCGCTCCGACGGCACCAGCACCGCGGCCGCGCGCCGGACCAGCGCCGCCAGGACCGGCCGCCTCAGCGGAGGAAGGTCCACGACACGCGAGGAGACCCCGAGGCGCTCCGCCTCCGCCCGCAGCTCCGGCGTCAGCGTCCCGCCCGCGCGGAGCAGGCGGACGCGGGGCTCCCCCTCCGCCATCCGCGCCAGGACGCGCAGCAGGACGTCCACCCGCTTCCTCGGCGCCACGCTGCCCACGTGGAGCAGGTCGGTGCCCGTCCCGCCGTCCCCGCGCGCGGCGAGGCGGGCGGCCTCCGCGTCGGCCGCGGCGTCCGCCCCGGGCGAGAAGTCGGGATGGACGGGGAGCGGGACCACGCGGGCCCTCTCCCCCCGCACGACCCCGCGCGCCACCGCGTCGTCGCGCATCGTCTGCGCGTCGAACACCACGCGGGCGGCGCGGCGGAGGCCGGAGAGGACGCGGCCCTGCATGGCGCGGAAGGCGGCGGAGCGCGGCTCGGCGGCGGGCTCCAGCAGGGAGCGGAACGCGTCCAGGTCGTGACAGGTGACGATGGCGCGGCCGGGGGGAAGGACGTGCACGAGCTGGGCGTAGGAGTGGTCGACCACGTGGAAGAGGTCGAAGCGTCCGCGCGCCGCGCGCAGGCGGAGCGGGTAGAGGAGGTGCCGGTTGAGCGCGCGGTCCACGTCCGCCAGCCGCTTCCCCGCGGCCCGCGCGCGGGCGAGGAGGGTGGTGGAGGGGGGGAGGAACGCCTCCGCCTCCACCTCCCCGCCGCCGGCCAGGCGCAGCGCGTCGGTCGTCGTCTCGCCGACCAGGTCCATGCTGGGCCAGCGCTCCTCGCGCAGGACGTGGACGACGGCGATCCTGGCCGGCACGCTCACCGGCGCTCGCAGACGAGCCACGCCTGGGAGTTCAGCAGCGCGCCCAGCGGCGGCAGGGGGGAGAAGCGGGTGCGGCGGACGTCGAAGCGCTCCTCCAGGCGGCGGCGGAGCCACTTCCAGTTGAAGCCCTTGTGCCCGTGGTAGTCGAAGGGCCGCCCTCCCGCGTCTCCCCGGTAGACGGGGCGCGGGAACGGGGGCTCGTCCCCCGGGGCCAGGGCGCGGAGGAGCTCGGCGGCCGAGTAGCGCTCGCGGTCGCGGTATCCCTCAGGCCCGCGCCAGGCGGCGACGGCGCGGACGAGCTGTTTTCCGACGAGGGAGGGCCCCGTCTCCACCGGCACGCTTACGACCAGCGTGCCCCCCGGCGCGAGCAGGCGATGGATCGAGGAGAGGGCGTCCTCCGTCGTCGCCTCCGTGCAGTGCTCCAGCACCTCGGTGCAGACGGCGGTGCCGAAGCTGCCGTCCGGGAGCGCCGCGGCGTCCTCCACCGTCGCGAAGCCCACGCCGGGAAGGCCGCCGAAGCGCTCCGTGCCGGTGGCGACCAGGGCGGGGTCGACCTCCACCCCCACGGAGCGCGGGAAGCGGTCGTGGACCAGGGCGACCAGGGTCCCGTCGCCGCATCCCCAGTCCAGCAGGTCCCCCTTCGCGTGCCCGCGGAGGAGGTCCACGGCGGTGCGGAAGCGCGCCGTGTGGCTCCACCGGAGGACGGGGTTGCTCCCGAAGAGGTGCTTGCGGGCGTACTCGCCGCCCGCCAGGACGTCGCGGTCCGCCCCGTCCGCCTTCACCGCCGCCTCCCGCGCGCCAGCTCGCCGAAGAAGTCCAGGTGCTCGCGCGCGGACACCTCCAGCGAGAGCGAGGCGACGGCGCGCGCCCTCGCCTTCGCGCCGAGGGCCCTCCGCCGATCGGCGTCCGCGAGCAGCACGTCCACCTCGGCCGTCCACGCCCGGAGGTCGGCCTCCGGCAGGACGACGCCGCCGTCCCCCACGACGTGGGGAAGCTCGCCGGAGTCGCTGGCGGCGACGGGGACGCCGCAGGCCATCGCCTCCGCCGCCATGCGCCCGTACTGCTCGCGCCAGCGGGGCGTGGTGCGGCTGGGGGCGCAGAGCAGGTCCATCGCCGCGAGCCAGCGGGGCACCTCCCCGTGCTGGACGCCGGTGACCACGCGGACGCGGCCGTAGGAGGACGCCACGCGCCGCCGCGCCTCGTCCTCCAGCGGCCCGCCGCCGATCAGCAGGGCGCGGAACGGGGTCCGCAGGCCGTCCAGGACGTCCAGCAGCAGGGCGAGCCCCTTCTCAGCGACGAAGCGGCCCAGGAAGCCGAGCACGGGCGTCCCGTCGTCCTCCCACCCCAGCGAGGCGAGGGTGGCGCGGCGCGCCTCCGCGTCGGGGCGGAAGAGGGCGACGTCCACGCCCGGCGGGATCACGCGGAAGGGGCGCAGGTCGTAGCCGGGGCGGCCGCGCAGCGTCTCGCGCACCGTCTGGCCGAAGGCGATCCACCCGTCGGCGCGCCGCATCGTTCTCCGCTCCATCCAGCCGAACGGAGGGGGATAGCGCTTCGGCAGGTTCTGGAAGGTGGCGACCGCCAGCGCAGCGCCCTTCGGCGCCAGGGCGGCGGCCTGCGCGCCCGCGGCCACGAAGGGCTCCTCCCAGAGGTGGACCACGTCCCACGGCTCGCGCATCAGCGCCCGCAGCCCGCGCCGCCAGGTCATCAGGTGGATGCGGCCGGCCATCCGCACGGGGATCCCCACGACGCGCACGGGCTCGTCCGCGGCGACGTCCAGCTCCAGCGGGCCCAGGTCGCCGGGGAAGGACGTGGGGGCCGCGACGACGACCTCCCATGCCTCCCCGCCCTCCCGCGCCAGCGCGTGCGCCAGCCGCCGGTTGGTGCCGACCACGTAGGAATGCCCCAGGGTGAGGAGGCGGAGGCGCCTCACAGCGTCTCTCCCGGCCCCAGGTACGGCCGGGGCGAGCGGCGCAGCTCGCGCCAGCGGCGCAGGGTGGCCCAGCGCACGGGCGTGCGGGAGCGGAGGGCGGCCGGCGCGGCCCGCGCCACCTCTGCCAGGAGCCGGCGGAAGCCGCCGGGGGCGTCCACGTTCCACCCCTTCCGCAGGGGGAACCACCGGGCCAGCCGGAGCGGGACGCGGGCCGCGGCCACGGGGAGGGGGTCGTTCCAGAGCGAGGCCAGCACGTCGCCGCGTACGGTGTGGTGCAGGTGCCGGCGCACGTCGCGCCCCGCGGGGTCGGAGAGGTGCGCGACGCGGGCGTGGGGGAGGTAGACCACGCGGTAGCCGGAGTCGAGGAGGCGCAGGCAGAACTCCTTCTCCGCGCCGGCGACGCGCAGCTCGGCCCGGTAGCCCCCCAGGCGCAGGAACAGGTCGCGCCGCAGCAGGTGGGCGAAGCCGAGGTAGGCGGCCACCACGACCGCGTGCTCCCCCGGCCCCGGCTGCAGCGCCTCCGGCCAGGGGAAGCCGTCGTCCGCCGCCCGCGCGAACGCCACCGCGCCCACGGAGGAGTCGCGGTCCATCACGTCCACCGCCTCGCCGAGCGCGTCCCCGTCCAGCAGGCGGGTGTCGTCGTCCAGGTTCAGGACGTACGGGGTGCGCGCCATCCGCGCGACGGTGTTGCGCCCGGCGGCGACCCCCTCCCCCGCGTCGCGGCGGTGGTAGACGACGGGGAGCCCCCCGCCGTCCCCGCCCAGCGCGCGCCGGACCAGCGCCTCCACCGGGACCACCGAGCCGTCGTCCACCACCACCACCGAGGCGACCAGGTCGGCGGCGGCGGAGAGCGAGCGCAGGCAGCGCGCGAGCGACTCCGGGCGGTCGCGGGTGCAGACGCCCACCGTCACGGGGGCCGTCACGCCGTCCCCCGCACGTAGAGACGCACGTTGTCCGCGTAGTAGCGGGGGAGGTCGAGCGCGGCGAGCTCCGCCCGCAGGGCGCCCTCCGCGTCGGACGGGACCAGGCCGTGGCGGCGGAAGCGCGCCTCCCACCAGGCGGCGGGGCGCTCGGTGAGGTGCATGGACCCGCCCTGCCCCGGGGGCGCGGCGGAGAAGACCACCGCGGGGCAGGCGGAGAGGAGGCGCAGAAGGCGGTCCACCCGCCAGCGCGGAAGGTGCTCCGCCACCTCCAGGCACACGGCCGCGTCGAACTCCCCCAGGCGGGCGGCGAGCGCCTCCACCTCCCGCGGCGAGAGGGAGACGACGTCCAGCCGCTCCACCGGCAGCCCCAGCGCCCGCGCGCGGGAGAGGGCGGACTCGGCGTAGTCGAAGCCCTGCAGGCGCAGCGAGGGGTCCGCGTCGCGGAGCGCGGCCAGGAGCTTCCCGTCCCCGCATCCCACGTCCACCCACGACCGCGCGGGAACGCGGCGCAGGAGGACGCGCGCCGCGCCCGCCCAGTCGTCCCGCGGCCGGTCGTGGTACGACCAGAACTCCTCCCCGTACGGGCCCGCCGCCCCGGCGTCCTCCCCCGCGGCGCGGAGCCGCAGCCAGCGCGCGTGCTCGCGTCCCTCCTGCAGCGCCTGGAGCACGCGCGGGAAGGGCGCGAGGAGGCGGCGCAGCATGCCCAGGCCCTCCGTCATCCCCGCCCCAGGGCGCGCTCGTACACCTCCACCGTGCGCTCCGCCGTGCGCCGCCACGTCATCTCCCGCGCGACGTCGAAGGCCGCGTCGGCCAGGCGGCGGCGGAGCCCCGCGTCGCCCATCGCCCGGCGGATGGCGGCGGCGAGGGTGGCGGAGTCGCGCGGGGGCACCAGTAGGCCGGTCACCCCGTCCCGCACCAGCGTGGCCGCGGCGCCCTGCGGGGTGGCGACCACGGGGAGCCGCTGGCCCATCGCCTCCAGGAGAGCCATGCCGAATCCCTCGTAGGTGGAAGGGTGGACCAGCAGGTCGTGCGCGCGCAGGCGGCGGACCACCTCGTCCTCCCCCACCTTCGGGAGGACGCGGACGTGGGGCCGCGCCTCCTCGGGGAAGGAGGCGACGACGTCCTCCTCCGCGATCCCCGGGCCCAGGACGGTGAGCGTGGGCGCCGCGCCCTCCGCCGCCAGCATCCCCATCGCCCGGGTCAGGTACGGCGTGCCCTTCATCTCCGTCCACGCGCCCACGAAGAGCAGGCCCTCGCCCCGCCCGGCGTCCGACGGGGGGACGTCGGCCAGGAGGCGCTCGGAGACGCCGTGGGGAACCACGTCCACCTCCCCGCGCGCCTTCCACCCGCGCTCCGCGGCGAAGTCCGCGTCGGCGTCGTTCAGCACGATCAGCCGGTCGGCCAGGCGCGCGGCGCCCGCGACCTGGGAGAGGCGCACGGCGGGGTACCAGAGGCGCCGGGTCCAGGGCTTGTGGAGGATGCCGGCCGCGGCGTCGTCCAGCATCCGCCGGTAGTTCAGGTGCTCCAGCCCGTGCGACCGGCTCACGACCGCCGTCCCGGGCATGCCACCGGCGCGGCGGCGCGCGGCGATCCACATCCCCTCGGCGCTGGCGGCGTCCACCACGTCGTACGGCCCCCGCGCGCGCAGCGCCCGCGCGACGGCCTTCGCGGCGAGCGCCGGCCCGGCGGCCCAGCGCAGGCGGCCGTCCGCGGGCCGCGTCCCCAGGTCCGGCGCCATCAGCAGGTCGCACCCGTGGCCCAGGCGCCCCAGCTCGTCGCGCAGGCGGTGGTGGACCTTGCTGGAGCCCAGGCGGGGGTCGTCGGGGTAGTCGCCCACCATCAGCACCCTCACGCGCCGCCCCCCGTCCGCCGCCGCGCCTCGTTCCACCGCCGCCGCGCGCGCAGGACCCGCAGCGCCTGCACCACCCGCCCGGCGACGCCCGGCCGGTGGCGGAAGACGCGGCGGCGCAGGGCGTCCTCCTCCTCCGCCCCCGCACCCGCCGCGCGCAGCCCCACCAGCTCGCCGTGATAGGCCGCCCAGAGCGAGAAGTACGGCCGGTCCTGCGCCGCCAGCCAGCGCACGTACTCCGCCGAGGGCCCCGTCCCCGGGAGCGGCCCGGGGGGGTGCGCCTCGTGCCGCAGCCAGACCCCGCGGTTCAGGATGGCGCCGTCGGAATGGGAGAGGAAGACGGCCGTGTAGACGTTGTCCCACACCCAGTCGCCCAACGCGTAGTCGCGGAAGCGCGTCCGGTGCTTCCGCCACCAGTCCACCCGCGCCGCGAAGGCGTCCGTGCCGGAGAGCAGGACGCCGCGGTCCTCCCCCGTCTCGCCGTCGTAGTCGGTGCGCGCGACGGCGTACGTCTGCAGCCGCTCGGAGGCGATGCGGTCCACCAGCGCCTGCTGCACCTCCACGTCGGCGTTCAGGAAGAGGAACCACTCGCGCCCCTCCTCCTCGGCCGCGTCCGCCAGCCCGTCCAGGAGCTCGGGGAGGAAGGGCCGCCGCCGCCCCGCCCCGCCCAGCGCGTCGCGCGAGTCGCGGCGGAGCGCGGGGACGGTGCGCAGGCCCTCCACGTGGTGGGGGGCGTCCGGCCACTGCAGGTTGGCGAGGCCCACGCCGCGGAGGGCGCGGAGGGCGTCCACCGCCTTCCCCACCCGGCGCGCCGCGTCCCCCGGCGCCTCGTACAGGTTGGTGCCCACGAGGACGCTCACGAGACCCCCGCGGGCTCCATGAGGGCCTCCAGCGTGCGCTCCAGCGCCAGGTGCCGATCGTGGAACGCCCGCGCCGCCGCCCGCCGTCCCTCCGCGCCCTCCGTTTGCAGCAGCCCCGCCGCCGCGGCGCCCAGAGCGTCCGCGTCCCCGACCGGGACCAGCGAGAGGGGGGACGACGCCCACAGCGCCTCGGTGTGCTCCCCGCGGTAGGCGGCGACGGGGACGCCGTGGGCCAGGCACGCCGCCAGCGTGGTCCGCCGCGTCGTCACCCCGTCCGCGTAGGGCTGGACGGCGGCGTCGCAGGCCTGCAGGTGCAGGGAGAGCTCCGCGTCCGCCAGCCGCCCCGGCGCCACCAGCCGGGGAGCGAGGGCGGGACGGCGCCGGGCAAGGTCGGCCGCGGCCTCCGCCCCGCCCTCTCCCAGCAGCAGGGCGACGGCGCCGGGGGCGCGCTCCAGCGCGGCGGCCAGGACGGGCTCCAGCAGCGCGGAGACCACGGCGCCGTAGGTGCCGAAGTGGCCCAGGACCGCTCCCTCCCTTCCGCCGCGGAGCACGCGCTCGCGGACGGCGGCGGCGGCCGCGGGGTCGTGCAGCACGGGGATGGTGGAGGGGATGGGGAGCACGCGGAAGCGGAGGCCGGGGGGGGAGAGGGGGCGCAGCAGCGGCTCCCAGCTCGCGGTGGAGAGGTAGGCGGCGCGGCAGGCGGACAGCAGGTCGCGCGCCATGGCGTGCGTGGGCGCGGCGAGAAGGTTGTGCAGGGGGCGTCCGGCCATCCGCGGAACGTACGGCTCGTGGAACAGCACGTCCACCGGCGACCCGCCCCGCGCCCGCTCGCGGACCCAGCGCGCGAACGAGGGCGCGATCCCCCGGCGCCCGAACGCCTGCGGCACGTACTCCACCAGCATCCGCCCTCCGCCGACGGCGTCCATCCCCGCCGAGAGGCGCCGCAGCCCCTCCGCGCCGAACCCGCCCACACCGTGCACCGTCACGCCGTCCACCGGCGGCGCGCCCGCCGCCGCGCGCGTCCAGACGTGCACCTCCTCGCCCGCGGCGGCCAGCCCGGCGGCGACCTGCGCCGCGTGCGCGGCCACCCCGCGGCCGTGCGGCGGGTACTCGCCGGTCACCACGTGGCGCAGGCGGCTCACGGCGCGGCGGGGAGCGGGGCGCCGACGGACGCGGCGGCCAGGATCGCCTCTACGCGGTCCAGGTGGCGGTCGCGGGAGAGGCGCCGCGC
>JASLAX010000223.1 GCA_030146875.1 Longimicrobiaceae bacterium
CCCGCGCCCGCCGGTGCGGCGTCCGCGGCCGGAGTGACGCGGCCCCGCGGCACGCACGAGGGGCGGCCGGGAAGGGTCCCGGCCGCCCCTCGCCGTGCGGCCTTGCCGCCCCTCCGCTCAGCGGCTAGACTGGGGCCCGCCGCCGCCCTCGGCGGCGATGCGGCGCATCTCGGCCTCGACCAGCGCGGGGGTGGGGGCGATCCCCAGCTCCGCCAGCGACTCCTCGGCTTGCAGGCGCAGGGCGGGGTTCGCCGCCAGGTAGCGGGCGCGCGCCGCCGCGCCGGGCTCGTGGCGCGCCGGCGGGGGCGCGCGCAGCTCCACCTGGAAGGCGCCGCCGCCGCTCCGCTCCCCGAAGCCGGCCACCACCGTGCCGCGCAGGGCGTGCAGAACCTCCTCCACCTCGCCGCGCAGCACGGGGAGGCCCGGCGAGCGCAGGCCACGTCCGGTCACCACCACCACGGTGCGGACGCCCTCGCCCTGCCGGGCGCGCAGCCACGCCTCCACGCGGCGGCGGGCGTCGTCGCCCGTCTCGCCGTGCAGGTCGAGAAGGGGATGCACCGAGCCCCACGGGGGACGGTGGGCGCCGCCGTGGCCGCCGCCCCTGCGCTTTCCGGCCATCAGCTCCCCCGGCGGGGCGCGGCATCCCCCGAAACGGCGAGAGCCACGGCTCGCGCCGTGGCTCTCCGGCCGTCGCGGAGGCTCCGCTCAGCCGAGACGATCCTTCAGGCCCTTGCCGGAGCGGAACCCGGCGCTCTTCGACGCCGCGATCTGGATCTCCTTGCCGGTGCGCGGGTTGCGGCCCGTGCGCGCCTGCCGCTCCTTGGTCTCGAACGTGCCGAACCCGGTGATCGAGACCTTCTCGCCGCTGGCGAGCGCCGTGGCGATCTCGTCGAACACGCTCTCCACCGCAGTGGTCGCCTGGGACTTGGAGAGCCCCGTCTTGGCCTGCACACGGCTGCTGAGGTCGGACTTGTTCACCTAAGAGCTCCTGGAAAAGGGGTGGCGAAGCACGGGAACGCAGACGGCCGTGCCGTTCCGCACCGTACAGTAGGAGACCACTCCGGTCCCGTCAAGGGAGAAAACCAGTGGAAGAATCCAACGTCCTCGCCGCTTCCGACCCGCGCGCGGCCTCGCTGAGGGAGCTCCGCGCGGCGCGCGAGATCGCCCAGGCCTTCCTGACCTCCCGCACGCCCGAGGAGGTGTACCGCCTGGCGCTGGAGCGCGTTGCCCCCCTGGTGGGGGCCGTGTTCGGCTGCGTGTACCTGCGCGCCGAGGCCGATCCCGACACCCTGCGCCTGGCCGCGGCGTGGAACTGGCCGGCCGCGCACGCCCGCTGGCTGGGCGAGATGCGGGTGCGGGTGGGGGCCGGCCCCACCGGCCGCGCGGTGCAGGAAGGCGCCGCCGTGGAGGTGTGGGACGTCTTCGCCGACGAGGCGCTGCAGGACTGGTGGGACGCGGCCCGCGAGCTGGGCTTCGCCTCCTCCATCGCCCTGCCGCTCGTGCAGGGCGAGGGGGCGGTGGGGGCCATCACCTTCTACTTCCGCCAGACGGAGCCCCTGCGCGAGGGCGACGCGTCGCTGCTGCGCCTGGTGGCCGACCAGCTCTCCGCCACCGCGCAGAAGGCCCACCTGATCCACGACCTGCAGCAGGCCAACGCGCTGCTGCGCGAGCAGAACGTGGAGCTGGAGGCACGCTTCCGCGAAGCCGAGGAGGCCCGGCGGATGAAGAACGAGCTGCTGGCCAACGTCTCCCACGAGCTGCGCACCCCGCTCACCGCCATCCTGGGCTACGCCTACCTGCTCCGCGAGGGCCTCTCCGGCCAGCCGCTGGCCGAGGAGGGGCTCTCGGCGGTGGAGCGCATCGAGTCGGCGGGCACGTCGCTGATGGGGATGATCGACGACCTGCTCGACCTCACCCACCTGAAGCTCGACCGCCTGGCCCTCGCGCCCGAGGAGTGCGACGCGGTCGCCCTCGCGCGCGCCGCGCTCTCCGACTGCGGGCCGGCGCCCCCGGGGGTGGAGGTGCGCACGGTGGCGCCCGAAGGAGCGGTGCCGGTGCAGACGGACCCCAGCCACGTCCTCCGCATCCTGCGCAACCTGCTCTCCAACGCGCTCAAGTTCACGCCGCGGGGCAGCGTCGTCCTCCGCGTGCGGCGGGTGGACGTCTCCCCGACCGGGCCGGCGGTGGCGTGGGAGGTGGAGGACACCGGGATCGGGATGGACGAGAGCGACCTGGAGAAGATCTTCGACGAGTTCCATCAGCTCGACGGCTCCGCCACCCGCCTCTACGCCGGCACGGGGCTGGGCCTGGCCCTCTCCCGCCAGGTGGCGCGCCGCATGGGGGGCGACGTCACCGTGCGCTCCACGCGGCGCGAGGGGAGCGTCTTCACCCTGATGCTGCCGACCCGGTGGCCCGGGTGACGGGCGCCGGGTTCGCGTCGGTCGTCTTCGACTGCGACTCGACCCTGGCGGCCATCGAGGGGATCGACGAGCTGGCCGGGCCGCACGCGGCGCAGGTGGCGGCGCTGACCGACGCGGCGATGCGGGGGGAGGTGGCGCTGGAGGAGGTGTACGGCCGCCGCCTCGCCCTCATCCGCCCGGAGCGGGGGAGGGTGGAGGCCCTGGGCCACGCCTACGTCGCCGCCCTGGTCCCCGACGCGCGGGAGACCGTCGCCGCCCTCCGCTGGCTCGGCAAGCGGGTTCGCGTCGTCTCCGGCGGGCTGCGCCCCCCGGTGGAGGCGGCCGCGCGGGAGCTCGGCATCCCGGCGGAGGACGTCGCCGCCGTGGGGATCGACTTCGCGGCGGATGGCGGGTACGCGGGGTTCGACGACGCGTCGCCGCTGGCCCGCGGCGGGGGGAAGGAGGGCGTGATCCGCGCCTGGGACCTCCCCCGCCCCGCCCTCCTGGTGGGAGACGGGGCCACGGACGCCGAGGCGCGCCCGGCGGTGGACGCCTTCGCGGCGTACATGGGAGTCGCCTTCCGCCCCGCCGTGGCGGAGCGGGGGGACTTCGTCCTCCGCGACCCCTCCCTCTCCGCCGTCCTGGCCCTGGCGGCGAGCGGCGCGGACCGCCGGCGGCTGGCGGCATCGCCGTACGCGGACCTGCTGCGCCGCGGGGACGCCCTGCTGGAGGCGGGGCGTTGACCGAGCACGGTTCACGCGTAGTCTCTTCCCACCAGGCCCGCCGCCGCCCCGGGAGCCCCCCGGCCGCGGACGCGGCACCGTCCCACGCCCGCGCGAACATGACCGAGTTCGGCCGCTTCTTCCTTCCCGGGCCCACCGAGGTGCGGTCCGAGGTGCTCGCCGCCATGGTGCAGCCGATGATCGGCCACCGCGGCGAGTCCATCGTGCCGCTGCTGCGCGACCCGCAGCCGGTGCTGCAGGCGCTCTTCGGCACCGCGCGCCCCGTGTACGTCTCGTCCTCCTCCGCCACGGGGATGATGGAGGCCGCCGTGCGCAACGGCGTGCGGCGGAGGGCCCTCGGGCTGGTCAACGGCGCCTTCAGCGAGCGCTTCCGCGACCTGGTGGCGGACTGCGGGCGCCAGGTGGAGACGTACGAGGTGCCCTGGGGCGCCGCGCACGACCCCGGGGAGCTGGAGCGGCGGCTGATGGCGGGCGGCATCGACTCCGTCACGGTGGTCCACTCGGAGACCTCCACCGGGGTGCTGAACCCGCTGCCGGAGCTCGCGGAGGCCGTGCGAAGGGCGGAGACGGCGCTGGGGGAGGAGATCCTGCTGCTGGTGGACGGCGTCACCAGCGTGGGCGCGGCGCGGATCGAGGCCGAGTCGTGGGGGGTCGACCTCTTCCTGACCGGCTCGCAGAAGGCGATGGCGCTCCCCCCGGGGCTGGCGTTCGCCACCGCGTCGGAGCGCCTGCTGGACCGGGCGTCCGCCCTCCCCGGCCGCGGGCAGTACCTGGACCTGCTGGAGTTCGAGCGATACCACGGCAAGCACCAGACGCCCAACACCCCCGCCCTGCCCCTGCTGTACGCGCTGCACGAGCAGGCGCGCCGCATCGGCGAGGAGGGGGTGGCCGCCCGCGCCGCCCGCCACGACGCCATGCGCGACCGCACCGTGGCCTGGGTGCGGGAGAGGGCGGACCGCGGCCTCTCCCTGCTGGCGGCGGAAGGCTTCCGCTCGCCCACGGTGACCGCGGTCGTGCTGCCGCCGGGGGTGCCGGGGCAGGCGGTGGTGGGCGCGCTGAAGCGGGCCGGCTTCACCATCGGCAGCGGCTACGGGAAGCTGAAGGAGCACACCATCCGCATCGGCCACATGGGAGACCACACCGTGCAGGAGCTGGAGACGCTGCTCGCCGCCGCCGACGAGGCGCTGGTGGAGGCGACCACGCGATGACGGAGCCGCGCTTCCGCGTGCTGGTCACCGACGAGGTGGACCCGGAGGGCGTCGCCGTGCTGCGCGCCCACCCCGACATCCAGGTGGACGAGGTCCCCACCCCGCCAGCGGAGAAGCTGCTGGAGGAGATCGGCGCCTACGACGCCGTGGTGGGCCGCAGCGCGACCCGCATCACCGGCGCGCTGCTCTCGCGGGGCGACCGGCTGAAGGTGATCGGCCGCGCGGGGGTGGGGGTCGACAACATCGACATCCCCCGCGCCACCGAGCTGGGCATCGCCATCATCAACGCGCCGGGGGGCAACACCGTCTCGGTGGCCGAGCTGACGATGGGCGTCCTCCTCTCCCTGGCCCGCCACATCCACGAGGCCGACCGCTCCATGGAGCAGGGCCGCTGGGACCGCTCCGCGCTGGGCGGAGACGAGGTGCGGGGGAAGACGCTCTCGGTGGTCGGCCTGGGCCGCATCGGCGGCGAGGTGGCGCGGCGGGCGCGGGCGTTCGGGATGACGGTGGTGGGCTTCGACCCCTACGTGGGCGCGCCGCGCTTCGAGGAGCTGGGGGTGGAGCGCGCCCCCCGGCTGGCCGACGCCCTGGACCGGGCGGACGTGCTGACGGTGCACACGCCCCTGACGGCGGAGACGCGGGGGATGATCGGCGCGGGGGAGCTGGCCCGCCTGGGGCGCCACGTCCTGGTCCTGAACCTGGCCCGCGGCGGGATCGTGGCCGAGGACGCGCTGGTCGACGCCCTGCGCGCCGGGCGCATCGCCGGCGCCGCGCTGGACGTCTTCTCGACCGAGCCGCTGCCGGCGGACCACGTGCTGCGCACGATGCCCAACGTGCTGCTGACGCCGCACCTGGGCGCGTCGACCATGGACGCGCAGCGGAGCGTGGCGATCGAGGCGTGCACCGCCGTGCGCGACGCGCTGGTGACGGGCGACCTGAGCGCGGCGCTGAACGGCGCCGGCGTCGGGGGAGCCGGGTGGCCGGAGCTGCGGCCCCTGCTCGCCCTGGCGGACCGGCTGGGGCGGCTGGGGAGGGCGCTGGTCCCCGGCGGGGTGAGCGCGCTGGAGCTGCGCTACTCCGGCCCGCGGGAGGAGGCGCCCCGGCCCCTCCTGCTGGCGGCCCTGCAGGGCGCCCTGCGCGACGTGGTGGAGAGGAGGGCCATCAACCTGGTCAACGCCCAGCACGTGGCCGAGGAGCGGGGGATCGAGACGGCGTGGACGCACGTGGGCGGGCGCGGGGAGCTGGGGGAGGAGATCGAGCTGCGGCTGGAGGGCGGCGACCGCAGCGTCCGCGTGGGCGGCGCCCTGCTGGGCGAGACCCACGGCCGCATCGTGCGCATCGGCGCGTTCCGGGTGGACGTGGCGCCGCGCGGGATGCTGGTGGTGCTGCGCAACCGCGACGTTCCCGGCGTGATCGGCCGGGTGGGCACGCTGCTGGGCGAGGCGGGGGTCAACATCGCCGAGTACCACCAGGCGCGCCTCCAGATCGGCGGGGAGGCGCTGGCGGCCATCTCGGTGGACGGCCGCATCCCCCCCGAGGTGGTGGAGCGGCTGGGCGCGCTGCCCGAGATCGTGGAGGTCTCGCAGGTGGAGATGGAGTAGCGACCTGCGCGGAAACGGGAGGGGACGGGAGCGGGGCGCGCGAAAGGTGCGGCCCGCTCCTTGCTTTTGGCGGGGGCGACATCGCCGCCCCGCCCCGCGGAGGCAGCACCGGTCCGTACCCGCATGCTCCACGGGACCCCGATGGGACTCCGCGACTGGATCCGCAGGCGCTTCCGCTCCCGCGACGAGAACGCGGTGCCGGCCTCCGCGCTGGCCCGCGCCGCCCTGACCCGCGACAAGGCTCCCCAGCGCTCGCTGGGCGAGTACGACTCGACGTCGTACCCCAAGGACGTCGCCGACCTGCTGCGGCGGCGCGAGGAGGTCGCGAGCGAGCTGCTGGCGATGGACGTGACCGACCCGGCGCTGCGCCGCGGGCTGGTGCCGCGCCTGCAGGGCCTGCTGCGCATCTACCCGCACCCGCTCGTCTACGAGTCGCTGATCCACGTGTACGTGGCCGAGGAGCGCTGGGACGAGGCCAAGGGCGTGGCCTTCGCGGCCAAGGAGCGGCGGGTGGAGTGCCTGCGCTCGCCGTACCCGGAGATCAGGGCGGAGACCGAGCACCTGGCCGAGTGGACCCCGGCGGAGGTGGACCGGCTGCGCGAGGAGCGCGGCGCCCGCGCCTGAGGCCCCCCTCCGCCGGACGACCGCTCGTTCGAACGCGACGAAAGCCTTGCCGAAGCGGGCTTCCCGCCGTATTCTAGCCTGACCCCGCCCCGCCACGGCACCTTCCGCTACACCCGCACCGCCGTCCGGAGTCGGAAGCCCCGCCCACCCTGGCCCGCGCCGCTCGCCCGGCGCTCCGGAAGAAGCGGGGTACGTGCGTTCCCGCAGTCCGACGCGCCGCGGCGCGTCCCATCCCGACCGTCGCCGCCGGACCCGATCTACCCATCCGACGGGGACGTTTTCCCCCCACCGAGAGGCTTTCGCATGCGCTTGACCCCTGGTAGGAGCTGGCTGACGGCTCTACCCCTCGCCCTGCTCCTGTGCGCGGCGCCCGCGTCGGCGCAGCAGGGCGGCGTCACCGGCACGCTGCGGGACGTCGGCACCAGCGCGCCCGTCGGAGGCGCGCGCGTCGAGGCGCGACGCGCCGACGGCACCGTCGTCGCGTCGACCGTCACCGACCCCTCCGGGGCCTACCGGCTCAACCTGCCGGCGGGCACCTACACGCTGGTGATCACCGGCACCGGCTTCGACCAGCGCCAGGTGACCGTGCGCGTGACCGGCGACCGCATGGTCCCGGTGACCACCACCGTGGCGGCGGGCACGATCTCGCTGGACGCCCTGGTCGTCTCCGCCTCCAAGCGCCCCGAGAAGGCGATCAACGCCCCGGCCCGCGTGGAGGTGGTGGGCGAGGAGGCCATCGAGGAGCGCCCGGCGGTCACGCCGGTCGACCACCTGCGCTCCGTCCCCGGCATCGACATCGCCACGACGGGCGTGCAGTCGGCGAACGTGGTGGCGCGCGGCTTCAACAACATCTTCTCGGGCTCGCTCCACTTCCTGACCGACTACCGCATCGCCGGCGTGCCGTCGCTGCGGGTGAACTTCATGCACTTCGTCCCGTCGAACAACGAGGACATGCAGCGCATGGAGGTCGTACTGGGGCCGGGCGCGGCGCTGTACGGGCCGAACACCGCCAACGGCATCCTGCACATCATCACCAAGTCGCCGCTGGCCGACCAGGGCACCACGCTCACGGTCGCGGGCGGCGAGCAGAGCGTGCTGCACGCGACGGCGCGCACGGCGCACCTGATCGGCGAGAACTTCGGCATCAAGGTGTCGGGCCAGTACCTGCGCGCCGAGGAGTGGGGCTACACCGACCCCGCCGAGGTGGCCGAGCAGCAGAAGTACGCCGGTAACCTGGCCCTGCAGCGCCAGATCCTGATGCAGGCCACGGGGATCACCGAGGCCCAGGCCGACGCGCGCATCGCCCGCATCGGCCGGCGCGACAACGACGTGGAGCGCTGGTCCGGCGAGGTCCGCGCCGACTGGCGGGTGACGCCGAACGCGACCGCGGTGTTCTCGGCCGGGATGAACAACCAGGCGAGCGGCGTGGAGCTCACCGGGCTGGGCGCCGGGCAGGCCGTGGACTGGAAGTCGTCGTACTACCAGACGCGCTTCTCGTGGAATCGGTTCTTCGCCCAGGCGTACATGAACCAGAGCGACGCCGGCGAGACGTACCTGCTCCGCAACGGCGCGCCGATCAGCGACCAGTCGCGCGTCTACGTGGGCCAGCTCCAGCACGGCTTCTCGCTGGGCGAGCGGCAGACGTTCACGTACGGGGCGGACGCCATCTTCACCGACCCGCGCACGAACGGCACGATCAACGGCATCTACGAGAACGACGACGACACCCGCGAGCTGGGTGCCTACCTGCAGTCCGAGACGGCGCTGCACCCCAAGCTGGACCTGGTGCTGGCCGGCCGCGTGGACGACCACTCGGCGCTCCCGGAGCTGGTGTTCTCGCCGCGCGCGGCGCTGGTCTTCAAGCCGGCCGAGAACCAGGCCTTCCGCGTGTCGTACAACCGCGCCTTCAGCACCCCCAGCTCGCTGAACCAGTTCCTGGACCTGGGCTCGCCCCTGTCCGGCAACAGCGCGCAGGTGCAGGCGCTCTCCTCGCTCGGCTACTCGCTCCGAATCCAGGGCACGGGCGACACGGGCTTCGGGTTCCAGCAGTCGGACGGCAGCTACCTGATGCGCTCGCCGTTCACCCCGGCGGGCCTGGGCGGCCCCGGGCAGCTCCTGCCGGCCAACAGCGCCACGGGCTACCAGCTCGCGGTGGGCGTGGTCGCGGCGGGCGCCGCGCGCGCCGGGCAGCCGCTCCCCGCGCAGCTCATCAGCTTCCTGAACGCGCAGACGCCCGGCGTGGCGGCGGCGGCGGGGCTGAACTACACCAGCGTGGTGGGCGGCAGCGGAGCGCTGAACACCCTCTCGATCCCGGACATCGCCCCGATCCGCGAGTCGTCGTCGAACGACTTCGAGGTGGGCTACAAGGGGATCCTGGGCGGCAAGCTGCTGCTGGCGGCGGACGTGTGGTACTCCCGCAAGGAGAACCTGGTGACCCCGCTCACGGTGCAGACCCCGCTCCTGTTCCTGAACCCGCAGGCCACCGCGGGCTACCTGGTGCCGCGGATCACGCAGTTCTTCATGGCGGCCGGGATGCCGCAGGCCCAGGCGCAGGCGCAGGCCACGGCGATCGCCACCAACATCGTGTCGGTGCCGGTGGGCGTGGTCGCCTCGTCCGACGCCACCACGGTGGGCGGGCAGCTCCTGGTGACCTACCAGAACGTGGACGAGAGCGTGGAGACCCACGGCGTGGACCTCTCCGCCACGGCCCTCCTCACCGACGCCTTCTCGCTGGGCGTGACGGGCTCCTGGGTGAACAAGGACCAGTTCAGCACCTCCACGGGGCAGCTCGTGACGCTGAACGCGCCCAAGAAGAAGGGCTCCATCTCGCTGAACTACCGCAACCAGGGCAACGGCCTGAACGGTGAGATGCGCGTCCGCTACACCGACTCCTTCCCGGTGAACTCGGGCGTGTACGTGGGCACGGCCTGCCTGCCGAACCAGACGGGCGCGCTGGTGGAGGACTGCGTCGACAGCTACACGCTTCTCGACGCCGGCATCGGCTACCGGATCCCGCGCACGCGCGGCATGTCGGTGCAGCTGAACGTCACCAACCTGCTGAACGAGGAGTACCGGGCCTTCCCCGGCTCGCCGTTCATCGGCCGCATGGCGCTGGTCCGCCTGAAGTACGAGTTCTAGCAGGCGGAAGCAGCCGGCAGAAAAGAGGAGCGGGCCCGGGGGTGTGCCCCGGCCCGCACC
>JASLAX010000061.1 GCA_030146875.1 Longimicrobiaceae bacterium
GGTCGCTCTTCACCAGCCAGATGAAGTGCAGCACGCCCAGCCCCCCTGCAAGATACACCAGCCGGTGGAGTTTCTGCCACCTTTTTCCCAGCCGGCGTATCGATCCCTTCGTGGAAGTAAGCGCCAGCGGGACCAGAAGGAGGAACGCCGTGAACCCCGCGGTCACGTACGGACGCTCCGCCACGTCCTCCACGATGTACGTCCACGCGAACCCCTGGTCCACCAGGTAGGTGGAAAGATGCAGGCAGACGTAGAGGAAGGCGCACAGCCCCAGAGTCCGCCGCGCGGGCGCCAGCCAGTTCCACCCGGTCAGCCGGCGCACGGGGGTCACCGCCAGCGTGCACATCAGCATCAGCAGGGTGGCGAAGCCGGTGCGCAGCGTGACGTACTCTATGGGGTCCGCCCCCAGCCCGCCGGTGAACGCCCCGGCGACCAGCAGCAGGAGCGGGATGAGTCCACCGATCCACGCGGCGGGGCGGATCCACCGCGCGGCCCTGAGCTCCCAGGATGCGGGCGCCATCAGTAGAAGCGCCGCAGGTCCATGCCGCTGTACAGGCTGGCGACCTCGCTGTAGCCGTTGAACATCAGCGTGGGCCGGCGCCGCCACTCGCCGATGCGGCGCTCGCGGGCCTGGCTCCAGCGCGGGTGGTCCACCTGCGGGTTCACGTTGGCGTAGAAGCCGTACTCGCCGGGCGCGCTCACGTTCCAGGCCGTGCGCGGCTGTCGGTCGGTGAAGCGGATGCGCACGATGGACTTGATGGACTTGAAGCCGTACTTCCACGGCACGACGAGCCGGATCGGCGCGCCGTTCTGCGCGGGAAGGGGCCGTCCGTACAGCCCGGTCGCCAGCAGGGCGAGCGGGTGCATGGCCTCGTCCATCCGCAGCCCCTCCACGTACGGCCAGTCCAGCACGGCGCGGCGCTGCCCCGGCATCTGCGCCGGGTCGTGCAGCGTGGTCAGCTCCACGAAGCGGGCGGCCGGGGTGGGCTGGAAGCGGGCGACCAAGTCGCGCAGCGGGATCCCCTGCCAGGGGATCACCATCGACCACGCCTCCACGCAGCGCAGCCGGTAGGTGCGGTCCACCACGCGGTGGGCGCGGACCAGGTCGTCGAAGGCGTAGCGCCCCGGCTTGCGGCACAGGCCCTCCACCGAGACGGTCCACGGGCGGGTGCGCAGCAGGCCGGGCGCGTACCTGGCCGGGTCGTCCTTGTCGGTGCCGTACTCGTAGAAGTTGTTGTAGGTCGATGCGTCCTCGAAGGGCGTGACCTCGTCCTTCTGCTGCGCGCCCGGCTCGCATGCGGCCAGCGAGGCCGGCGCGGCGACCGCGGCGGCGGCGCCGATGCCCATGGTGCGCAGGAACTCGCGGCGCCCCAGGTAGAGCCGCTCGGGGGTGATCTCCGAGGAGGGAACGTCGTCGGGCGTGCGGATCAGCATGGGTCCTCCAGGAGCGGGGTGCGGCGCGCGGACCCACCTTATAGACGCGGGGCGGCGGGGGGTTCCCCCGCCGCCCCGAGCGGCGCACGACCCGGGCCGCGGCTCACATGCGGAAGTTGCGGTACGCGACCGTCCCCCGCACCAGCCCCACGCTGCGCCGCAGCGCGCCCTGCGGGCGGCCCCGGAACTCGCCCGACACGGGCATCCGGATGGTCCCGTCCGGGAAGTGCACGTCGCCGTAGGTGAGCGTGGCGGTCATGAACGGCTTGCCCCGCCCACGGACGTACTCGAAGGTGAGCGAGCGCACCTGAAAGTCGCGCGCGTCCACGCGGATCTGCCCCTGCAGGTCGATCCGGCCGCGGGCGGGGCGCACCGGGCGGAAGTACAGCACGTACGCGCCGTCCTCCTGCTCGAAGCCGCTCTCCAGGCAGTGGGTGCGCAGGAACTCGGGGTCCAGCAGCTCCTTCTCCTCGGGAAGCTCCAGGTCCAGTCCGCGGCGGCTCTCCACGCCGTACCCGCGGGCGCGGCGCTCCCGCCGCCGCCGGTCGTACACGGCGGCGCTGTCCGGATCGTTCAGCACGGTGCGGCCCACCGAGTCGCGGCGGATGCCTCCGCCCCCCCTGCCCAGGAGCTGCGTCTCGGTCCGCTGCCACAGGTCGAAGGCGTAACGGTAGCGCCGGTCCAGCGCGCGCCGCGTCTCCACCCCCTTCCGCGCCTCCTCCCACAGCGCGGCGAGCACCGTGTCGCGGGCCAGCGCGTCCGCCGTGAAGCACCCGGCGCGGGCCGTGATCCCCTCCAGCACCAGCGGCCGGGCGCGCCCCACGAAGTCGTGCGTGACCGTGGCACCCTCCGCCACCCGCAGCGCCGGCGACACCTGCCGCGCGAAGCCGATGCGCTCCAGCAGCAGCCGGTACGAGCCCGGCTCCAGCCCCGCGAAGCGGTAGGCCCCCGTGGAATCGCTCAGCGCCGTCCGCCGCGCGGCGCCGTCCTGGGACCCCACCAGCACCACCAGCGCGAACGCCACCGGCCGCCGGTCGCCGTCGGACAGCACGCTCCCCCGGATCGTGCCCGTCGCCTGCGCGCGCAGCGGAGCCGCGAGCGCCAGGAGCAGCGCGAGGAGGACGGCGGTGCGGAGGATCGAGGAGGCTCGCTGCGGCATCGGGGCTGCGGAGGAAGAGGATCGTGGTCTCAACTAAAAGACTAGTAACAACTGCCTTGGGACCTGTAAAGGGTTTCGTCGCCCGATCCGTCTCCGTCGGCCGCGCCCCTCCTCCACGGAGTCGGAGGAGGACGGTGCCGCTCCCCCCCTCCGGCGGATTGACGGGGAGGACGCCGCCCGCCCACACTGTCTTCAGCCGGCCCGCACCCGCCGCCTCCCGATCCAGGACGCCGATGCCCGCCGCCGACTCCGCCGGCCGCCTCTTCGTGGGCGTCGCCTTCCCGCCCGGCCTGCGCCGGGCGCTGGAGGCGCACGTCGCGAACGCCGGGCCGCTCCCGGGCCGCCCCGCCCCGCCGGCCAACTGGCACCTGACCCTGCGCTTCCTGGGCGACACCGGCGTGCGGACGGCGGAGCGCCTGACCGCCGCCCTGCGTGCCGCGCCCCTGAGCTCGGCGTTCGGCCTCTCGTTCGGCCGGCTGGGCGCGTTCCCCCGCCCCGCCCGCGCCGCCGTCCTCTGGATCGGCGTCGAGGCCGGCGAGGCCCCCCTGCGCGCCCTCGCCGCCGTGGTGGAGCGGGCCGCCGTTGCCGCCGGCTTCCCCGCGGAGCCTCGCCCCTACGCGCCGCATCTCACCCTCGCCCGCATCCAGCCCCCGCGCGACGTGCGCGCCCTGATCGACTCCGTTCCCCCGTTCGCCGGCGGGATGCGCGTGGAGGAGGTGGTCCTCTTCCGCAGCCACCTGGGCGGCGGCCCGGCGCGGTACGAGGCGGTGGAGCGGTTCGCGCTGGGCTGACGGGAGACATCCAACGTCGAGGTGAACGGATGCAGACCCTGGAGGAGTGCTACCGGCTGATCGCGGTGTCCATGTTCGCGAACATCCCGGAGGAGTGGAAGGAGGCCTGGATCGACGCCGAGGTCGAGGACGACTGGGGAAAGTACACGGGCGACTACGTCGACCTGCAGGGCCGGGAGAAGTGGTACGACCCCGAGCTTCGCGGCGAACCGTTCGCCCTGCTCGACGTCCTGCTCAGGATCCGGGAGCTGACGAAGCAGCCCGGCCACGCGCCCTGGACCAAAGCGCGCGTCCGGATGACCTCGGAAGGCGACTTCCACCTCGACGTGAAGTACCGGGACCCGGCGTAGATCCCCACCCCCACCCCGGCCGCGGAGCGCGCGCTCCCGCACCCGCTGGCACGAACCTCTCGACACGCCGCGCGCTCGCCGACGGGAACGGGGATCCGCGACAGGAGGGACGGGGATGCAGCTCGAGGGGAAGGTGGCGCTGGTGACCGGCGGGGGCTCCGGCATCGGCCGGGCGTCCGCCGTGGCGATGGCGCGCGAGGGGGCGAAGGTGGCCGTGCTGGGCCGCACGCGCGGGCAGCTCGACGAGGCGGTGGCCGAGATCGAGGGCGAGGGCGGCGCCGCGATGGCCGTGCTGGCCGACGTGTCGAAGCCGGACGAGGTGCGGCGCGCCGTGGCCGAGGTGGTGGAGCGGTGGGGGCGGATGGACGTGGTGTTCGCCAACGCGGGCATCAACGGCGTGTGGGCGCCCATCGAGGAGCTGGAGCCCGACGAGTGGGACCGCACGCTGGACATCAACCTGAAGGGCACCTTCCTGACCATCAAGTACGCCGTGCCGCACCTGAAGCGGCGGGGCGGCTCCGTGGTGGTGTGCGCCTCCATCAACGGCACGCGCGTCTTCAGCAACACGGGCGCGACGGCGTACTCCGTCTCCAAGGCGGGGCAGGTCGCCATGACCAAGATGCTGGCGCTGGAGCTTGCGCGGGACCGCGTGCGGGTTAACGTGATCTGCCCCGGGGCCATCGACACCGAGATCGACGACAACACCGAGGAGCGCCACCGCGAGCGCGTGGTGGTGCCCATGGAGTTCCCCGAGGGAGACAAGCCCCTGGAGCGCGGCCCGGGGAGCGCGGAGCAGGTGGCGCGGCTGGTGGTGTTCCTGGCGTCGGACGCGTCCGACCACGTCAGCGGCACCGAGGTCTGGGTCGACGGCGCGGAGTCCCTGCTCCGCGGGTGACCACACGAGCGAAGGGAAGAACGATGGATTTCACCAGTGTGCTGACGCGCCTGGCGGGCGGCGACGTGAACGTGGGCCGCACGGAGCGCGTGGCGTCCGCGCTGGCCGGCGGCGTGGTGGCGCTGGACGGCATCCGCCGCGGCTCCGTGGCGGGCGTGCTGATGGCGGTGGGCGGGAGCTTCCTGCTGCACCGCGGCGTCACCGGGCGCTGCCCCGTGTACGGCGGCATCGGCAGGAGCACGGCGGAGGGGACGGAGCTGCAGGACGACACCCCGCCGCCGCCCCACGTGCTGGCTCGCACGCGCACCCCCATGGCCGGGCGCGCCACCGCCGCCACCAACCCCGAGGCGGTGGACGACGACGATCCCGCCCCGGCCGAGCGCCCCGCCGACTGGGCCGACGACGTGGTGGACGAGGCCTCGGACGAGTCGTTCCCCGCGAGCGACCCGCCGTCGTTCACCCCCGATTCGCACATGGGCGCGCCGTCGCACGCCGGCGACCGCTGACGCGGGGCGCCGGCCCGGCCCCTGCATCGGGGCCGGAGCGGGGCGGGCGCGGCGCCCGCCCCCTCCACCCGGACCCGGAGGTCGCCCGGTGAAGATCACCCTCCTCTCCGAGGAGCGCATCCGGCTCGAAGGCGGGGCCGGTCCCCTGACCATCGAGGCCGACTCGGCCGAGATGGTCTACGGGCCGTTCCACATGCTGGCCAGCGGCCTGGCCACCTGCACCTTCTCGGTCCTGCACTCCTGGGCCACCCACGCGAAGCTCGGCGCGGACGACCTGGCGGTGGAGGTGGGATGGACGTTCGTGGAGGACCCGCACCGGGTGGGGCGGATGGACATCTCCCTCCACTGGCCCTCGCTCCCCGAGGCGCGGCGGGCCGCGGCGGCGCGCGCGGCGGCGCTCTGCACCGTGTCGAAGACGCTCGAGCACCCGCCCGAGCTGGCGATCCGGGTGGCGCCGTGACCTTCCCCGTCGTTCGCTTCGTCTTCGGCGGGGCCGAGGTGGCCGCGGCCGGGTGCGGACGGCCGTGGACCACCGTATACGACGGCACCTGCAAGGTGTGCACGCGCCTGGCCGGGCTGCTGCGCCGGTGGGACCGCGACGGCGTGCTGGAGGTGGTCCCCTTCCAGAACACCTCCGTCGTCTCCCGCTTCCCCTGGATCCCGCCCTCGGCGTACGCCGAGGCCATGCAGCTCGTGGGGCCCGGGGGACAGACGTGGCAGGGCGGAGCCGCCATCGAGCAGCTCCTGAAGATCCTGCCCTACGGCGGGGCGCTGGGGTGGGTGTTCCGCATCCCCATGTTCGGCGTGCTCTTCGAGCGCTTCTACCGCTGGTTCGCCCGCAACCGCTACCGCTTCGGCTGCGGCGAGCACTGCGCGTCGCGCCCGCTCAACGTCGACTACGGCGACGAGGCCTGACGCCCTCCGACGACCCTGGACTACGGCCACGACGAAAAAGGAAGGGTGACGGCGCGATGCTCCGCGCCGCCACCCTTCCTTCACTCCCCACCCCACCCCACCCCGACCGGTCCGGGGACCGGCCTTCCGGCTCACCCCACCACCCCGCCCCACCACTCCCTGCAGGTCCGCGAGGGCCCGCTCGACGCGCGAGCGGACGCATGATCCGAGCCGCCGTCGGACCCACCGCACGCTCGACGCGACTTTCCGACGAGGCCTCCGCCCGACGATCCCCGCACCGCCTCGGCTTGCGGGCGGACGCGTCCGCACCGATCCTTCCCCCGCACGCGTCGCGCATCCTCCCGGCCCCGCGGACCCGCGTCCCCCGCCGCCGCACGTCCTAGCGCGGTAGGAGCGCGACTCCGCGACGGAGACGGGCGCCGCGACTCCCCTTCGCCGACCAGCCCCTCCGAATGCGGCATCCTAACGAACCATCCCCCCCGGCGGCAAGGGCTCGCGGCACGGGGATCTCGTGATGAGGCGCCTGCCCCCGCACCACGTCGTCGGCGGCACCGGCGGCGGCCGGTTCCGCGTCCCGTGGCGGCTGGAGGCCCCGGAGGACCGCGGCTTCGGCGCGCTGCTCCGCTGGCAGTGGCAGCGCCTCACGCGCGGCACGCCGCCCAACCCGCCGCCGGGCTCGTTCCCGCCCGGCGAGCCCAACGTGGCGCACCCGCGCACGCCCGCGCGCGAGATCCGCGTCACGTGGGTCGGCCACTCCACCTTCCTGGTGCAGGCGGGCGGGTTCAACGTCCTCACCGACCCCATCTGGAGCCGCCGCGCCTCGCCGTCGCAGCGGTTCGGGCCGGCGCGCCTCGCTCCCCCGGGCATTGCGATCGAGGACCTGCCCGCGCTGGACGCCGTGGTCCTCTCCCACGACCACTACGACCACCTGGACGAGGGCACGGTGCTGGCGCTGCGGGAGCGCTACGGCCCGGACCTGCTGTGGATCACCCCGCTCTGGTACCATGAGTGGCTGGCGGCGCGCGGGATGAGGAAGGTGGAGCAGCTCGACTGGTGGGAGGAGACGAAGGTGCGGGGAGAGGGCGGCACGGGGCGCATCGTGTGCCTGCCCGCGCAGCACTGGACGCGCCGCTCCACGAGCGAGATGAACACGCGCCTCTGGGCCTCGTGGGCCATCGTGGGCCGCAACGGCGAGTCCGTCTACTTCGGCGGAGACAGCGGCTTCTTCGCCGCGTACGCCGAGATCGGGGAGCGCGCCGGCCCCTTCGACGTCGTCCTGCTCCCCATCGGCGCGTACGAGCCGCGCTGGTTCATGCGCTCCTCGCACATGAACCCCGAGGACGCGGTGCGGGCGTACCGGGCGCTGGGCGGCCAGGGGACCTTCGTCGGCATGCACTGGGGCACCTTCCGCCTGACCGACGAGGACCCGCTGGAGCCGCCCGTCCGCACCCGAACCGCGTGGGAGGCGCAGGGCCTGCCCCCCGAGCGGCTCCGCATCCTGCGCCACGGCGACACCGCCATCGTGCGGTCCACGTCGACCGCGAAGAAGCAGCGCCACAGGTAGGCGGCGGACGCTACTCCCGCGCGGTGTCGTTCTGCGCCGAGTCGGGCGACGACCCCACGGCCGACGGCGGGCTCTGCCCGGCGGTGCTGTCGAGCGGCGGCACGGGCGTGACGTCGGTGCCCGTCACCATGGAGTCGGGGCGGTTGGACGCGGCGTTCTCCTCCTCGCGGCCGGTGCCCTGGTTCCCGCCGGCTCCGTCGCAGGCGGCCAGGGAGACGGCGGCGAGCACGGCCAGGGCGAGTGGACGCATCATCGGCATCGGTTCTCCTCCTTCAGGTTCGGCGGTCGCGGGCCGGGTGCGCCGCGCGTGGCCGGGACCGAGGCATCCGGCGTACCAGCGGCGGGTCAGGGGCGGGAGGCGCGGCGCCCCGCGGCGCGCGACGACACTCACGGCGAGTCCACCACCGATGAACCTCCTCCGAGCAGAGAGAGCGGGTACCGGGCACCGCTTCGCTTTTCCCCTCGCGCGGCTCGTCTGCGCCGCTTCCGTGGCGGCGGTCTCCGCGTGCGCAGCCGCGGAGCGGGCGAGCACGCCTCTCCAGCGGTGGGTGCTGGAGGAGGACCTCCGCATCGGGAGCGAGGACGCCCCCGCGTACGCACTGTCCGATGTGCGCCACGTGGTGAGCGGGCGCGACGGTCGCATCTACGTCGCCGAGCCGACGGAGGTCCGGGTGTTCGACAGGGCCGGCGGACACGTCCGAACGGCGGGGCGTAAGGGAGACGGGCCGGGAGAGTACCGCGGGCTCATGCGCCTGGCCTGGCTGGGAGACACGCTCGTGGCCATCGAGGCGTTCCCCTTCCGCGTCACCCTCCTGACTGCGGACGGCGCCACCCTCTCGACGCGGACGGTTCGGTCTCCCTCCCAGGGCCGGTTGCTGGTGCCGGGGGGCGCGATCGGCGTCCTGCGCGATGGGTCGCTTCTGATGGCCCCCATGTACTCCACGCAGAACGCCCACTCGGTGACGGCGCTCCCCATCTACCGGGTTCGAGCCGATGGGCGTGCCTTCGGAACGCTGGGCCACGTAGCTACCGGCAATGGGCTGGTGAGCGTCTCCTCCGGAGCCGTGTCGCTGGCGATGGACCACCCGCTCCCGTCCGACGATCTGCCGGCCGTCGCGCCCGACGGCAGCGGGGTCGTGATCGTCGAACGCGGTCCGACCACGGAGCCGGATGGCGCGCCGTACCGCGTGATCCGCCTCGGCCCCACCGGCGACACGCTCTTCGCGCGGAGATACGACTACGTACCGCTCCCCGTGTCCCGGGCGGCCGCGGACAGCCTCCGGCGGAAGATGGGCGCGACCCTCGCCGGGATCCCCCGCACCGGCTCCTTGTCGGATGCCATCGCCGATGCGCTGGACCTTCCGGCGCACCAGCCGCCGGTGACCGCGCTGGTGGTCGCGACCGACGGCAGCATCTGGCTGCGCCGCGAGGCGCTGGGCCGCGACCCGGTGCCGTGGACGGTGCTGGCGGCGGACGGCGACCCGCTGGCGACGATCGACCTGCCCGCCGGGCTGGTGTTGCACCACATCTCGGAGCGCACCGCGCTGGGCGTGGTCCGGGGCGAGGACGACGTGCCGCTGGTGGTGCGGTACCGCATCGACCGCGGGGGACGCTGAGGGCCGACCTCCGCCGGCACGACGCACCTCTCCCGCCGCGAGCCGCGCACGAACCCCTTGCGGGGAACGGACAACCGCGACATACATTGATGTCCCCCGACAGCGGATGCGTCCCGGCGGGGCCTTCGCCGCGGCGCGCGACCCCCGTCGAGCGCCGCTCCCGTCTCCCGGCGCCCCGGCTCCCGCCGCGCTCCGGTCCCTGGTCCCACCCCGTCCCACCACGCACGCCGGGCGGCCGTCTCGCATACGCGCGGACGTGCACGGCGGAGCGTGCGAGAGCCATGTCGACGCTGCCCCCCCTTTCCGACGCCGAGCTGTTCCAGGTCGAATCGCTGGCCTGCGACGCGGACGCCGCCGCGTGGCGCGCCGACCCCGCCGAGGCCGACACGCTGGCCGTGGAGATGACCGACGCCGAGCTGCGCTTCGTCTCCACCCTGGACCCGGACCGCGCCCTGCGCATGGTGCGCGAGATCCGGCGCCTGCGCCGGGTGGAGGAGCGCCTGGCGGAGATGTGCGACGTGATCCAGCATCTGAACGACTTTCTGGAGCGCCGCGGCCTGGTCGCGCAGGCGCAGCGCTTCGTGGAGGTGCGCGCGCAGCTCGCGCGCATCCACCCGGACGACTTCGACGGCGTGACGCCCGGGGTGGGCGTGGCCGTGCGGACCCGCCGGGCCCCGTCCCCCGCCGCGTGAGGCGCCACCCCGCCCGCACGTCCCCGGCGGGAGCCGCGCGCCCCGCCCGCGCGCCCCGCACGACACCCGCAGTCGCTCCATGACCCCCCGAAACGTCCGCCTGCCCGACGCCTTCTATGTGCCGCGCCTGGACGCGCACGGCCGCGAGGTCCGCGACGTGATGCCGTGGGAGGACGCCGTCTCGTACGCCACCGACGGGCGCCGCATCGGGGTGCACTACCGCGACGGGCACGTGGAGTGGCTGGGCGACCTTCCCGCCGACCACGCGGCCGCCGCCCCCGGCGACGACCCGGTCCGCGTTCTGGCCGAGGACTTCGAGGACGTGGACCTGGACGCGCTGGTCTCCGGGCTGCGCGCCTACGTGGAGCGCCACCCCGTCCTGCGCACCGTCTGGGTGGACGACCTGGCCGCACTGGAGACGCTGCGGCGGCGCAGCGCCTGACCGCCGCGGGACCTCCGCTCTCCCGCCGACGGGTATCATCCGCAGAGGGACCGGCGCCTGACCGGTCCCTCTCGCGCGTCCGGCACCCGCCGCGCTCGCACCTCGACGCCCTCCTCCGCTCCCACCCGAACGCCCGCCCATGACCACCCGCACCGAGTTCACCGAGGCCCGCCGCGAGATGCAGAGCCTGCTGGCGCCCGTGGAGCGCCGCACCCTGAAGTGGCTCGCCGAGCGGATGCCCGCCGCCGTCAACTCCGACCACCTGACCGCCCTGGGGCTGTTCGCCATGCTGGCCGGGGGAATCTTCTACGCGTTCAGCGCGCGCGACGGCCTGTGGCTGCACGCCGTGAACGTGGCGCTGCTGGTCAACTGGTTCGGCGACTCGCTGGATGGGAGCCTGGCGCGCCACCGCAACAAGCTGCGCCCGCGCTACGGCTTCTACGTGGACCACATCGTGGACATCTTCGGCGCGTTCTTCCTGCTGGGCGGCATGGCCCTCTCGGGCCACATGGACGTGCGGATCGCGCTGGGGCTGCTGGTGGCCTACTTCGCGCTCAACATCAACATCTACCTGACCACCTACGTGCTGGGGGTCTTCAAGATCTCGTACGGGCCGCTGGGCGGCACGGAGCTGCGGATCCTCCTGGCGGCGGCGAACCTCTCCATCCTCTACGGCCCGCCGCTGGCGATGGCGGGGCGCGCGTTCCGCCTCTTCGACGTCGCGGGCGTCGTGGGCATCGTGGGGATCACCGCGGTGCTGGTGGTGACGACGATCCAGAACACCATCCAGCTCTACCGCCTGGAGCGCGTCTAGCGGCGGGCGCGCGGACGGAGGATGGACGGGAGCCCCGGGCTCCAGGCGGGGCGAGCGGGAGGGTCCGGCGGAGCTCGAATGCCCTTCGCGGGGTGGCGAGATGCCTCCGCACTTCCCGAAAACGCGCATCTGGATTAGATTTCAGTCTTACCCGCCGCCCGCGCCGCTCCCACGAGCGGCGCCCGCGCGGGAGGGCCCCCGGTGGCGGGCCCCGGTCGGAACGGCAAGCGCAGGGCGGAGCTCGCGCCGAGCTTCGCCCCTTTTTCTTGCCTCCGACCTCTCCCAGAGCGCGCCTCGGCCACCCGGCGCGCTGCAGAAAAGGTTACTGATGGCGTTCTCTTCCTTCGGAATCCACGCGGACCTCCTCAAGGGCGTCCACGATCTCGGCTTCACCCGTCCCACCCGCGTCCAGGAGCAGGCGATTCCCGCCGCCATGGCCGGCCGCGACGTGCTGGCCTGCGCCATGACGGGCAGCGGCAAGACCGCGGCGTTCCTCCTTCCCATCCTGCACCGGCTGCTCGAGAAGCCGCGCGGAACCACGCGGGTGCTGGTCCTGAGCCCCACCCGCGAGCTGGCGGCCCAGATCCACGAGCACATGGTGGCGCTGGCCAAGCACACCCGCCTGACCTCGGCCGCCGTGTTCGGCGGCGTGGGGCTGGGGCCGCAGGAGCAGGCCTTCCGCCGCGGCGTGGACGTGATCGTCGCCACGCCGGGCCGCCTGCTGGACCACCTGCAGCACCCGTACGCCCGCCTGGACGGCGTGGAGCACCTGGTGCTGGACGAGGCCGACCGGATGCTGGACATGGGCTTCCTGCCCGACATCCGCCGGGTGCTGAAGCACGTTCCCGCCAAGCGTCAGACGCTCTTCTTCAGCGCCACCATGCCCCCCCCCATCATCACCCTGTCGTGGGAGATGCTGCAGAACCCGTCCACGGTCGACCTGGAGCGCAAGTCGGCTCCGGCCACCGGCGTGGCGCAGGCGCTGTACCCCGTGTCGGAGGAGATGAAGGCCCCGCTCCTGGTGGAGCTGATGAAGCGCGGCGAGATCGGCAGCGTGATCGTCTTCTGCCGCACCAAGCACCGCGCCAACCGGCTGTCGGCGTTCCTGGAGGCGCAGCGCGTGCCGAACGCCCGCATCCACGGGAACCGCTCGCAGGCGCAGCGCACCGACGCGCTGGCCGGGTTCAAGGAGGGGCGCTACCGCGTGCTGGTGGCCACCGACATCGTGGCCCGCGGCATCGACGTGGAGGCCCTGGAGCACGTGGTGAACTTCGACGTGCCGCACGTGCCCGAGGACTACATCCACCGCGTGGGCCGCACCGCGCGCGCCGACGCCACGGGCGACGCCCTGACGTTCGTCTCGCCCGAGGAGGAGCAGGACCTGCGGGCGATTGAGCGCGCCGTGGGCCGCACGCTCCCCCGGAAGAAGCTGGAGGGCTTCGACTACACCCGGAAGCCCACCGAGCGACTGGAGATCCCCATCGCCGAGCGGATCGCCGAGATCCGCGCGCGCAAGAAGGAGGAGCGCGCCCGCGCCGCGGCCAAGCTGGCCCGGAAGGCCGAGCGCGAGGCCGGCGAGGCGTCGCGCCCCGCCGCCCGCCCGTCGGGCAGCTCGTCCGGCGGCGGCTCCCGCGG
>JASLAX010000111.1 GCA_030146875.1 Longimicrobiaceae bacterium
CCCCGGCCGCGGGCGCTCCCGCCGCCGCCCCGGCCGCCGCCGCAACCCCCGGCGGCACCCCGCGCCCCGTCTCGGGCGACAGCACGCGCCGCGAGAAGAAGAAGGACCCGGGCACCACGCTGGTCCTGCGCGACCTGCGGACCGGTACCGACACGCGCATCGAGGAGGTGACCGCCTACCTCTTCACCGACGACGGCGACTGGCTGGTGTACACGGTCTCGTCGCCCACGGCGGAGAAGGACGGCGTCTACGCGCGCTCCCTGGGGAACGGACGGACGGTCCCCCTTCTGACCGGGCGCGGCAACTACAAGGGCCTGGCGCTGGACGAGGCCGGCGCGCAGGTGGCCTTCGTAACCGACCGCGACGAGCACACGCGCGACAAGCCCCGCTACGCGCTCTTCCACGCCCGCCTGGCGCAGGACGCCCGCGCGCGGCGCATCGTGGGGCCCGACGCCGAGCGGGGCCGGGTGGTCTCGGACCGCGGCGCGCTGCGCTTCTCTCGCGACGGGCGCAGGCTCGGCTTCGGCCTGGCCCAGGTGCCGCTGGACTCCATCCCCGCCGACTCGCTGGCCGAGCGCGCGGTCTTCGACCTGTGGCACTGGAAGGACCCGCAGCTCCAGCCGCAGCAGCGCGTGCGCTCCACCAGCGAGCGCGCCTGGACCGCCGTCTACGACCTGAGCGCGGGGCGCTACGCCACCATCGGCAGCGACTCGCTCGACCAGGTCTCGCTCTCCGAGGACGGCACCGTCGCGCTGGCCACGGCGTCGCTCCCGTACGCCGTCTCCGCCATGTGGGGCGAGGGCGGGAGCGACGTGTACGTGATCGACACCCGCACCGGCCGCCGCCGCCTGGTGGCCAAACGCGTTCCGTTCGACGCCGAGCTCTCGGCCGACGGGCGCTACGTGGCCTGGTTCGGCGAGGACAGGCGCTGGCGCACGTACGAGGTGGCCAGCGGCCGCACGGTGGACCTGACCGGCGCCCTGCCGGTGCGCTTCGAGCAGGAGACGTGGGACACGCCGTCGCAGCCGGCGCCGTGGGGCATCGCCGGGTGGACGGAGGGCGACCGCTCGGTGCTGGTCTACGACCGATTCGACCTGTGGGAGCTGGACCCCACCGGCCGCCGCCCCGCGCGCATGGTCACCGACTCGCTGGGCCGCCGCTCGCAGACGACCCTGCGGCTGCTCGACCTGGACAGGGAGGAGCGCTCCATCGATCCCGCTCAGCCGCTGCTGCTGCGCGGGATGAACGACGAGACCAAGGCCACGGGCTACTGGCGCGACCGCCTGGGGGTGGCCGCCGCGCCCGTGCAGCTCGTGATGGGGCCGCGCATCCACGGCAACGTGCAGAAGGCCGAGGACGCGGACGTCTACCTCTTCACCCAGCAGACCGTACGCGACTTCCCCGACCTGTGGGTGGCCGGCCCCACCTTCGCCGACGCGGCGCGCCTCACCGACGCGAACCCGCAGCAGGCGCGCTTCCGCTGGCCCACGGTGGAGCTGGTGCGCTGGCGCTCGTCCGACGGCGTGGAGCTCAAGGGGCTGCTGTACAAGCCCGAGGACTTCGACCCGTCGAAGCGCTACCCCATGGTGGTGTACTTCTACGAGCAGCTCTCCGACAACCTGCACGCGTACATCGCCCCGTCGGGGCGGAACGTGATCAACCCCACCGTCTACGCCTCCAACGGCTACCTGGTGTTCGAGCCGGACATCGCGTACTCGGTGGGCTACCCGGGCCAGGACGCGCTGAAGTCCATCGTTCCCGGCGTGCAGTCGCTGATCGCGCGCGGGTTCGTGGACCCGAACGCCGTCGGCCTGCAGGGGCAGTCGTGGGGCGGGTACCAGGCGGCGTACATCATCACCCAGACGCCCATGTTCCGCGCCGCCATGGCCGGGGCGCCGGTGGCGAACATGACCAGCGCGTACGGCGGCATCCGCTGGCAGAGCGGGCTGGCGCGCGCGTTCCAGTACGAGCGGGGGCAGAGCCGTATCGGGCGGTCGCTGTGGGACGCGCCCATGCGCTACCTGGAGAACTCGCCGCTCTTCCACGCGGACCGCATCACCACGCCGCTGTTCATCATGCACAACGACGGCGACGGGGCGGTGCCGTGGTACCAGGGGATCGAGATGTTCGTCGCCATGCGGCGGTTGGGCAAGGAGGTCTACCTGATCAACTACAACGGAGACGAGCACAACCCCACCAAGCGGGCGAACCAGATCGACGTCTCCATCCGCATGATGCAGTTCTTCGATCACCACCTGCGCGGCGCCCCGGCGCCGTCGTGGATGCGGGAGGGGATCCCCTTCCTGCGGAAGAACCGCGAGCAGGTGCTGCCCAACCCCGCCGAGCCCGCGCAGCAGCCCGCCCCCGGCGAGCCGCCCGCCGCTCCGGGGCAGCAGCCCGGCACCCCGTCTCCGTCGCAGCCCACCGCGCCCGGCACGCAGACGGGCACGCAGACCACGACCGCCGCGCCCTGACGTAGCCGGTCGGCAGCACGAGGGAGAGGAGGGCGCCGCGCGGCCATCGCGCGGCGCCCTCCTCCGTTCTCCTCCCCGCCCCGCCTCCCCGGCGACGACGCTCACGCGTCCGCATAGGTCGATCGACCTATTGCACCGTGTTTCCGCGGAAACGGGTGGGACACGGCGTCCGGGGCGCCCCTGTCCCATGTCCCAATCGTGGCGTGCCTGCTGGATTCTCCCCGGCGTTCCGACCGGCGATGCCAACTCGTTCGGGCTCAATTTATTACGCATGGTGGCACGATATGGCACCGTGCCGGGTCCGCGCCTTGCCCTTGTTGGAGGCCGTTCCCGAGCACGACGCCGGGAGCTGACCGATACATCCGAACCACGAGAGAGACTCCCATGACCGACCTGACCGCGAACGAGATGATGGAGATCGACGGCGGCATCCTTCCCATCGTGACGGCCGCCGGCGCCGCCTTCCTGATCGGCTACGGGATCGGCACCGCGCTCTACCACATGTGGTAGCCGGCGGGCAGCACCCGGGCGCGGGCGGCGACGCCCGGGCCCGGCGCGGGACCCACACTCACACCGACCACTCACGCTGAACGATAGAGGAGCACGACCATGACGGAGCTTACGCACGACGAGATGTCCGAGATCGACGGCGGGATCCTGCTCGGCGCGGTGAGCGGGGCCGGCGTGGCCTTCCTGATCGGCTACGGCATCGGCACCGCCCTGTACCACATGTGGTAGCCGGCACCGCTGTACCCGGGGCGGGAGGCGACACGCCCGCCCCGGCGCAGTACCCGACCACCGAGACACGATCGACCACGAACGATACAGGAGCCAGGACCATGACCGAGATGACGCAGAGCGAGATGCAGGCGGTGGACGGCGGCATGCTGCCGGTGGTGACGGCCGCGGCCGGCGCCTTCCTGGTGGGCTACGCCATCGGCACGGTGCTGTACGAGATCTGGTGAGCCGCGGCTCCACCGCGTGAACGCCAGCGAGGGGGAGGGACGCGCCGCGTCCCTCCCCCTCGTATTTCTCCGGCGCGACGGTGGACGCCGCCCCGGTCCCTACTCGTCCGCCGCCTCCGCCCACACCTCCGCCGCGCCGTCCTCACCGTACCGCACGTGTACGGTCCACGGGCGGCAGCAGACCTGGCAGTCCTCCACGTACTCCTGCCGCGTGCCGCTCCCCGGGTCCAGCCCGATCGTCACCGCCTCACCGCAGTAGGGGCACACGACCTCCGCCTCGGTGTCGGCGGTGCCGTCGCCCAGGGGGAACTCCTCGTCCAGCGGGTCGGGGAACGAGACCATGTCGTACGCAGGTAGAGGGACTTCGGGGCGAGCGCCGATGATCGTACCCCGTCCGCCGGGCGCGGTGCGGAGCGTGCGTCTTGCTCGGCTGGCCGCCGACGTGTTTCCTCGGAGGGACTTCCCGCCGGCCGGCGACGGGGGTGGAGACGCGGAGCTCGAACGGAGAGTGCGCGGAGAACTACGCTCCGTTCTCCTCCGCGAACTCCGCCTTCCTGAACGTCGACAGCGTTCGAGACGAACGGTGGATCAGGGGAGGCTCCCCATGGCGATGCCGAACGAAGAGAGGGAGAGGGCGGAAAGCTTTGGAGAGATGCTGCTGGCTTCGCTCCGCGAGGCGGTCGCGTTCGATCGCGGCAGATGGCGGGCGCGGAGGTGAGCCGGGTCCGGAACACCGAGAGCGACGACCCTCATCCCCGGCTCGGCGCCGCCCCGGAGCCCTGGTGCCGAATCCTACGGAACAGATGATCGAGGCTGAGGGAATCCGCGCACGCGCTCGATTTTCCGTCGCGAGACACAGTCCGATGGAGCGGATGCGGTAGTAGCCGCCGGCCGACGTCGGCCGGGGCCTGCCTCAGCCCCCCTCGCCCGCGTACGCGCCGCCCTCCAGCTCCTGCAGCAGCGTGGGGCCGCGTGGGTCCCACCCCAGCTCGCGCTTCGCCTTCTCACCCGTGACGGCCAGGTCCAGCGCGAGCAGGTCCGCCATCCACCCGAGCTTGGCTCGCGCGTCCACCGGATCGAGGCCCTCGACGCGTCCCTCCGCGCCGCCGGCGCGGCTGGCCGCCTCGGCCAGCGTCCGCAGCCGCAGCGTCTCGCCCGAGGTGCCGATCCATACGCTCCCGGCGGGGGCGCGCTCCGCCACGCGCAGGTAGAGGTCCGCCAGGTCGTCCACGTGAACGGTGCACCAGCGCTGCGAGCCGTCGCCGGGGAAGCGGACCGCACCGTCCCGCCTCGCGGCGGCGACCAGGCCCAGCACCACCCCGCCGCCGCCGTGCCCGTATACGGTGGAGGGACGCACCACCGCCGTCCGCACGCCGCGCTCCCACCCGGCGACCACCGCCCGCTCCACCTCGGCCCGCCAGGCCACCGGCCCCTCGGTGGGGAGCGGCGCCGCCTCGTCCCCCACGCGGCCTCGCAGGTCGCCGGCAACGGCGGTGCCGCTGGTGTAGACGAAGGCCTTCCCGGTGCCGGCGAGCGCCGCCAGCGCCGCGTCCACCACGCCGCGGTCCAGTGCCACGCCCCTGCGGCTCGTCTCGAACGCCGCGTGGACCGTCGCGTCCGCCCGCGCCGCCGCCGCCGCGACGACGTCGACGTCCTCCAGCCCGCCGGGGACGGGCTCCACGCCCGCGTCGCGCAGCCGCGCCTCCGCCTGGGCGCTCCGGGCCAGCCCGCGCACGCCGTGGCCGGCGGCCAGCAGCCGGGCCGCCACGGCCCCGCCCACGAACCCCGTCGCCCCCGTCACAAAGACCTCCATCCCCACCTCCGCCGGTTCGTGGGAGCCCCGATGCGGCGCGGGGGCGGCCGCGTCAGCGCGCCCCGCCCCCCACCCGCCGCAGCAGGTCCGCCAGCCGTTCTCGCTCCTCCTCGCCCAGCCCGTCCAGGATCGCCGCCTCCGCCCGCTCCTGCGCGCGCGCCGCGACCTCGAAGCGCTCCCGGCCCCGCGGCGTGACCTGCGCCAGCACGCTCCGCCGGTCCGACGGGTCGGGCACGCGTCGCACCAGCCCGTCCGCCTCCAGCCGGTCCACGAGCTGGGTCACGTTGGACTTCACGCAGGCCAGCCGCTCGGCGAGCTGTCCCAGCGGCAGCCCGCCCGGCGCCGCGGCCAGGTGGTGCAGCGCCCCCATCTTGGCGCGCGACAGCCCCCACGGCTCCAGCGAGCGCTCCAGCGCCGCGTCCACCGCCGCGCCCGCGTGCAGCAGCGCCCCCAGCAGCGCCCGCTCCGAGCCCCCGCACGCTCCGCTTTGGTTCATGGGTGAACCGTAGGCGCGCGGGCGGGGCGTGTCAACCCGAGGGCGCGTTACGGCGGAGTGGTGGCGGAGGGGCCGGAATCGGACAGGGTTCGTGCGGACGGGCCGGCGGCACGCACCATTGTGGTGCGAAATGCCGTATATGTCGGGAATTAAGCGGTTTACGGGGTTTGGCGCACAACGTTGTTTCCCCGGGATCGGTACTTTCCCACCGACCCCCTCACATACTGCGCATCCCTCCGCTCCATCGAGGAACCATGAAGGTTCGCGCTCTGATCGCCGTCCTGGTCCTGGCCTCCTCCGCCTGCGCCGGCAACGTCACCGCCCCCACGGCGGCGGACGTGCGCTCCGGCCCCTCGCGCGACGTGACGACCGACGCCAGCGTCTCGGCCGACACGCTGGTCCGGGTGGAGGGTGCCCGCGCGGGCATCTTCATGGGCTCGGGGACCTGACGCGGGCGGGTCACGCCGCGGCCACGGCCGCACCCGCCCAGCTCCGCAGCGACGCCACCAGGTCTTCGGCGAGCGGCTCCGTCGACTCGCAGGACGGGGCGTGCGCCGGCTGGGCGGGCCTTCCCGCGCGGACGTAGTCCAGCACCGACTCGGCCTGCACCAGCACCTTCCCCTCGCGCCGCTCGGTGGCGATCGCCACCGCCTGCTCGGCCGCGCGCTCCGCCGCCTCCCACCGCCGCACGCTCGCCAGCCCCTGCGCGCACCCCAGCAGGGCGCCCGCCGCGAAGCCGCCGGTGGCGTGCCCCTGCTCCACGATTCCGAACACCTCGTCCGCGGCCGCCAGCGCCGCCTGCACGTCGCCCGTCCCGCCGGCGGCGCGCGTCAGCTCGCCCAGCACCAGCACCCGCTCCGCGGGGTCGGGGAAGGCGGGGACCAGCGCCCGGTAGACGGACAGGGCGTGCGCGAAGCTCCCCTGGATGGTCCAGTAGTGCGCCACGTCGTAGGCCAGGCGGCGCACGTTGGCGTGGAACGCCCCGTACGCCCGCGAGGCCTCCAGCGCGTAGCTCTCGGCCTCGGTGCGGTCGCCGCACTCCGCGGCCACCACGAACAGGTCGTGCAGCGCGAAGGCCTCGATCTCGGGCATGTCGCGGCGGCGCGCGGCGCGCAGGCAGCGCTGGTGGTAGCGCTTGGCCGCGGGGAAGTTGCCCTTCTGCATCCACAGGTTCGCCACGCCCGAGAGCGAGAGCGCGTACGAGCGCCAGTCGCCGTGCTGGCGGCCCTGCACCACGGCGCGGATGTACCAGCTCTCGGCCCGGTCGAACTCGGCGCGGCGGCGCGCCAGGCGTCCCACCGCATAGGCCAGCGCGGCGGAGCTGGGCTCGGCGAGCGCGGCCGCGGTGGCGAAGGTCAGCGCGGTGCCCACCGCGGAGCGCTCCTCGGCCCACGTGGCGATGCGGCGGCAGGCGTTCACCAGGCGGCGCACGTCCACGCTCGCGGGGGACTCCAGCAGCGAGGCGATCACGGCCAGCGGGCCGTGCAGCTCGGCGTCCGGGGCCAGGCGGCGCACCTCGGCCAGGCGAAGCCCGGCGGCCTCGCCCGCGAAGAGGCGCGCGCGCTCCTGCGGGGCGCACTCGGCCCAGAGCAGGACGTTGCGCGCCGAGCGCCAGAGCAGCACGCCCAGGTCGTCGCGGAGCTCCTCCAGCACGGGAAGGCCCTCGAAGCGCTCCGTGCCGCGGGCGAGTGCGGGGGGGATGCGCTCACGGCGCGCGGAGGCCGGAACGGGCTTGCGGGGGGCTCGCTTCATAGGACCGCGATGGCGAGGCTGAGGGGGGTTCGACAGGCGCAGTATAGCGGGAGTGGGTACGCCGACGCCAGGGAAAAGTTTCATCGCGGCCGAAAGATGCGCCCCTGCGGAGCGCGACCCTTGGCGCGCGGCGCACGCGCCGCGGTCACGCTCCGGCGGGGCGGTGCCCCCGGCGGCGGGGGAGGGCACGAGAAGAAGCGCCGCCGGACCCTGGGGTCCGGCGGCGCCGTCTGTCACCACCCGGCGCGATGCCGCTGCATCCGCCGAAGAGGCTCGACGATCGTGTCGCTCAGGCGGCGACGCGGCGATCGCTTGCCCGTGCCGGGCAGTGAGCAGCAGTCGTACTGTCCAAGGGATCACCTCCTCTCGCAGAGTGGAACATCGGGCGGAACCGGGGCCTTCGCCCCATGGTCCGGAGGCTCCACACGAGGCGCCCCACGGCCCGGACGGCGCTCGCAAGCGCCGGACTGCCACGAAGATAGAGACAAACGTACGTTTGCGCAACCCCCTTCCGCCGCCCACGTTCGGGGAACGGCCGGCGAGAATGCAACGTTCCGTGCACCTGCTGCATCCAATGGTGGCAGTCTTCGCGCGGCCACCGGTCGCGCCGCACCGGACGACCCGGCCCCGCGCCGCCCTGACCCCCTCCCGATGACCTTGCCCACGATCTCCCGCCGAGCCCTCCGCACCGGAGGCGCCCCGATGGCCATCCGCCCGTCGATCCGCCGCGCCGCCCTGCTGGCGGCGCTGCTCGCCGCGGGGGCCCCCGCCGCCGCG
>JASLAX010000120.1 GCA_030146875.1 Longimicrobiaceae bacterium
GCTATACTGAGATCGGACACCGTGTTCTGAGGCTTGAGCGTGAATGGGAGCTTAGACAACTCCATTCTGCTCGACCCCAGGGCCGGTGTCCATTCTTCTTCTACCTATCTGCACCACCTGCAACCAAATCGACGAAGAACCGATTTTGTTGAAGTTGTCGCGAGAGAGAAGCGTGATGGCGGAGTCTTTCTCTCTACGAGCGGCTTTACGGAGGACGCGTTAACATCACTCACAGAGGTGGTCCGGCAGCGCGTCCGATTTGGGGGGCAGCAGAAGATTGTGGCGCTTGCGCGGGCGTACGAACGAGCCTCTCTGGGTCTTTGGTCGCCGCCTTCGAATCTCCCACAGGTTCTATTTGAGGCGACTGAGTAAGTCACCTAATAGATCTCCGGGTTGGCGGCGCGCCATTCTAAGTCAGTGCCGGTGCTGCCGGTCCGGCGCCTAACAATCGGCTGCAGGGGATGCGGGGCCGTCCATGCTTTCAGCGCGCCGAAAGCCTTGCGCGCCGGCCCCGCACCGCTGACCCTTGGGGCGTTAGGCCGTGTTCCTCAGAGCATCGCAAGGATGAGCTCAGACTTGGCGGGATACTATCCAGATTGGCTCGGTTCGGAGTTGCTTTGGAGCGACTTCCCCTGGGACCGAGGCGTGGCCACTACTCTTCCAAAGTTCTTGAAAGAGTACACCCTTCACGACTCCAGTTTGGATCGCCCTCCATCTTGATCCGGGCCAGTCGGCAGAGGCAATCCTAGTTTTCCGATGGGACGCGTTCTGGAGTGACAGTCGCATCCCGCATCCGGGCAGCGTGGTTGCGGAGTGGCCCATTCTACTTATTCGCCTGCACATGCTCCGCACGATCCGCTTCGACAATTTCTCAGGCGAGTGGTCTCCCCGCACGATCCGCGGGGCGGCATGCGTCGCGGACAAGGAAGGTGCCCTTCACCTAACCGAGATCGCTGACATCTTCGATGGCGCGATTCTCATTGAGCATGCGCCCGAGGCCACACTGCTTTGTCTAACGCCAGCCCGCGAAATTATCCCGATTCCGGATCTCGAGTCTCACGAGTCGCCACCTTCGGCCTAACATCGCGCTGCAGAGGATGCGGGGCCGTGCATGATTTCTCGCATTCTTCGAGGTCGGTGCACGGCCCCGCACCTCTGAGCTTCGGGCGTTAGCTCGCTACAGAGATTGGAGGATGCATGCGGTTTGCAACTGCTCTACTCGTCGCCGTGCTCGCCACTGGCCGGGCGCATGCGCAAGGCACCGGATCGGCGGCCGACTCGGCAGCGATCACCGCGGCCGTCCACAACTGGTTCCGAGCGTGGGAAGTGAAGGACGCAGCCCTCGGCGCCCGCGACTACACGACCGACGCCACATGGACGAATGCCTTCGGCATGACCCGCCAGGGCCGGACCGCGATCGAGGCGACTCTTCGCGAGGTGTTTGCGCTTCCCTTCGTGACCGCCGGGGAGAGCCGGCCGACCGCGCAGGAGATTCGGTGGCTGCGGCCGGATGTCGCGCTCGTCCTGACCAGCGTCGAACGAGCAGGCCAACAGGCGCCGGACGGCGCGCCGCTGGGGATCCGGCGGACGACCCACCATCGCGTGTTCCTGCGTGGGGCGGCGGGATGGCAGATCGTCAGCCACCTCATCTCCGACGCTCGCAGTCAGCAGCGGCCGAGTCACTAAGCGCCTGCGAGCTAACGTGTCGCTGCAACTGACGGGCGACCGATGCAAGGAACAGTGGTAGCCCCCGCTCTAGTACGTACCGTGCGCAAGCAGCATCTTCCCAGTGAGTATGTCGCCCGCAGCTGAGCTTGGGCGTTCGGCGGCTGATCACGACCCATGTGCTTGATCCTCAGCATCGGTGCATCTGCGGCTTCGCGCGCGCAGCTCGAGACGGCGGCTCGGTCGCTCACGGCCTCGGCACTCCGCGTAGCGGTGGAGCACGCCCCACGCTGGCCGTGGGCGAAGCCCGAGTATATCCGCGCGAGCATCTCGGAGGCCGGCGGCTGTGCCTGTAGTCTCCTCACCGACGAGGCGGACTGGGAGGCGCCGTACTGGTCGCTACGCGCCGACATGCTGGAGCCGCTCGCGAGCATGCTTCACGGCATCGCTTCCGCTGGGCTCGATGAGTTTACTCTCGAGGCGCTCTGGAGCGGAGAAGAGCCGGACCGCGAAGAACAGGTCTCCGTTTCCGAGCTGCTCGCGTGCATCCGTTCGGGCCAGGTTGGGACAAGAACGCGCTACCAGATCCGGCCTGCGCCGTGTAGCTAACGGTTGCAGCCGACGTGTCTCCGGTACTTAGGTCGCGTGTCCTTCCAGCGGCCGTATGCACGTAGCCCAGATCGTTTGGGAGTAAGATGGACTCACACGCACGCAGAGCCCGAGATCTCCAGCGCCAGATCGGCGATGTGTTGTTGCGGCACTGGGACCCACTCGGCGTCGCCGCACATCCCGAGGCGGTTGGGGAGTACGAGGCGTATGTGGGCCCAGTGTACCGCCTACTCGCAACTGGGGCCTCGAATCGACAGATTGCGGAGCACCTTGTGCGGGTTGAAACCGAGTCATTCGGTTTTGCGGACTCCGAATGGCGCATGCTCGTTCCAACCGCTAACAAGCTGCGCAAGCTTTACACTCGCCTGACGAGTGGCGAGCCCGCCGAACCAAGCGCTGAACGCGACGTGCGGCTGGGCATCTGAGCCGGTTCCTCTTTTTCGCCGCCGCACGCGCGTTAGCTCGACCGTTAGGCAGCTAGTTGCATCGTTCATGGCAACTTCAACAAGCACAAGGCTGTCCTCATGGAAAGGTCGTTGCAGGTCTTCGCAGTGATCCACCTGGCGATCATGGGCCTCTCTCATATCGTTCACCACCGGCTCTGGGCAGAGTTCTTTATCCGCCTTCGAAACCTTGGGCACCCGGGAGTCTTTGTGCACGGGTTCTTGAGCCTGGCGTTTGGCTCAATGATCCTGGCCTTCCATTGGGTTTGGACGGGCCTACCGGCGGTGCTTACGGGCGTTGGCGTACTCTACATTCTAAAGACTCTGCAGTGCTTCCTTCTTCCCGAAACGTCAATGCGCTCCCTAAACCGGATTTCCCTAGATCGCTCCCGCCAGTTCGTGTATCCAGGCGTGGTCTTCATCCTCGTGGCGGCCGTGCTCACGTATGGGTTGGCGGCGTCCTGAGGTGGAAATGCATAGTTTGGTCGGTCAGCCGTCCTGTCCCCACCATTCCCGGCTGCCTAACATAGGCTTGCACCGGACCAGCGGCCGGTCATTTCTCTTCTTCGGCTTCGTCGCGCCGCTGGCCGCTGAAGCTTAGGCGTTAGGCGCCACCAACGCATCCACCATGAAAACTTCCTTCGCCATCGCGTCGCAGTTCAATACTTTCATTAGCGCAAACGACATTGACGCACTCTCCTCGCTACTCACCGACGACCACGTGTTCATCGATACGGCTGGAACACAGGTCTCTGGAAAGGCGGCCGTTCTTGCCGCCTGGAGTTCCTTCTTCTCCGCATTTCCAGGCTATCGAAACCAGTTCACCGGCTTCGTGGAGCGGGGTCGCGAGGTCTGCATCGAAGGCCACAGCAGCTGTTCCGATCCTCGCCTATGCGGCCCTGCACTTTGGCGTGCGGTCGTCCGAGACGGACAAATTGTTGAGTGGCGCGTCTTTGAGGACACCCCAGAGAATCGCGTGATGCTAGGAATGTGAGAACGAATCACCTGACGCCTAACCCGTCAATCAATCGGACAAGCTACGGCGGTCAACGTTTGTGCGCTTTTCCCTACGCCGTGCCGCCGTTGTTTGCCGCTTATCTCCACCGTTAGGCCGCTGAAACAAGCCTCGCGGTAGGCTGGGCATCCTGTCCCGAAACCGCTCCTGCCGGCGTTGCGCCGAGCTGACAGTGCGCCTGACTGCGTCTGTTCGTGACCTGTCGAGGCCGCCGAACGACACAGGGTCAGGAGTGCGCCCGGTCGGCCCCCGCGGCGCCGGCGCCGTTCCTCATTCCCTGCCGCCCTGGTTGCCTGCGGGCGACCGACCACCGGCTTCAGTCCAAAGTGGGGGTGACGCTTACGGTTGCTCGCTCGGCTCCGGCAATCGCCACGTACGTTGCCTCAAGGTTCTGTGCCGATCGCTTTGGATAGACGCTCTCGTTCGCGAACACGAACGGATCATCCAGCGACGGGTTGGTGCGCTCTCGCAACTCGTGCCACTTGATCAGCCAGATGTCCAGATGCTCGATGAGCTGGAGCGCGTCATCCTGCAGGCCGACGGGCAGGAGGTAGCCCCGGTCCAGGAGGAGGTCCTTCACCGCCGCGTTACTGTCCCTGAGAACCAGAGTGTAGATGAACTTCCGCCCGTCGTTCAGGTAGCTTCGGTACGCCGCTTCCGCGCGCTTCATCTGCATGTGCACCGGCCCCAGGACTTCCATCAGCATTCGCTCTCTCTCGTGCATCTCCGCTCCCGCGTAGGGCCCCACGTTCCCCTCCCGCCTCGGCGCTGGGAGGCCAAAGAACCGCGACATACCAGCCGCCACAGCAATATCGTCAAGTCGTGCCCATCGCAACCGGGTTCCTCAGGCGGATGAGTTGGTGCTACTCCTCAGCTACGACTCGTTCCGTTGTCCGCGGCTTACCAATCGGCTGCAGGGGATACGGGGCCCTTGCATGTTTTCAGCCGAGACGAAAGTCTTGCGCGGCGGCCCCGCACCCCTGACCCTTGTGTCGTCAGGCTTCTTCTTCGCTATCGGTCATCATGCCTCTACAGCGTCGCACTTGGGAAGTACTAGAAGTCGCCCGACCCGGGGATCGCCTGAGCAGGGTCTTCGACATTGGCATTCTCCTCCTGATCGGACTGAACGTAGCCGCCGTCATTCTTGAGACCGTGCAAAGCGTCGATTTGCAGTTCGGCGGCGCCCTGGTTTGGTTCGAGCGGTGTTCTGTCGCAGTGTTTTCGATCGAGTACATCGCTCGAGTTTGGTCTGCGCCCGCAGACCCCCGGTACGGTGGGTCGGTTCGAGGGCGCCTGCGGTTCGTTTTCACGCCGATGGCCCTTGTTGACCTTCTAGCGGTGCTTCCGTTCTTTCTGCAGTTCATCGGGGTCGACCTACGGTTCGTCCGAGCCTTTCGACTGATGAGACTCTTCCGACTCGCGAAAGCAGCCCGATACGTCACGGCTCTGCACCTGTTCCGTGCCGTTGCACGTTCCAAGCGGGAGGAACTGGTACTTACCACCTGCGTGCTCGCTCTGTTGCTACTGGTCGCCTCGTCATCAATGTACTTCGCCGAGCACGGTGCGCAGCCAGAGGAATTCTCGAGTATCCCGGCGACGATGTGGTGGGCTGTCGCAACGCTGACGACGGTCGGCTATGGCGACGTCATACCTGTTACGGTGTTCGGTCGCTTCCTGGGTTCGGCCGTAGCGATCCTCGGGATCGGGCTCTTCGCCCTCCCCACAGCGATACTTGGCTCCGGCTTCGTAGAAGAGATCGCGAAGACCAAACAACCTCAGCGGTGCCCGCACTGCGGGAAGGAGCTGTCGAGCACCCCCGAGGCCTAACGACCGCTGCAGTCGACATTCAGCGTCCCGTGTTTTTTCGCGCGCGGCGGGCTTGTGCGCCAGTCGGTGCGCCGCACATGTTCTGGAGCGACGCTGAATGCGACTGAGCTTGGAGTGTTAAGACCGGCACGCAGCGTGGAACCGGCCGCAGCCCGGCGTTCTCCGTCGCGCGTTCCTTTCCGCTTCGCCCCGACCTCACCTGGCCTCTTTCCCTCACTGCCCCACCCATGAGCACCTCGCCCACTCGCCTCGTCAGCTCTGGACCTGTTTCACGCGCCTACGGCATCTTCGCCGGCCTCCTGCTCGCGGGACTCTCCCTCGGCGGGTGCGCGGGGGATCCAGACACCCGACCGGAGGACAAACAGGCCGCCCAGACCAAGCCGAGCACCGCCCGCGAGGTCGTCGTGATCCGCGCCCTCACACCCGGAGACCGGGGCTGCTATGTCGAGCTCGAACCCGCGGAGGGCCCGCGCCGCGAGGACGTGGCGGCCTTCGAGCTGTGCGAGCGGCCGGAGCTGGTCGGCCAGCGCGTCCACCTCACCCGGGAGCGCACCGGAATCCAAGCGGCCTCCTGTTCCGGCGACCCGGAGTGCGCCCAGACCGACACGGTGGATCTGATCGTCTCAGCCGAGCCCGTCCGGTAAGCCCCTGCCCCCAAGGCGGGCTCCGGTCCGGCAGAAGAGCACCGCCTCCGCGCCCGAGCGGGCCGCCCTCGTCCGCTTCGGAACCAGGCCGAATGCGCGGATGCACGCGACCAGGCCGGCCATGCCGTAGACGCGGTGATCCGGTTCGAATCCCCCTTCGGAAGGTCGTCGACGGCAAGCTCGACGACGGTGACATCGTTGCGTTCCGCCCTGCCGTGCCAGACCGTCACCCGCGTGGGCGCCGTCGGTCCGGTGCGGGCACCAACAGACCGAAGGGAAACACGCTATGCAGAGCCGGACCGGTTTCAAGGACAAGGTCGCATTGGTCGTCGGCGGAGCCTCGGGCATGGGCAACGCCGTGGTGCGGCTGCTGGCGGGGGAGGGCTGCCGGACCCACGTGCTGGACATCACGCCCACCGCGGACGGTGTGTTCCAGTCGTGCGACGTGCAGGACTACGATCGGGTTCGCCAGTGCGTGCGGAACGTGGTGGACCAGGAAGGCAGGATCGACCTGCTGTTCGTCGCGGCAGGCGTTCATCCGTTCGCCGACATCGAGGACACCAGCATCGAGGAGTTCGAGCGGGTCCTGGCCATCAACCTGAAGGGACCCTTCTACGTCTTGAAGGAAGTGCTTCCCGTCATGAGGGAGCAGCGATACGGCAACGTCGTGCTGATGGGATCGGACCAGGTGTTCATCGGCAAGGGGTCCAGCACGGTGTATGGAATGAGCAAGGCGGCCGTGGGGCAGCTCACCAAGAGCAGCGTGATCGACTACGCTCCTTACAACGTGCGAGTCAACTGCGTCTGCCCCGGAACGATCGATACTCCGATGCTCGCGCCATCGATCGAGCGATTCCACCGGATGAGCGGCTTGCCGGTCGACGACATTCACGAGATGCTGCGGAAGGCGCAGCCCGTCCAGAGGCTCGGAACGCCCGAAGAGATCGGCAAGGTCGTCCTGTTCCTGTTGTCGGATGACTGTCCCTTCATGACCGGGGCGCTGGTCAGCGCCGACGGGGGGTACACCGCTCAGTAGGCGATTCTCGATTCCGTCGCATCGCGAGACGCGATCGGGAGGAGCGGCGGTCGAGGGGTTGGCCGCCGGACGAGGCATTGCAGCGGACGCCCCGCCCGAGCGACGGTGCAGGTACGAGCCACGGTGCAGCCCGGCGCCGCTGGACTCGATGTCGGAGCGCTTCCCTTTCCTTTGGTCTCATGGCGAACCGCGTCAGGTCCGTCCGGTTCCGATCGGCGGCTCTGTTCCCCGCCGTCCTGGCCGTGGCGCTTCTCGGCTGCGGCGCCCAATCGCCTGCGCCCGAGGTCCGGGCGTCCGGCTCCGACACGTCCGCAGTGGCCGGCACCGCACGGACGTTCCTCGCGACGCTGAACGACAGGCAGCGCGCCGCCTCCTCCTTTTCCTTCGACGATCCGGAGCGCACCGACTGGGCGTACGTGCCTCGACGGCGGGCCGGCATCGCCCTGCGGGACTTGAATGCCGAGCAGCGTGCGGCAGCGTTCGGGGTGCTCGGCACCGGGTTGAGCGAGCGCGGCACCATGCTCGCGTGCGGCGTCATCGAGCTGGAGGGCACGCTCCGCGACCTGGAAGGGTTTCCCGGGCTGCCCCGCCGCGACCCCGGGCTCTACTATCTGTCGCTCTTCGTGGGGCCCGGCGGCACGCACCCCTGGGGCTGGCGCTTCGAGGGCCACCACCTCTCGGTGAACGTCACGGACCTGGGCGCTCACGGGCAGGTCGTCGCGCCGCTCTTCATGGGCGCCAACCCGGCGCGCGTCCCCAGCGGTCCCAGGGCCGGGCATCGACTGCTTGCGGCGGAGGAGGACCTCGCCTTCGAGCTGCTGGACATGCTCGATCCCGGGCAGCGCGCCCGCGCCACCATCGCCGCGCAGACGTTCGGCGACATCGTCACCGGCAACGATCCCGCGGTCGCGGCGATGGCGTTCGCCGGCCTGCCCGCGGCCGAGATGACCGTCGCCCAGCAGCGGCAGCTCCGTCGGCTGCTCGAGCTGTACGCGGGGCGGATGGCGGACTCCTCCGCATCCCGGCAGCTGCGGCGCATGGAGGAAGCCGGGTTCGGGCGCCTGCACTTCGCCTGGGCGGGTGCGGACCAGCCCGGCGAGCCGCACTACTACCGCGTCCACGGACCCACCGTGCTGGTGGAGTACGACAACACCCAGAACGGCGCGAACCACATCCACACGGTCTGGCGCGACCTGGAGAACGACTTCGGAGGCGATCTGCTGAGGAGGCACCATGCACGGCAGCCTCACCGTCCCTGACCCGACGCGGCAGCGGCACACGTGCGGCCGCAGACCGGGACCGTCCCGTTCCCGATCGAAGGTGATTCGGCGCCATCGACGCCGGCTCGCGCGGCCGGTGACGCAGGGATGATCCGTGCCGCCTGCCGGTGTTCGCGGGCTCCATGGCGGGGTCGGGACGCGGGGAGCGTCTCTCTCGCCTTGATCGGTGCCGGTTCGGGCGATACCATCTCCGCACTCGCCGCTGGTCCGGCCGCGCCGCGAGACCGGCCCCCGGTCCCTCGCGCCGACCCTCGGCATCGGGACCCGATGACAGCTCCCGCCCGGCGCTCCTGCCGGCGCGCCCGGCGCTCCGCTCTCCCCGAGACATGACTGCCGATCCCGATCCCGTGACCGCCCGGCGACGCGCCCCGGACGCGCACCCGGCACTCGCCCTGGCGGTGGTGTTCGCGCCCATCGCGATCTGGGGGTACCTGCTCGCGGGGCTCGCCAACGAGGGCGGCCAGGGCGCGGGAACGACCGCGTTCGTGCTGGTGGCCACCTTCGGCGCGGGGCTGCTCCTGCTCAAGCCGCTGCTCCTGTCGCTGGCCGTGTTCTTCCTGGCCCGCTCGCTCTGGGGCTGGTGGCGGAAGAAGGAGATGGACAGGCGCTGGGAGCAGCGGGGAGCCCGTCTGTTCGGGCTCGTGTACGCGCCGATCTTCGGGGTCATCGCCTCCGTGGTCGGTGTGTGGGACGGGTGGGACCCGGGGGGATGGAGCGCGCTCGGGGCGGCCCTCGCCTACGGCGCCGCGGGCTTCGTGCACGCGGTGCTGGTGAGCGGGTACACGGTGTGGGGCGCGACCGCGGTGTTCGTCGTGTCCGAGAGCACGGGCAGCGAGGCCGCGTCCGACGGCGGCGCCGGCTCCTCGCGGGAGAAGCCGAAGGTCGTCTCCGGCACGCCGGCCTCCCCTCCGCCCCCCGCCCCCGACCCCGACCCCGCAGCCGACGCCCGCGTCCAGGGCCGCGCGTAGGCGGCCCCCGTCCGTCCTCTTGCCCTCCATCCGCCGCCGCGCTGCTTTGTAGTACAAAGTGCCGTGTGAGGCAGGAGCCGCGCCGGCGGCAGAAGAAACAGGGGCAACAGGGAGCGCGCGATGAACAGGTGGATGAGACGCGTCCGCGGGGCGGTCGGAGTGGGCCTTGCGTGGGCGGCGGCGTGGTTCGGCGCCGGCATGGTCCTCCTGTTCGTCGTCGGCACGGACGCGGCGGACGTGCCGTTCCCCCTCTTCTTCGGCCTGCTCGGGTTCCTGGCCGGCGTGACGTTCTCGGTGCTCCTGGCCATGGTGGAGGGCCGGCGCAGGTTCGACCAGGTGTCGCTTGCCCGCGTCGCGGGTTGGGGCGCGCTCGGGGGAGCCGTGCTCGCCGCGGGCCTCGTCCTGGTGGCGGGCCTGGGGGGAGAGGCCCTGCTGCTGTGCCCGCTGTTCGCGCTGGCCGGCGCGGCCTCCGCGGCGGGTACGCTGGCGTTGGCCAGAAAGGCGGAGGGGCACGAGTCGCTGCCCGGCGCCCGGCCCCGGCTCCCCCACGACCGGAGCCGCACGAGCTCCGACTGACGGGCCGTCCGACCCGGCGGCGGCTCTCGGAAGCGGCGGCTGCGCCGCATTCGCCCGGATTCGGCCGCCGGTCGACCGAAGCGTCGGGCTCCACACCTTCTCCCGCGACCCGGTCCTTTCCGCAACCTGACCGCTGCTCTGGCCCAACGATCCGCTGCAGGGGGTGCGGGGCCAGCCGTGCTTTCAGCCGGGCGAAAGTCTTGCGTGCCGCCCACGCCCGACCCTGGTGTCGTTCGGCATCTGGCAGCCTGGCGTGCGTCGCTCGATGCGCGGTGGAGAGGTCGAGCCCTGCATCCGCGAGGAAGGAGAACGGGATGCCCTGCCTCTCCTGTTCGAGACGACGAGACGCGACCAGCATCAGCAGACCTCGCTACTGACTCCGATTTCCACCGGATGCCGGAGGGGCGATGACACGTCTTTCACCACGGGCGCTGGCGGCGCTGCTGGCACTCGTCGTGACCGCCGGCACCGCTCCGACCTCCGATGCGCAATCCGGCTGGCACCCGCCGGCCGGGCACACGCAGATCCCGCTCTGGCCCGGCACTCCGCCGAACGCAGGCCCGGTCGTCGGGCCGGAAGCCGTGCACCATGCCGTGGACCGTGAATCGGGCGCGAGGAAGCTCGTCGCCGGCAGGCCGTACTCGTACGTCGAGAACGTGGCGCGTCCGACGGTCACGATCTTCGCACCGAAGTCGAACGACACCGGCGCCGCCGTCATCGTCTACCCCGGCGGGGGCTTCAACGTCCTCGCCATCGACATCGAGGGGACCGAGGCGTGCGACTGGCTGACGTCCAACGGCATCACCTGCGCGCTGCTGAAGTACCGCGTTCCCTGCCAGCACGTCGGCGACTACCGCGAGTGTCCGCACGCGCACGTGGACGCACAGCGAGCCATGCGCATCGTGCGCTCGCGCGCGGCCGAGTGGCGGATCGCTCCCGACCGGATCGGCGTGATGGGGTTCTCCGCCGGCGCGCACATGGCGATCATGAGCAGCACGCGCTTCGATCGCCTGTACGCACCCGTCGACGCAGCGGACAGCGTGAGCTCGCGGCCGGACTTCGCGCTCGTCCTCTATCCCGGGCGGGTGGCGTACCGCCGAACGAACTTCGTGCCCAACCCCGACATCGCCGTCTCCGGCCGTACGCCCCCGACCTTCCTGGTCCACGCGTTCGACGATCCGCTGAACCCGGTGGAGAACTCCCTGATCTACGCCGCGGCGCTGCGCAGGGCGGGAGTGCCCTCCGAGATCCACGTCTACGCGACCGGGGGACACGCGTTCGGCTTGCGCCGCACGGAGCTGTCCGCCACCGCGTGGCCCGAGCTGGCCCGGGTGTGGCTGGGGAGCATCGGCGTGCTCGGTCGGCAATCCGCGCGCCCCGCCGAACCATCGGCCGCAGCGGACGCCGGGCAGTAGGTCCGAGTCGATGCAGTCTCTCGGCGGCCCGGTGCCGCTGAGCCTTGATGTCAGGCGCGAGGTCGGTATGCGTCACCGCGGCGAGCCAAACGCCGCATATTCCGTCGGCTCAGCATGCCTCCAACCTGTGTCTCTCGAAGCACAGCTCGAGCGGTGTGGTCATCCTCTTGAGGCATTATCCAGCCGAACTGACCGCAGCCCCCATGCCCCGAGGCGTAGCAATTCACTCCGACTGTACAGGTCTACGTGGAAGAGTTCACGATCGAGTATCAGCATAAGAGCTACACTGGACATCGGTCGGTCTCCGGAACCCAGATGCTCAACCAGACCATCTACTATCGTGGTCACTCGAAAGCGGACGGGCACTCATACCGACCCAGTGAAGGAACCACGATGAGGTTGGTTGCGAACTCAATCCTTCGAGAGTTGGTGCAGGAGCAGTTGCGTGAAGCACCAGAGAAGTTCTGATGCTCTATGTCGCCGTACTCCATGCCACCACTCGCTACAGGGTTAGCCGAGGCCACCCATTCTCAGCCCTGTTCGTGCCGCCCGCGCCTAACAGTCAGCCGCAGCGGATCCGTGCATAGTTTCGGCCGAACAGAAGGCCTGCGCGCCGGCCGCGCACCCATGATCCTGGTGTCGCTGGGCGGCTTGCCGGATCCGGCGGTCTCGTCGGCGACCCTCCCCCAGGTTGCAATGATGTGGCGCTCAGAGCTCTCGGGGCCCTACAAGGAGCACTTCGCGTGCTTCCGATGTCGAAAGTCGTTCAAGCAGCCTCCGGACGCGGACCTGCCGGAGCGCGAGCGGCCCGCACCGGGCGAACGGCGGGAGGTGCGCTGCCCGCAATGCGCGACTCCGATGGCGGACCTGGGCCGGGACTTCGAGGCGCCGAAGCAATCGGACGCCAGGCGGTGGAAGGCAGTCGAGCTGCTCCACCGGCACGGCGTCCGAACGGCGGGGAGCGCACCGAGCCTGGGTGAGCTGAAGGACCTGGAGGCGTTCCTCGCCGGTCGCATGACGGAGTCGGAAGGGGAGAGGCTCCTCCGGGAGATCGGGAAGCGTGCTCGGGATCCGCGACCTGAGTAGCCCCCCGCTTCCGCCCGACGAAGGCGCTGCAGGCGACGAACGGCCGCGCGAATCCATGCCTTCGTCCCTCTCTTCATCCCACCCCACGCCGTCCAGGCGTCGCACCCTCAGCACGTTCCATGACGATCAAGCGGATGGACAACGTCGGCATCGTGGTCGAGGACGTCGATGCCGCGATCGAGTTCTTCACCGAGCTGGGCCTGAGGCTCGAAGGGCGAGCCACCATCGAGGGCGAGTGGGCCGGGCGCGTCACCGGGCTGGGAGCGCAGCGCGTGGAGATCGCCATGATGGTCACCCCGGACGGCCACAGCCGGCTGGAGCTCTCCCGCTTCCTCGCTCCTCCCGTGGTCGCCGATCACCGGAACGCCCCGGTGAACGCCCTCGGCTACCTGCGCGTGATGTTCACGGTGGAGGACATCGACGACACGCTCGTCAGGCTTCGGGCGCGTGGCGCGCGGCTCGTGGGGGAGGTGGTCCAATACCAGGAGGCCTACCGGCTCTGCTACGTCCGCGGGCCCGAAGGAATCCTCATCGGGCTCGCCCAGGAGCTTCGTTGAGCCCTCCGCCGCCGCCGGGCACGTCCCGCGGCCCCACGCCGGTCGCGCGGGACGGGCGGCCGGGCATCCGTTCATCCCCTGGTTCGGCGCACGGGTCCGCGCCGAACCTTTCCGTCGTGCGGCGGCGGGAGCCCAGCTCGTGAAGCGCCGGCTCTTCGACCTCGTGGCCGCGGTCTCGCTGCTGGTGTCGCTCGCGGCCGCCGCGGCGTGGGCGATCAGCTACGCGCGGCCGCTCGACTGGCGTCTGCTCGGGACGGCGCACTCGGCGGGCCTGGGGGGGATCGACGCCGACCGGCGCGCGGCCGTCTCGATGACGCCGGTCGACGGGCCGAGCCTCCCGCCCCACGGCTACTGGGACGCGCTGTGGGCGCGGAGCCGGTGCGGGAGGCTGTCGCTGGTGGCGCAGGCCGCCGACTTCGGCGGCACCCTGCGAGCGGTGTACGCATCCCCGCAGTCTCTCATCGTCGAGCTGTCGGACCCGGCGCGCACGCGGGTAGTGGCATCCGCGCGAATGCCGGCCTCTCGCCCGTGGGCGCGCCGGCTGGGGTTCGCGTGGCACGCCGACGCCGGGCAGGCGGCCGGCGGGTCCGCGAGCGCGCGGGCGACGACGATCGTGCTCCCCTACTGGGCCATCGTCCTGCTGGGCCTGCCGCTGCCGCTGCTGTGGCTGCGCGTCGGCCGCCGGCCGCGCTGCGGTCGCGGGCCGAGCGGTGCCCACAGCGCGGCCTCGCCGTAGGCCGGACGCCGCAGGGCGCCGCGTTCGGGCGGACGCCGGGCGGCGCCCCCCGTTTCGTCCTCCACCCGCGACAACCTTCCCGCCCACCCCGCCCGACCCGGCCGCAGCCGACCCCGGATCGCACGCGAGGCCTCGATCCGGCGGTGCTCGGATGGGGATGTCAGAATCGAAACACGCGGCGCGTTGATCATCATCCACGGCCCCGGTGTGGAGCGCGACGACCCGGTGGGCCCACACGGCCGGATGGTCGGCCGAGGTGCGCAGGCCGGCGGCCGTGTCCCCGGCGGACGCTCCCCGCGTTCGCTCCGCCCGCGCGGGTTGTCCACCGGGTCCGTTGGAGCCTCTGATCGGCGATGACCCGCGATGGAACCGATGACCTTCCCCGGAGAGCGTCCATGAAGCTGGCAGCCGCGTTCGTCTCCGCCCGCGCAGGCTCGGCGGCCGCGCCGAGCACCCCCCCGCCCCCGCCGGGCCCCGGCGTCCGAGCCGCCGTGCGGCGTGCGCTCCAGGTCGCGGGGGTGGTGGCCCTGGCGGCGTGCGGAGGTGATGGCGATCCGATGCGGGTCGGGCCCGAGACCAACGGCAGCATCCGGGGCACCGTGACCGACAACACCGGCGCGACCGTGGCGAACGCCCCGGTCGCGCTCTCCGGGAACGCGCAGGCTGCTCGCACCACGACCAGCGGCGCCGACGGCGTCTACACCTTCGCGGACGTGCCCTCCGGAACGTATTCGCTGGCGGTCACGCCCCCGACCGGGTTCAGCATCGTCGCGGCGGCCACCGCGTCCGTCACGGTGGCGGGCAGCGCGCAGGCGAACGCTCCCATGATCGTTCTCAACCGCGTGGCGGTCGATCCGGGGGGATGGGGGTTCCGTGCTCGGCTGCTCGAGGCGAACTCCGAGTTCGCCCTCGCCGAATCCGACGGCAAGCTCTACGTCCTGGGCGGATATCCCGCTTCCCGGGTGACGGCCCGCACGGTGCAGGTCTACGACATCGCGACCGACAAGTGGCAGCTCGGACCGCAGCTCCCGCAGCCCAACAACCACGGGATGGCGGCGGCCGTGAACGGGAAGATCTACCTGATCGGCGGCCAGCTCACGGCCGACCAGGAGGGCTACGTCAACACGGTCTACGAGCTCGATCCGGCGCAGGGTGCATGGGTCGCGAAGGCGCCGATGCCCACCGCGCGCAGCGGCGGGGTGGCCGTCGTGCACGACGGCAAGATCTACGTGGCGGGTGGACGTCTGCCGCGCGGGGACGACTTCGCCGTCTACGACCCGGCGGCCGACCGGTGGGAGGTCCTGCCGGATCTGCCCAGCCAGCGCAACCACATCACCGGCGCGGCGATCAACGGCCGCATCCACATCGTCGGCGGGCGTCTCGGCAACGGTCTGTCGCCCCTGAAGACGGACGTGAACGAGGTCTTCGACCCGCAGACGCGGACCTGGACGACCGCGGCCCCCATGCTGCGCGGCCGCAGCGGGATGAACGGGGTCATGGCCCGGGGCTGCTTCCACGTCTGGGGCGGCGAGGCACCCACCGGCATGACTCCCGACCACGACTACTACGATCCGCGGACGGACACGTGGACCCGCCTGGGCAACATGCCGCTCCCGATCCACGGCGTGGTGGGGTCGGCGTTCGTCGACGGCCTGATCTGGGCGAGCGGCGGCGGCACCGACATCGGCGGCAGCTCCGGCAGCCTTCACAACCAGGTCTACCGCCCGGCCGTGAGCTGCGAATGACGCGGGTCGCAGCGCGCCGCGAGCCGGCCTTCCTCGCCGACCGCCGGCCTCCGCCCGCGGCCGCCCGAGACCGCGGCGGAGCCCGTTGATCCACGCGGGAGACCGGCTCGTGCCGCGCAGGCGTGCGCGAGCGGCCGCGATCGCCGCCGCGTGCAGCGCCCTGTGCGGGATGGTCGCGCCGGCGGCGGCGCAGCAGGAGCACCACGCCGTTCCGGCGGGCAGCGCGCAGGTCGTGCTGACCGGAACGGCCTACCGCGCGGAAGGCACACCGACGAGCGGCGCGATCGTGCGGCTCTTCCACGGCTCCGGCCCCGGCCGTCACCTGATGGCGGCGTCGGTGACCGATGCCGCGGGTCGCTTCGTCGTCCGCGCCGGCGCCGGCACGTACCTGCTGGAGATCGGCTACCCCGGGCACGAGCCGCACCGCCGGCAGGTGACCCTGGCCACGGCCCCACTCCACGTGGGCGACGTGCGCCTGGAGCTCCGGCCGGTGGAGCTGGACGCGGTGACGGCGAGCGCGGAGCGCGTCGCGGTGGTGCTGCGCAGCGGCGCCACCGTCGTGGACGCGCGCGCGTCCGCCGCGGCGGGCGGCAGCATCGCGGACCTGCTCCGCACCGTGCCCGGCGTCGAGCTCGACGCGGAGGGGCGCATCGGCATGCGCGGCGGCACGAGCGTGCTCGTGCTGATGAACGGGCGGCGCATCCCGCTGACGGGCGACGCGCTCCTGGCGTTTCTCCGCCAGATGCCGGCAGCGTCGCTGGAGCGCGTGGAGGCAGGCACCACCGCGTCCGCCCGGCAGGGCGCGGACGGCGCCGCCGGTGTGGTGAACCTCGTCTTCCGCGACGGCGCGGTTCGGCGCACCGGCATGCGCTCTCTGGCGGGCTCCATGGCGACGGACGACCACTACATGGGCTCGGCCGCCGCTTCCGGGCACGCAGGTGACGCTCTGAGCTGGGACGTGACGTACTCCCTCTCCGGGATGCGGCCCCGTACGGACTCCAGGACGGCGCGCTGGAGCCTCGTGCCCGGGGACCTCCCCCTCCAGACGGACCAGGACAGCCGCGCACGCGAGAAGCACCGCCTGCATTCCGTCCTGGCGGGCGCGGCCGTCGCCCCGGCGCCGAACGCGTCCGTGGCGCTGCGCGGGGCGTACTCGTGGATGGAAGGCACGTATCGCAACCGCTCCGCCTTCCTCTACACGAATGCGGCGGGCCACACGGGGGCGAGCACGACCGGCAGCCTGCTGGAGCACGTGATCCCGTCGGGGGAGCTGAGCGCCGTCGCGAGCATCGGCCTGGGGGCGGTGCGTCTCACCTCCGAGGCGCGCGCCAGCTTCGTGGACGAGGATCTCCGCGGCGGCTACTCCGACGAGGGCGCGGGCTACCGCTACCTGACCACCGTCATGGACTCGCGGCAGCGCGAGCGCGTCCTGCGGAACGACCTGGGCCTGCGCGTCCGGGGCATCGACCTGGACGTCGGCCAGGAATCGCGGTTCCGCACCATCACCGCCGCGCACGACGCGACCCACTTCGGCGCGACCGTGTCGCAGGCCTACCGCCACGAGCTGGACGTGCACGCCGGCTACCTCACCGCCCGCCGCTCCGCGGGCGGCGTGCGTGCCGAGGCGGGGCTGCGGGTGGAGGCGGACCGGACCCGCATCCGGCCGGCGGCCGCCGGCGCGCGGACGGCGGTGCGCCTCTTCCCCAGCATCAGCGGCGAATGGACCGACGCGCGCCGTGCTCTCGTGTACCGGGTCGCGTACGGCCGCCGCATCCACCGGCCGGGGGCGGAGATGCTGAACCCGTTCTCCATGGCTGGGGACGACATGGACCAGGTCGTCGGCAATCCGTCGCTGTCGCCGGAGGTCTCGGACCAGGTGGAGCTCGGCCTGGAGCGGCACCGCCGGCGCTCGACGCTGCAGCTTACGCCCTTCGTCCGCTGGACGCGGAACCCGATCCGCCAGCTCAAGGCCGCGACGGCGAGCGGCGGCACCACGACCACGCTGCATAACCTGGCGCGGACGCGAGCCGTGGGCGCCGACGGCAGCGTGCGCGCGCGACCGGCGGAGGGCGCCGTGGTGACGCTGGCGGGCAGCGTCGCGCACGTGGAGACGACGGACGACGCATTCGGCAGCAGCGGTGTGTACGCCACGGCGCGGCTCACCCTCGACCTGCGGGTGGCGAAGAACACCACGGCGCAGCTCTACGCGTACCGCCGGAGCGCGCAGGCCATCGAGCAGGGCGAGATCCTGCCGGCGTTCACCAGCGACCTGGCGCTGACGCAGCGGCTCGCCGGCGACCGGGTGCGCGTGACGCTGCGCCTGAACGACCCGTTCCGCAGCGACCGCACCGAGTACCGGATCGCCGACGCGGCGTTCACGCAGGAGAGCCGCCGGCGCACGGCGCGGCCGCTGCTGTCGCTGTTCGCGTCCTACGCGGTGGGTGGCGCACCGCGGGAAGATGCGCCGGTCCGCAGGGAGGGTCCCGCCCGGATCTTCTGATGCGCTGAAGTGGACTCCCGGCGCCGCGGTTCGATCGGCGCCTCGCGCTCGGCCCCCGCGGACGTCGGTGGTTCGCTTCGGCGGGCGAGGCGCCATAGGTTGGAGGCGCGGGGACGTACCTCCGGGTGCCTCGCCGCCGCGCCGCGCGTTCGGCGCCCTCCGTCCAATCGAGGAGGCGCCATGAGCTGGTCCTCCGCTCGGCCGCGCCGGCGCGTGAGCACGCTGGCGGTGGTCGCCACCTGCTCGACCGCCGCCGGCTCCCGCGCCACCGCGCGGCCCCGGTCGCGCCGCCCCGCCTCCGGGGGGGAGCGGTCCGGGGGGCCGAGATCCTTGCACGCCCCCCCCACGCCGCATCGTCCACGGGGCGGCCCCCCCTCCATCGCACGACCTGCCGCCCGGATCATCGCGAGCGCATCGAGCCGCCGGCGCGCGGGCCGCGAGCCCGCCGACGACGGCCGGAGCTCGCCGGCCTCGTGGGATCCGTCCCGCCGACGTACATTTGACGTACGCCCATCCGCCGCGCGTTCCCGCGCGCCCCCGGTGACGCGCCGCGGTACCTGACCCGCCGTTCCCCCACGGAGCCACGCATGGACCTCGGCAACTTCTCGATCAGCCTGGCGGTGAAGGACATCCAGGCGTCCCGGGCGTTCTACGAGGCGTTCGGCTTCCAGGAGTTCGGGGGCGACGCCGCGCAGGGCTGGCTGATCCTGAAGAACGGCGACCGCGCGATCGGGCTCTTCCAGGGCATGTTCGAGAAGAACATGCTGACCTTCAACCCCGGGTGGGACAGCGACGCTCGGGATCTCCCCTCCTTCACCGACGTGCGCGAGCTGCAGCGCCGGGTGAAGGCCGCGGGCATCCAGCTCCTGACCGAGGCGGACGAGAGCACCACGGGGCCCGCCAGCTTCATCGCCCTGGATCCGGACGGAAACCCCGTCCTGGTCGACCAGCACCGTGACGCGCCCGGCGCTCCGTGATCCCTCGCCACCGCGCCGCCGATGCTCCGTGACCTCTTCCGTCGGCTGCGGTCGCGGAACGAGACGGTGGACCCGGTGTTCGGACCGCTCCGCGCGCTCGGCGGCAACGGCCCGTGGGAGGGCTCCGTCCATCTCCCGCAGGTCGGGACGGTGGATCTCCTCCTGGACAGGGCGCCGGGGGACCCCGACCCGAGCCATCACCATCGCCTGTTCGCGGAGCTCTCCCGCCGCTACGCGGGGATTCGGGCCGAGCTCGCCGCCATCCTCCCGACGCGCGGCGAGGTGTCACTCGTCTGCATCGACCTCCGGCGGCCGGATGCGGCCGAGCCGCCGATCGAGCTGACGTTCGAAGAGGTGGACGGGACCGCCCTCCATTCCGTTGCCCTGGTGGGGTGGAAGCCCGAGCTGGTGCTCCCGGAGGGATAGGAAGGGACCGCGCCCGCATCCCCGCGGGAGGCATTTCCACGTCGTACGGCCGCGGCTTTCCCGCTGCGGTGGCATCACTCCATTCGAAGGGCGACCCGTGAACGACGTCGGCACCCTGCGGCTCTACCTGCTGAGGGGCATGTACCTGCTCATGGCGGCGGGCCTGGCGGCCACCATCTGGCCGAGCATCGTCTCCCCGCCCACCCTGGTGGCGGGGCACGGCTCCGTGATCCGGGCGCTGCTGGGAGCGCTCGCCGTGCTGTCCCTGCTCGGCCTGCGCTATCCGCTGCGGATGATCCCGCTGCTCCTGTTCGAGCTGCTCTGGAAGGTGATCTGGGTGGTCGCGTCGGCCATTCCCATGTGGCGGGGGCCGGGGCTCGACGCGTACGCCACCGAGACGCTGTTCGCCTGCATGATGGGCGTGGTCCTGGTCCCCATCGTCATCCCCTGGGGCTACGTGATCCAGCACTACGCGCGGACTCCGGGGGAGCCCTGGAGCCGACGCACGGAAGCCGGGGTCCAGGGGAGCGCCGCCTGACCGCGGCGTCGTCCAGAGCGCCAGGGGGCGGCCCCCTCCGCCACGCTCCCCCGATCCTGCACCCCGGGGGCGGTGGCGGGGGCGTCGAGGACCGTGCACCACGATCGGACCGACAGCCGCGACGTTCGCGACGGCTGGCTCACATCCGCTGAGACGAGGACATGTTCGACTTCCTGACCTCCACCAGGCGTCCGGACCGGGGCACGCCGGTCCTGACGGCCAAGCAGGTGCTCGCGCGGCTGAAGGCGCTCAACCGGAGGAAGGTGCCGTGGCGCGTGGCGGACGGGAGCGACGAGGGCGTGGACCTGATCGCGGAGTGGAGGATTGCGGACGAGCGCTGGTCCGAGATCTTCATGGAGGCGGGGCTGCGCAGGGTCTACAAGATCCACATGAGGCTGGACGAGGCGGCCAGGCAGGTCCGGGCGCAGGACCGGTCCTACGACGTCTTCTGGGCCGCGGGCGTGCCCACCCTGCTCCTGGCCCGCGGCTTCCGCGGGCAGAAGTGGTCCAAGGAGTTCGAGGCCACCTACACCTTCGGCGAAGGGCTGCAGGTGGAGAAGGAGTCCGAGTGGCGCTTCGAGACCAGCGAGATGAAGAAGCCGCTGCAGGAGGCGGTGACGGCCTGCGGATGGACGTACCGGGGGGTGGTCTTCGGGAAGGTCTGAGCCCGGGCGAGGCGCGGAGAAACGGTGATGACATGGCCGCGCTCCTGATCCAGGCGAACGACTCCGTGCCCGGCATCCAGGTCGAGAAGTACATCGAAGACGGGACAGCGGAGCTCGTCTGGATCTTCCCGGCGGCGGACTGGGCGCTGCCGTACATGAACGCGTTCCTGGAGGAAGTCCGGCAGGCGGGGCTGGCGGTATCGTCTCGCGAGCCGCGCCCGAGGAGGCGTCACCCGGTCGTGGAAGTGCGGCTGGGCCAGGACACGCGCCGCGTACGCACGCTGATCCTCCGTGTCCTGACCGGCGTCTACGAAGTGGACCCGCTGGGGTGCAAGCTGTCCCTCCTCAACGTGCCCGGGGCGGCGCCCCCGCCGTAGGTCGTGCCAACGCCCAGCGTGTGAGCGGATGACCGAGGCCCTCCCCCCCGGACAGCGAGAGACGGCGGACTTTCCGCGCTTCGGCCTGAGCCAGTTCGCGCGCCGCTTTCCTCGGGAGACCGGCCGCGCGGAGATCGAGGTGCGGGGCGACGTGGACCACGAGATCGTGGTCTCCGACGCCCTGGCCGGGCTGCCGCGGGTGGAGCAGGTGAGCGACTTCCACTGCGTCACCACGTGGACCCGCCGCTCGCTGCGCTGGGGCGGCGTGCGCTTCGTGGACTTCTTCGAGCGCGTGGTCGTTCCACGCGCGGGTCCGCGCCCCGGCGCGACGCTCGTCTCGCTGCGCGGGCAGGACGGCGCGCGCACGGGCATGCTCCTGAAGGACCTGCTGGCGCCCGACGTGCTGCTGGCCGACGCCCTGGAGGGCGAGCCGCTCACCGTGGAGCACGGCGCGCCGGTCCGCCTGGTGGCGCCCGCGCACTACGGCTACAAGTCGGTGAAGTACCTCTCCCGCATCGAGCTCGGCAGCCCGGACGCGGGATACCGCGCCTCCGGCTTCCGCTTCATGGACCATCCGCGTGCCCGCGTGGCCCACGAGGAGCGCGGCCGCGGCGCCCCCGGCTGGCTGCTGCGGCGCCTCTACCGCCCGCTCATCGGGCCTACCGCCGCGCTCTTCGCGCGGACGATGGCCGAGCACACGGCGCGGAATGGCGGCGGCTGAAGTCGTCCTGCACGTCGTCCACCGACACGCCCGTTCTCCTCGACCCTTCCCCCCGACCGGAGCGTCGCATGTCCACGCCGCCCGAAGCCCGCTTTCAGCAGCTCGCCGCCGCGCTCGGTGGGGAGGCCGACGTCACCCTGCCCGGAGGGACGGCGGGGCGCGGGAGGAAGTTCGGAGAGGACGCGCTCAAGGTGGGCGGGAAGATCTTCGCGATGCTCACCGGCGACAGGCTGGTCCTGAAGCTCCCGAAGCAGCGTGTCGACGAGCTGGTCCAGGGTGGCCACGGGGAGTGCATGGACACGGGTAACGGCCGGCGGATGAAGGAATGGCTGAGCCTGCACCCGGACGCGCCGCTCGACACCCTGGATCTGGCGCGGGAGGCCCTGCGATTCGTGCGCCCGCGGCCAAAGGCGGGCGCGTGAGCAGCGACGCGGGAGACGGCGGGACGGAGGCGATGTCGGATGCGCGCGTGCTGAGCGTGAACGTCGGCGCGGTCCGCGAGGTGGAGTGGCGCGGACGCACGGTGACCACGGGCATCTGGAAGCACCCGGTGGACGGCCGCGTTCCCCTCCGCGGCGTGAACCTGCACGGCGACGACCAGGCGGATCGAAGCGTGCACGGCGGGCCGGACAAGGCCGTGTACGCCTACGCGCGCGAGGACTACGACTTCTGGGCCGACCAGGAGGGGATGGAGACCGTTCCGGGCCTGTTCGGCGAAAACCTGACGACGGAGGGCATCGACCTCTCCTCCGCGGTGGCGGGCGAGCGATGGAGCGTCGGCTCCACGGTGCTGGAGGTGGCGCAGCCGCGCCTGCCCTGCTTCAAGCTGGGCATCCGCGTGGGCGACCCCGAGTTCCCGAAGCGATTTCTGGCGGCCGGGCGCCCGGGCGCGTACCTCCGCGTCGTGCGGGAGGGCGACGTCGGGGCGGGGGACGCAGTGTACGTGACGCACCGGCCGGAGCACGGCGTCACCCTGCGCATGATGGTGGAGGCGCTCGACCATCCCGAGAAGGCGGGCGGCCTGGCGGCCATCTCGAATCTGCCGGAGTTCTGGAAGGGCGTGGCCGAACGGCGGTAGCCCGCGTCGTCCGCCAATTCGTCGCCCTCACGTTCCATCGACACAGGACCGATCCCGCTGCGATGAAACCCCGGATCACGCTGATCACGCTGGGCGTCGACGACCTGGAGCGGGCGCTCGCCTTCTACCGCGACGGGCTGGGCCTGGCGACGGAGGGCATCGTGGGGCGGGAGTACGAGCACGGCGCCGTGGCGTTCTTCGAGCTCCAGCCGGGGCTCGGCCTGGCGCTGTGGCCGCGGGCCAGCCTGGCGCACGACAGCGGCCTGCCACGCTCGGCGCCGAGCCCGGCGGACGTGTCCATCGCGCACAACGTGGGCGGCAGGGACGAGGTGCTGGCGGTGATGGAGGAAGCCCGCGCCGCGGGAGCCACCATCGTGAAGGAGGCGCAGGACACGTTCTACGGCGGCTTCGCGGGCTACTTCCAGGATCCGGACGGCCACCTGTGGGAGGTGGCCTGGAACCCGCGGATGCCCATCGCGGAGTAGCCCCGCGCCACGACCCGCCGTCCTCGTCCGGCGGCGTCACAACCTCCCTCGTGCTCCGGCGGATGACGATGGATGAACGGCCGGCGGCCGCGCCCGCGTGGGGCGGCATCCACCACGTCGCCCTGGTCACCCCGGACCTGGACGCGACGATCGCCTTCTACGGGGACGTGCTGGGGATGAGCGCCGGGGAGGTGCGCGTGGGTGGAGGGATGCTGCCGCAGCGCCACTGCTTCATCCGCCCGGGGGAGGACGCGGAGACGTGGGGGCTGCACTTCTTCGAGCACCCGGACGCGCGCATCCCCGCGTGCTCCCAGGGCCTCGCCAGCCGCGAGTTCATCCCGGGCGCCCTGCAGCACGTCGCCTTCGCGCTCCCCTCGGCCGCGGAGGCGGCGTCGCTCCGCGCGCGGCTGCAGGCGCACGGGATCGAGGCGACCCCCACGGGCACCATCGGGCCCATCCAGAACATGCTCTTCTTCGACAACATCGGGCTCCTCCTCGAAGCGACCTGGCCACGCGAGTAGACGGCTTCGGGGAAGGATGGGCGCGATGCCGAGCACCGCCGCCGCGACGAACCATCCTTGTGCGTCCGCCGGTGCGCGGCGCATGTTCCGGGCGGGCGGGGCGGAGTCCGCCATCCACCCCGCGGTTCCATCTCCCCGCTTCGAGGTCCGACCATGAGCCCGCAGCACAAGCCGGATGGATACACGGCGGTGGCGCCGTACCTGGTCGTGAAGGGTGCCGGAGCCACCATCGACTTCCTGAAGCGGGTCTTCGGGGCCGAGGAGCTGCGGCGGTTCCCCGACGATTCCAGCAAGGTGATGCACGCGGAGGTGCGCATCGACGACACCGTCGTGATGCTCGCCGACGCCACCCCGGAGTGGCCGCCGATCCCCTCCTCGGTGCACGTCTACGTGCCGGACGTGGACGACACGTACCGCCGCGCGCTGGAGGCGGGCGCCGAGTCGGTGCAGGAGCCGGCGCAGAAGGGCGACGAGGACAAACGCGGCGGGGTGAAGGACGCGGGCGGCACCACGTGGTGGATCGCCACGCGGCAGGGGTGAGCGAGTCCGACTCTCCGCGTCCGGCCGGCGCCGGCCGGAGACCGCACGAATCCACGAGCGGCAGGTGAGATGTCGAGTCGAGCCGGCCGGCTGGACGGGGAAGAGGACCCGCCCCGCCACCGGCCACAGAACCGGGACAGCTCGGAATCCAAGCTCCGGCGCGGCGGCAAGCACTGTCCCCTCTGCCTGGCGCCGATCCGGAAGAACGCCGCGCGTACCCGGCTGATCCGCTCCTGCACGGCGTGCCGGGCGCACGTCTCGGCGGGGAAGCAGTGCCAGCGCTGCGGGCACCGCGCCATCTGGGAGAACAAGTCGGGCGCCGCGTGCCGGTCGTGCGGCCTGCACGGCGCCAAGGCCGCGGTCATCGCCGGCGATACGGCCTCCTGAGCCGGCCTCTGCCGGCCGTGCGGCCGCGGGCCTCGCCCTCCACCCGATCCACCGCGTCACCACGAGGCGCCGCACCACGTGAAGAAGACCGTCCTCTTCTACGGCATCCTGGGCGGCGTGCTGATCGCCGTGCTGAGGGCGGTGGAGTACCGCTTCCTGGTGCTGGAGCATTCGCTGGAGATCTACGGCGGCATCATCGCCCTGCTCTTCTCGGCGCTGGGCATCTGGCTGGGGCTCAAGCTCACGCGGACCCGCGAGACGGTGGTCGTGCGCGAGGTGCCGGTGGAGGTGCCGGTGCACGTGGAGGTGCCCGTCTCCGGGCCCTTCCAGCGGAACGATGCGCGGCTGGAGCAGCTCGGCATCACGCCCCGGGAGATGGAGATCCTGGAGGCCATCGCGGCCGGGCTCAGCAACCGCGAGATCGCCGCGCGGCTGTTCGTGAGCGAGAACACCGTGAAGACCCACGCCGCCCGGCTCTTCGACAAGCTGTCGGCGCGGCGGCGCACGCAGGCCGTGCAGCACGCGAAGGAGGCGGGGCTCATCCCCTGAAAGGGTGACCTGCGCGGAGAACGCGGTGGAATCACCCGTTCGGGTGACGCGGGAAAGGGCTCCGGGAGGGCAGATTCACGCCGTCCACCGCGCTCTCCACGTCCTACAGGATCGCATCACCATGAAGAGAATCGTCCTCACCTTCGGGCTCATCGCCGGCGCCATCATGTCGGCGATGCTGGTGATCACGCTCCCGTTCCACGAGCAGATCGGCCCCGAGAAGGGCATGGTCATCGGCTACACGACCATGGTCCTGGCCCTTCTGCTGGTCTTCTTCGGCGTGCGCTCGTACCGCGACAACGTGGCGGGAGGAAGCATCCGCTTCGGCCGCGCGTTCGCGGTGGGGGGGATGATCGCGGTGGTGGCGTCGCTGGTCTACGTGGCCACGTGGGAGGTGGTCTACTTCAACTTCAACCGCGACTTCCTGGTGAAGCACCAGGCCCGCGAGCTGGAGAAGGCGCGCGCCGCCGGCGAGAGCGAGGCGGCCATCGAGGCCAAGCGGGTGGAGATGGCGAAGTTCGCCAAGCTGTACGACAACATCGCCGTGAACGCCGCCTTCACCTTCCTGGAGCCGCTGCCGGTGGCGCTGGTCATGTCGCTGGTCTCGGCGGGGGTGCTGAGCCGCGGGAAGAAGAAGGACGAGGAGGAGGACGCGGTGCTGTCGGGCGCGGGCGTGACCGCGTGAGGGCGGGCGGATGAGGATCGCCGTCTTCCGCCGGGCGCTCGCCGCCGTGGCCGCCGCCCTGCTCTCGGGGGCCTGCGTGAGCGCGGGCCGCTCCGCGCTGCCGCCCGGCGTCCTGGTCTCGCGCGGCGACCAGGAGGCCGCGAGGCGGGTGGGCCATCGCCTGGACTCGCTGCAGCGCGCGCACCGCATTCCCGGCATGGCCGTCGTCATGCTGCGGGACACGATCCGGGTGCTGGGGGGGAGCTACGGGGTGGCGGACGTGGAGCGGCAGCTCCCCGCGACGCCGATCACCCCGTTCGACGTGGCCTCGGTCGCCAAGCCGATCTCCGCCGTCGTCGCGCTGCGCCTGGTGGAGTCCGGCACGCTGGACCTGGACCGCCCCATGCGCCGCTACGCGGGGTTCGTGGAGCTCTGCGACGACTTGCGCGCGGAGGGCGGCATCTTCTTCGGCGACTTCGCCTGCACCACGGACCGGCTCACCCTGCGGCACGTGCTGTCGATGACGGCGAACGGGGAGCCGGGGACGCGCTTCCTGTACAACCCGGTCGCCTTCTCGTGGGGATCGCGTCCGATCGCGGAGGTGGCGGGGCGGCCGTTCTCGGACCTGGTGGACTCGCTCGTCTTCCGCCCCGCCGGCATGCGCCGCTCCGCGCGCATCCACCGCCGGCTCCCGCTCCGCGCCGACCTGGCGGCGGAGCTTGCGGTGCCGTACCGCGTGGATTCGGCGGGCGGCTGGGTCCGCTCCGGTCCGCCGCCCCCCCAGGGCGACGGGGCCGCGGGGGGCGTGGTCTCCACCGCGTACGACCTGGCCGCGTTCGACGTGGCGCTCACCGCCGGCCGCCTCCTCTCCCCTGCGTCGCGCGCGGCGATGTGGAGCCCTGCGCGGACGCCCTCGGGCCAGCCGCTTCCCTACGGGCTGGGCTGGTTCCTGGGAACGTACCGCGGCCGGCGGCTGGCGTGGCACACCGGGCTGTGGGAGGGGCGCTACTCCGCCCTGTACCTGAAGGTGCTGAGCGACGATCCCGCCGAGCGGCTCACCCTGATCATCCTCGCCAACGGCGACGGCCTGCGGTGGGAGAAGCGCCTGGACGAGGCCGCCATCGAGCGCTCGCCGTCCGCGAGGGCGTTCCTGGACGGGTTCCCCCGTCGCGGCGGGCGCTGACCCGTCGCCCCTCTCGCCGGGGCGCCCCGCGTGGGCGTCGGCACCCTCATCCGCTCACACCAGAGATGGCGAACGCGCGGCTCGGGTCCATCGTGGACGGGATCGGCATCCGCCCCGGCGACGGAGTGCTGGAGATCGGCTGCGGGCACGGCGTGGCCGCCACGCTCGTCTGCGAGCGGCTGGAGGGCGGCCGGTACGTGGGCGTGGACCGCTCGGCGAAGATGATCGCCGCGGCGAGCCGGCGGAACGAGAGGTTCGTCCATGGCGGGCGGGCGGAGTTCGTCGTCCGAGAGATGGAGAGCCTGGACCTGGGCGATCGGCGCTTCGACGTGATCTTCGCCGTGCGCGTGGGGCTCTTCCACCGCGAGGCCGAGCGGGCACGGAGGCTCGCGGAGCGCTGGCTGGCTCCCGGCGGGCGGGTGCTCGCGGTCTTCGACACGCCGGGGAGGGGTGGATGACCGGACGGCCACCGATGCCGCGGTTGCGCGCGGCCATCTCCGGAGATCGGCTCGCGCAGCCCTCCACGAGGGCCGAGCGGCCGCACGACCTGGATCGAGATCTACCGGTTCGGCTTCGTGCGGATTCCCGGCGGATGGGGCTCGTGCGGCGCGAGTGGGTCAGCGGCGCGCACTACGGCGTCGGCAGGAGCCGGTAGCCGGCGCACCTCACGACCGGGAGGCCTGGGCGCCCCGGTCGGAGGATTGCAGTAGCCCTGGAGTCGATGGATGCCGTGCGAGCTTTCAGTCCCCTCCGCCGATCCGACGCCTCCGCATGCCTCTGCCGCGCCCCCTGCTCTCCGCCGCGCTCCTCGGCCTGGCGATCGCCGCTCCGGCCGGGGGGCAGGCCGGTGCCGCCCCCCGCGCCCCCGAGCCGCCTTCGGGGTACCGGTACCATCACGCCCGCCACTTCGCCGTCGCCGCGCCGCTGTTCTGGGAGGTGGAGCCGGTGGGCACCGGGCTGCAGGGCGGCACCGGCAGCGTCTCCTTCTCGCTGTACGTGTGGGACACGGCGCCCGGCTCGGCCCCGCGCGCGGGTCAGCCCTGGAGCGACGCCGCCACGCTCGGCGCGACGCTGGCCACGCTGCTGGGCTGACCCGCGCGCGGGGCCGAGCCGGGCGCCGTGTCCCACACGTACAGCGAGAAGGAGACGCTGCCGGTGCCGCCCTGCAGCC
>JASLAX010000240.1 GCA_030146875.1 Longimicrobiaceae bacterium
CCGACGACAGCACGGCGTCGCCGCCGCCGCCGCGCTCGGCCGCCCCGGCCCGGGCGGAGGCGTCCCGCTCCGCGCGCATCCCGGCGTGCGCCAGCAGGCCGGCCAGGGCCTCGGCGTCGGCATCCTCCATCCCGGCGAGCCGGACTCGCAGTGGCTCCGTCGACATCATCTCCGAACGGGATGGCGGAAAGGGAGTGCATCGCGAGGCGCGGCGCGGCCGCGAGCGGATCCCCTCTAATCAGTAGTCGGACGATCGCGATCTGGCAAGCATCCGATGCGCCATTCCGTGTAACGACGTCACCCGCTCCCGGACGGGGCCAGCGGCGCCACGCGCCGCAGGATGGCCGCGACGCGCTCCTCGAACTCCGCCGGGGAGGCGCGGCCCTTCACCAGCAGCTCCGTGGGGCCCGCGCCCAGGCGGGCGCGCTCCGGCTCGCCGGGGTCGCGGGCGGTGTGGAGCAGCACGGGCACGTCGCGCAGGCGGTCGCGGGCGCGCAGCCAGTCCACCACCTCCAGCCCGTCGCCGTCCGGCAGGCCCAGGTCCAGCACGACCCGGCGGAACTCCACCTTGTTCGCCAGGCGCATGGCCTCCGCGGCGGTGCGCGCGTGACGCCAGGTGATGCTCCGCCCGTGGAAGACCTCGCCCACCACCCGGGCCAGGTCGTCGTCGTCCTCCACCAGCAGCACGTCGCAGCACGGCTGCTCGCCCTGCACCGCTCGCCGCAGCGCCCGCAGCAGCACGTCCGCCGCCTCGTGCAGCGCGGGCGAGGGCGCGTCGTCCCCCGGCGCCACCATCACCACCGGCACGTCGCGGGTGGCGGGGTGGACGCGCAGGCCCTCCACCGCCGCCGCCACGTCCAGCCCCGGCCGGCCCGGCACCAGGAGCACGGCCGACGGCGGCTCCTCCGCGGCGGCCGCCAGCGCCTCCCGGGCCGACCGCGCCAGCCGCACGCGGTAGCCGCTCCCCTCCAGCACGGCGGCCGTCGCGTCCCCCAGGGCGCCGTCCGGATCGCAGAGCAGGACCCGCGGCGCCGCGCTCTCCTCCGTGCCGTCGGCGTACGGCGCGAGATCCTCCTGGGGCGCGAGCGGCAGGGTGAAGGTGAAGACGCTCCCCTCGCCGGGGACGCTCTCGGCCCGGATCCATCCCCCGTGCGCCTCCACGATCCCGCGGCACACGGCCAGCCCCAGCCCCGTGCCCCCCTTCTGCCGCGCGTCGGACGAGTCCACCTGCTGGAAGCGCTCGAAGACGGAGTCCAGCTTCTCGGCGGGGATGCCGCGCCCCCGGTCGCTGACGCGGAAGACGGCCATGCTGCCGGCGCGCGCCGCCTCCATCCGCACCTCGCTCCCCGCGGGGGAGAACTTCACCGCGTTGGAGACCAGGTTCACCAGCGTCTGCACGATGCGGTCGGGGTCCGCCAGCACCCGCTCGGGCGAGGGAAGGACGGTCACCTCGATCCCCTCGCGCTCCGCCGTCCCCGCCACCGCCTCGGCCGCCAGGCGCATGAGCTCCCGCGCCTCCACCGGCCGGGGCGCCAGGTCCGGCAGGCCGGCCTCCATGCGCTCCACGTCCAGGATGTCGTTGATCAGCCGCACCAGGCGGTCGGTGTTCTGGATGGCGATCTCCAGCAGCCGCTGCCCGCGCTCGGGGACGGGGCCCGTCCTGCCGCTGGCCAGCAGGCCCAGCGAGCCGCGGATGGAGGTGAGCGGGGTGCGCAGCTCGTGCGAGACGATGGAGACGAACTCGTCCTTCATCCGCTCCACCTCGCGCCGCGCGCTCACGTCCTCCATCACCGCCAGCACCCCCGACGGCACGCCGTCGGCCCCCGCCAGCGGGGCGACGGAGAGGCGGACGGGCACGCGGGTGCCGTCGCGCCGCAGGCGCACCACGCCGGAGCCGGTGATCGTCTCCCCCGCCAGCACGCGGCGGCACAGGTCCCCGTGCTCCGCGCGGTCCTCCTCCGGCACGGCGGGCAGCGGCCCGCCCAGCACCTCCTGGGCCGTCCACCCGAAGATCCGCTCCGACGCGGGGTTCCACAGGGTGACGCGCCCCTCCGCGTCCATGGTGACCACGGAGAGCGGCGAGGCCTGGACGAGCGCACGGAGCTGCTCGTGCGCGCGGTGCAGCTCCTCCCCCGCGCGGCGGCGCTCCCCGATGTCGGTGGTGGAGCCCACGGTGCCCACCACGCGGCCCTCCTCGTCCAGCAGGGGCACGGCGCCCACCTCCACCCAGCCGTACGAGCCGTCGCGGCGCTTCACCCGCATCTCGTACCGCTCCGACGCGCCTCCGCGCCGGCGGGCCAGGCGCTGGGAGAAGGCCATGCGGTCCTCCTCCGGCACCAGCACCTCGCGCGAGCGGCGCCCCACCATCTCGGCGGCGCTCCACCCGGTGATCTCCTCCAAGCGCGCGTTGACGTACAGGACCACATCGTCGGCGTCGGAGATCAGCAGCCCCTCGTCCAGGCTCTCCACCACCGTGCGGAAGCGCGACTCGCTCTGCCGCAGCGCCGCCTCGGCCGCCAGGTGGCGGGCGATACGGCGGCGCAGCTCGATCTCCGTCGCCGCCATGGCCGCAAGGCCGCGCAGCACCTCCACCTCGTCGTCGGTCCAGCGGCGGGGCACGTGGTCGATGGCGCAGAACGCCCCCAGCGGCCGCCCGTCCCCCGTCGTGAGCGGCACGCCGGCGTAGGCGACCACGCCCAGGTCGGGGATGGCCAGGTTGTGGCGCAGCAGGGGGTCCAGCCGGGCGTCCTCCACCAGCAGGGGGGCGTGCCGGCCGAGCGCGTGCTGGCAGAAGGAGTGCGAGAGCGGCGTCTCCCGGCGCGACGCCCATGGCTCGCCCAGCCCCACGGCGCTCTTGAAGAACTGCCGGTCCCCGTCCACCAGCGACACCAGCGCCACCGGTGCGCGCAGCACGCGCGCGGCCAGCGCCGTCAGCCGGTCGAAGCCGGGCTCGGCGGGCGTGTCCAGCAGCTCCAGCTCGCGCAGGGCGGCCAGGCGCTCGGGGTCGCGGACGAGGGGCGGGACGGGGTCGGTCATGGCTCCGGGGCGTGGGCGCGGCCGCCCGGTCGACGGCGGCGTTCGTCCAATGCAATGTACGGGCTTGTACAGACGTTGCCCCGCCCCGCCCGCGGGAGCCCGGCCGTTCCGCCGCGCCCGCCGCCGCTGTACCTTGCAGGCGCGCCCGGCCGCGGGCCGTTCGCGGGCCGCCGCGCGGGAACGCCCCCGGAGCGCGCGGGTAGAGAGGGCGCGCGGCGGCTGCCGGGGCGGGTCCCGGACCGCCGCGCGCGCAGGCGCCGCCGACGCACGGCACCCCCACACCTTCCCGAGACCCACGTGGCATCCTCCGAGACGCGCGACGCCCTTCGCGGCGGCAAGCGCACCGCCGCGGGCAAGAGCAAGAGCAAGGGCGACGACAAGACCCCCAGGGAGAAGCTCTCCCTGAAGCAGGAGGCGGTGGAGTGGACCAAGTCCCTGGGCGTGGCCCTGGTGCTGTTCCTGGTCATCCGCACCTTCCTGCTCCAGGCCTTCTCCATCCCCTCGGGGAGCATGGAGTCCACGCTGCTGGTGGGCGACTACCTGATGGCCAACAACGCCATCTACGGCCCCCACGTGCCGCTGGTGGACAAGCGCCTGCCCGGGTTCCGCGAGCCGCGGCACGGCGACGTGGTCGTCTTTCGCCCCACGTACAACCAGCCCGTGATCGACGTGGTGAAGCGGGTGATCGGGGAGCCGGGCGACACGGTGGAGATGCGCGCGGGCGCGCTGCTGCGGAACGGCCGCACGCTGGACGAGCCCTACGTGCGCGACGTAGGCCAACCCGACGGCGAGATCCCGCTGGACGGGCGCGGCGGCTCCCCGGCCGAGGGGGTGGACCCGGAGCAGTACGGCTTCCGCAACCACCTCTCCCTGCTGCCGCCGGGGGTGAACCGCCAGACGTACCGCCCCACGCGCGAGACCTGGGGCCCGCTGGTGGTGCCCGCCGGGCACTACTGGCTGATGGGCGACAACCGCGACGAGTCGCTGGACTCCCGCTACATGGGCCCCATCCCCCGCGACGTGATCCGCGGCAAGCCGATGTTCGTCTACTTCTCGTACGACAAGCAGGACTACGATGCGCCGTTCCCGCGCCTGTTGACCACCGCCCGCTGGGGCCGCATCGGCACCGTCATCCGCTGAGGATCGGTGTCCGCGACGGCGAGAAGGGCCCCGGGCGACGTCCGGGGCCCTTCGTGCGCCGCGTTCTTTTCCCCCCACCCGGTCGCCTGCCGAGCGACAAGTCCGTCGCGGATGCCTTCGTCGTCGTGCCGGGTGGAGAGCGGGACGGAGGCGGGGATCGTATCTTCCGGGAGCCGCGAGCGCCGTTCCCCCGCACCCGATCCGGTCATGGCCGCCACCGTCCGCCTTCCCGACCCGCCCGGACCGACGGGGGGCATCCCGCTGCAGCGGATCCGCGCGTTCCGCCGCGATCCGCTCGCGTTCCTGACCGGCGTCTCGCGCCGCTACGGCGACGTGGCGCGCTTCCGCATCGGGCCGCGGCGCTTCTACCTGCTGGCGCACCCGGACCACGCGCGAGAGGTCATGGTGGTGCGCCACCGCAACTTCATCAAGTCGCTGGCGCTGCAGCGCGCCCGCGTGCTGCTGGGCAACGGCCTGCTCACCAGCGAGGGCGAGGCGCACCTGCGCCAGCGCCGCCTGGCCCAGCCCGCCTTCCACCGCGACACGGTGGCCGCGATGGGCGAGACCATGGCGCGGCACGCCCGCCGCGCGGCGGAGGGGTGGAAGGACGGCGAGAAGCTGGACCTGGCCCGGGAGATGAACCGCCTGACGCTGAACGTGGCCGGCGAGACGCTCTTCGGCGCGGACGTGCAGCGGGAGGCGGACGAGATCAGCGGCGCCCTGACCGACGCGCTCTCCCTCTTCACCCGCCTGAGCAACCCGCTGGGTCCGCTGCTCGACCGCCTGCCCGTCCCCGCGACGCTGCGGGGACGCAGGGCGCGCGTGCGGCTGGACGCATCCATCTACGGGATCATCGAGGCGCGGCGCCGGAGCGGCGAGGACCGGCGGGACCTGCTGGGCCTGCTGCTGGCCGCGCGGGACGAGGAGGGCGGGGGCGGGGGGATGGACGACGAGCAGCTCCGCGACGAGGTGCTCACGCTCTTCCTGGCCGGGCACGAGACCACGGCGAACGCGCTCTCGTGGACGTGGCACCTCCTCGCGGCGCACCCCCAGGCGGAGGCGGCGCTGCACGCGGAGGTGGACGCGCTGGACCGCGACCCCACGGCGGCCGACGTGCCGCGCCTTCCCTTCACCCGCGCGGCGTTCGCGGAGTCGATGCGCCTCTATCCGCCGGCGTGGGCGATCGGGCGCGAGCCGCTGGAGGACTTCGAGATCGGCGGCTATCGCATCCCCGCCGGCACCATCGTCCTGATGTCGCCGTACCTGTCGCACCGCGACCCCCGCTGGTGGACCGACGCGGAGGCGTACCGCCCCGAGCGCTGGATGCCCGAGAACGAGGACGCGCTCCCCAGGCAGGCGTACTTCCCCTTCGGCGGCGGCCCGCGGAAGTGCATCGGCGAGGGGTTCGCCTGGACGGAGGGGATCCTGCTCCTGGCCACCCTCGCCCGCCGCTGGCGCTTCGGCCGCTGCGGAGCCCCACCCCCGCGGACGCAGCCGCTGATCACCCTCCGTCCGAGCGGCGGCGTCTGGCTGCGCGCGGAGCGCAGGGGGTGAGGTAGACGGGCACCGGGCGGAGCCGCGCGCGGGAGAGGGGTGACGGTCGGTCGGTCAGGCCTGGTCGAACGGCGCGGCCCTGCCGACGTTCACGGTGGCCTCCGTGGTGACCCCGTCGTCCCCGTCTCGGTCGCGGGCCTCCGCCGCGCGCCCGCGCTCCACGACGGCGGTCCAGGCCTCCACCAGGCGAGGGTCGTCGAGCAGGCGCACCATCCGCGGGTCGAACTGCGAGCCCATCCCCCTGCGCAGCACCTCCAGCGCCTCGGGGACGGGGGTGGCCTCGCGGTACTTTCGGTGCTGGGTGATGGCGTCGAACGCGTCGGCCAGGGCGATGACGCGCGCGGGCAGGGGGATGTCCTCGCCCTCCAGGCCGCAGGGATAGCCGCTGCCGTCCCAGCACTCGTGGTGCGACGAGACGATCTGCCGGATGCCCGGGTGCAGCTCCTCGAGCGGGCTCAGGATGTGGGCGCTCTCGTGCGGGTGGTGCTCGATGCGCGCGCGCTGCTCGGGGGTGAGCGGGCGGCGGGAGTGCACCACGTCGAAGAAGCGGTCGTCGATCTTGCCCATGTCGTGCAGCAGCGCCGCCATCCGCAGCGTGGCCTTCTCCTCGCGCGGAAGCCGCAGCGCGCCGGCCATGGCGGTGCACAGGTCCGCCACGCGCCGCGAGTGGCGCTCGGTGTCGGGATCGCCCGCGTTCAGCACGTTCAGCAGGCAGTCCACCAGCGCGCGGTGCACGCGCCGCGTCTCGCGCTCGCGCCGGCCGGAGTCCAGGATCCACGCGGCACCGGTCGCTCCCGCGGCGGTGAGCAGGGCGCCGGAGACGGTCCGCGCGCGGCGGGAGGGAATCACTCGCATAGATCCGGGACCACGGGTGGAAGGAAGTCGCGGCGGACGCTCCGCCACGGCCGGCCGGCACCTTGCACGACGCACGCCATCCGCCGCCCGTCCTCTCCCGGGCGCCCGCACACCCTCTCCACCTCACGGAGGCAGCCGTGCGCCGCATCGCCATCGCCGTCCTGGTCACCCTGGCCGCATCCGCCTGCGACCGCGCCCCCCAGGAGAAGGACTCCTCCGAGGCGTTCCGCCGCATGCCGGTGCCCGCCGAGCACGCGGAGGGGAAGCGCCTGTTCGAGGCGAGCTGCCGCGGCTGCCACGGCGAGGCGGCGCTGGGAACCCGGACGGGTCCGCCGCTCGTCCACCTGTACTACGAGCCCAACCACCACTCCGACGCCGCGTTCCAGCAGGCGATCTCGTCCGGGGTGCGGGCGCACCACTGGAGCTTCGGGGACATGCCTCCCGTCACCGGCGTCACCCCGGAGCAGGCGACGGCCATCATCGCGTACATCCGGTGGCTGCAGCGCCAAGCCGGCATCGCGTGACGTCCCCACGCGCATAGCTGCCTCTCGCCGCGCGTCCGGCGACGAGGGAGGAACGCGGAGTTCACGGAGTGCGCGGAGGGACGGCAACGGCGGGTCACACGCGGAGGCGCGGAGAACGCGGAGGGTGCGTCGGCGGCATCTCGGGTTGTCGGCAGCACCAGCCCGGTGGCTGCTTTTCCGGGAGCGAGTGGATCGGGCCGACGATGCGGACCCCGGGAGCCCGTCTCGTGGACGGAGGCTCGGTCCGGGGGAGGGCAGGACAGCCCGCGAAGGCGGGCTTCGTGTAGTCGTTGCAGCGGTTTCAACCGCCGGTGAGGGGGCGGCTTCCTCCTGTCCCGTGGTACTCTCCCCTCTTCGTTCGTCGCGCCCCCTCCTTCCGCCCGGGGTGACCTCCACCCCCTCCAGCTTTGGCGGGCATCCAGTCACTGGAGCTCGCGGACGCGACGCGACCCTTGACGAACCAATCGCGGTTGATTAATTGTATTGCGCAACCAATGCGGAGCAGGGTGGATCCGGGGCCCTCTTCTCCGCTCTGATACATCAACCGTTCTTGATTCGGAGGCTACCATGGAGGCCAGGGAGCGCAGCGTCCTGCCCGTCGCGGTGATCGGCGCGGGGCCCGTCGGGCTGGCGGCGGCGGCGCACCTCGTCGCGCGGGGCGAGACGCCGCTGGTGCTGGAGTCAGGGGATGCCGTGGGGGCGGGCGTGCGGGGCTGGGCGCACGTGCGCACCTTCTCTCCGTGGAAGTACATGGTGGACGGCGTGGCGGGGGGGATGCTGGAGGCCACCGGGTGGACGCGGCCGGACGGGGAGGCGGCGCCCACGGGCGGCGAGCTGGTGCGCGACTACCTGGAGCCGCTGGCGGCCCTCCCCGCCCTCGCGCCGCACCTGCGGCTGGGGCGGAAGGTTACGGCGGTGACGCGGGCCGGGCGCGACAAGGTGAAGGACGCGGGGCGGGCGGAGTCGGAGTTCGTGGTGGTATCCCGCGGGGCCGACGGGCGCGAGGAGCGCCACCGGGTGCGCGCCGTGATCGACGCCTCCGGGACGTGGACCACGCCCAGCCCCATGGGCGCCGACGGGCTGCCGGCGGAGGGCGAGGCGGAGGCGGCGGACCGCTTCGTCTACGGGATCCCCGACGTGCGCGGCGCGGACCGGGCGCGGTACGCCGGGAAGCGGACGCTGGTCGTGGGGTCGGGGCACTCGGCCTTCAACGCGCTGCTGGACCTGGCGGCGCTCTCCGTCCAGGTGCCGGGGACGGAGGTGGTGTGGGCGGTGCGGCGGGAGGACGGGGCGCGCCTCTGGGGCGGAGAGGCGAAGGACGCGCTCCCGGCGCGCGGCGCCCTGGGCACGCGGCTGCGGAACGTGGTGGAGAGCGGGGCGGTGCGGCTGGTGACCGGCTTCCGCGCGATCCGCGTGGCCCGGGTGGAGGGCGCCCTGGTGGTCCACGGCGAGGGCGGCGCCGCCATCGGTCCGGTGGACGAGGTGGTGGTGGCGACGGGCTTCCGGCCGGACCTCGACATGCTGCGCGAGGTGCGCCTCTCCCTGGACCCGGCACTGGAGTGCCCCGCCGCGCTCGGCCCGCTCATCGACCCCAACGTCCACTCCTGCGGGACCGTCTACCCCCACGGCGCGGCGGAGTTGGCGCACCCGGAGGCGGGCTTCTACGTGGTGGGGATGAAGAGCTACGGCCGCGCGCCCACCTTCCTGCTCCTCACCGGCTACGAGCAGGTGCGCTCCGTGGTCGCCAAGCTCACCGGCGACGAGGCGGGCGCGCGGGCGGTGGAGCTGGTGCTGCCGGAGACCGGCGTTTGCTCGACGGACGCGGGCGGAGGGGGCGGCTGCTGCGGGCCGGAGGCGGCGGAAGCGACGGCCGGCGCCGCCTCGTGCGCGGCGCCGGAGCCGGCCCCGGCGGTCTCCGCCGCTCCGGCCGGGCGCGGGCTGCCGGTCCTGGGCGCGGGGTCGTGCTGCGGCTGACGCCCGGGCGCCTTCCGCGCGTCTACCCCGGCTGGACGATGGTAGGGGCGGTCTCCCTCACCGAGACGGTGTCGTACGGGATCCTGGCGTACGCGTTCGCCGTCTTAGTCGCCCCGGTCGAGGCGGAGACGGGGTGGTCGCGGACGGCGGTGACGGGCGCGTACTCCGTCGCCCTGGGCGTCTCCGGCCTGCTGGCGATCCCCGCCGGGCGGTGGGTGGACCGCCACGGCGCGCGCGCGCTGATGACCGCGGGGTCCGCGGCGGCGGCGCTGCTCCTGCTGGCCTGGGCCTCGGTGGACACCCTCGCCGGGCATTACCTGGTCTGGGCCGGGCTGGGCGCGGCGATGGCCGCGGTGCTGTACGAGCCCGCCTTCGCCGTGGTCGCCACGTGGTTCCGGCGGGGGAGGGGGCGCGCGCTCACCGCGCTCACCTTCGCGGGGGGATTCGCCAGCGTGATCTTCGTTCCGCTCGCCGAGCGGCTGGTGCGGACGATGGGGTGGCGGGGCGCGGCCGTGGCGCTCGCGGCGATCCTGGCGGTGCTCACGATCCCGCCGCACGCGCTGCTCCTCCGCCGCCGCCCGGCGGACCTGGGCCTGGCGCCGGACGGGGACGCGCTGCCGCCTCCGGGCGCACGGTCGGTGGGCGTGGACACGTCCGCGGAGGCCGGGGTGACGGCGCGCGAGGCGCTGCGGTCGCGGGCGTTCGTGCGCATCGCGGCGGGGTTCGCGCTGGCCACGCTGGCGACCTCCGCGCTGCCGGTGCACCTGGTGATGCTGCTGGGCGAGCGCGGGCACGCGCCGGCGGCCGCGGCGGCGGTGATGGGGGCGGTGGGCGCCGCGGCGCTGCCCGGGCGGCTGGTGCTGACGCCCCTGGGCGACCGGGTGCCGCGCGGCGCCGTGGCGGCGGCGATCTTCGGGCTGCAGGCGGCGGGGATCCTGGTGCTGCTGGCGTCGTCCGGCGGCGTGGGCCTGTGGGGGTTCGTGCTGCTCTTCGGGGCCGGGTTCGGGGCCATCTCCCCGGCGCGGGCGGCGCTGGTGGCGGAGTCGTTCGGGGCCGCGGAGTACGGGGCGATCGGCGGCGCCCTGGCGCTGGTCCTGGCGGCGTCGCGCGCCCTGGCGCCGGTGGGGGCCAGCGTGCTCCATTCCGTGGCGGGCTACCCGGCCGTGCTGGCCGCCCTGGCGGCGGCATCGCTGCTCGCGGGCGTGGCCGTCCTTCCCCTGGGCGGCGGGCGCCGCTCCACCCCCCTCGCGGAGGCCGCGCGGTGAGCGACGTCTCCATCCGCCCGGCCACGGAGGACGACCTCCCCGCCGTGGCGGCGATCTACAACGAGGGCATCCGCGGCCGCGGCGCGACGTTCGAGACGCGCGAGCGCACGCCGGACGAGCTGCGGCCGTGGCTGGGCGACCCCCGCCACCCCGTGCTGGTGGCCGTCGACCGGGGCGACGTCGTCGGCTTCGTGGCGGCCTCCGCCTACCGGGCCCGGGAGTGCTACGGGGGGATCGCGGAGTTCTCGGTGTACGTGCGCGGCGACGCGCGGGGTCGTGGGGTGGGGGACGCGCTGATGGCGGCGTTCCTCCCCGCGCTGGAGGCGGCGGGGGCGTGGAAGGTCCTCTCCCGCATCTTTCCGGAGAACCGGGGCTCGCTGGACCTCTGCGCGCGGCACGGCTTCCGCGAGGTGGGGGTGTACCGCCGCCACGCGAGGCTCGACGGCGCCTGGCGCGACGTGGTGATCGTGGAGCGCCTGCTGGGAGAGGCGCTTGATGCAACAACCGACGTTGATAGATTGGACGCATGAGCACGCTGACCCCGCCCCGGACCGACGTCGCGCACGCCGCGCGGGTATTCCACGCGCTGAGCGACGAGACGCGGCTGCGCATCGTGCGCCTGCTCTCCGGCGGCGAGCGCTGCGTCTGCGACCTGACCGGCGCGCTGGACGCGGCGCAGTCCCGCCTCTCGTTCCACCTGAAGGTGCTGCGCACGGCGGGGCTGGTGAGCGACCGCCGGGAGGGGCGCTGGGTCTACTACTCGCTCGTCCCCCGGACGCTGGACGAGGTGGCGGAGCTGGTGCGCGAGGTGCGCCCGCCCGACGTTCCGCCGCCCGACCGCACCGGGTGCTGCGCGTGAGCGCCGGCGGCGTGGGACGCATCCTCCTCTCTCCGGAACGGCTTCGATGCGCGTAGAGGGCTGGATCGGGCTGCTGAGCATCGCCGGCACGCTGCTGCTGGTGGGCGTGGGCCTGCTCAACTACACGGTGTTCCGCCAGCAGCTCAAGGCGGCGCAGAAGCAGATCGAGGCGGCCATGCGCAGCCTGGAGCTGGCGCAGCGTCAGCCCGACCTGCAGCTCATCCAGCGCGCCATCGCCGAGACGTCGGACCACGCGCGCCTGCTGGTGGAGCGTCCATACCTGCGGCCGTACTTCTACGACGGGCGCACCTGGCGGCAGGGCGACGCGGCCAGCCCGGACGAGATCAAGGCCATGGCGGAGCTGATCCTGAACAACTTCGCCTCCGCCCTCATGCACTCGGCGGCGTTCCCGGAGTACCCCATCCGCGGGGTGGACCGCACCATCGCCTTCCACCTGCGCAACAGCCCGGCGCTGCGCGACCTGCTGCTGGACGTCTTCGACCGCTTCCCCTTCAGCGGCCTGAGCCTGCTCTGCCTGCGCAACGAGACGCGCGAGGGGGTGGAGAGGGACCTGGAGGCGCTGATCGACGCGTGCGGGGTGGACGACCGGGAGCGCGCCCGCCGGCGCGAGCTGCTGGAGCTGTACCGCGGCTCGCCGGAGCGCAGCGCCATCGAGTTCACCGCCATCAGCATGAGCCAGCGGCGCTAGCCCGCGAACGGACGACCACCATGCGCATCGCCCTTCTCTCCGACGTGCACGCCAACCTGCCGGCGCTCGACGCCGTCCTCGCGGACGTCGCGTGGCGCGGGGCCGACGCCGTGCACCACCTGGGCGACCTGGTGGGATACGCGCCCTGGCCCAACGAGACCGTCGCCCGCATCCGCGCGGAGGGCATCACCGGCGTCGGCGGGAACTACGACTCCACCGTCGCCACGGCGTACAAGCACTGCGGCTGCAGGTACGAGGACGCCCGCCAGGAGGAGCTGTCGCACCTCTCCTACGCCTGGACGCGCGACGCGGTGACGGAGGAGACGCGGCGCTGGCTGGCGGCGCTGCCGTTCCGCATGGACCTGCGCCCGCTGGGGGGGCACGTGGCGGGGCTGCGACTCATCCTCGTCCACGGCGCGCCCACCCTGAACACGCTCTACTGGACGGCGGACCGCGACGACGCGTTCTGCCGGAAGATGGCGGAGCAGGCGGGGGGCAGGGCGGGGGACGTGGTCTGCTTCGGGCACACGCACGTGCCGTGGACTCGCGAGGTGGACGGCGTGCGCTTCGTGAACACCGGCTCCGTCGGTCGCCCCAAGGACGGCGACCCGCGCGCGGGCTACGTGCTGCTCGACGTCTCCGCCGACGGCGTGGCGGTGGAGCACGTGCGCGTGGAGTACGACGTGGAGGCCACGGCGCGCGCGATCCTGGAGAGCACGCTGCCGGACGAGTTCGCCGACTACCTGCGCACCGGCGGCCGACCCGCGCCTGCCTCCGCCGGCGCGTGACGGCCCGCGAGGCGATCCTTGTCTTCGTCCGCGCGCCGGTCGCGGGCCAGGTGAAGACCCGCCTGGCCGCGGAGATCGGCGCCGACGCCGCGCTGCGCATCTACCGCCGCCTGGCGGAGCACGCCGTCCAGCAGGCACGCGCCGTCGGCCCCGCAGTCTCCGTCCGCATCCACCACACCCCGGGGGACGCGGGGGCGGCCACCCGTCACTGGCTGGGAACGGGCGCGACGTACCTCCCGCAGGCGGACGGCGACCTGGGCGCGCGGATGGAGGACGCCTTCCGCCGCGCCTTCGCCGCGGGCTTCGAGCGCGTCGCTATCGTGGGCTCGGACCTGCCGGACCTCGCCGCGTCCGACCTCCGCCGCGCTCTCGACCTCCTCTCCGGCGAGGACGCCGTCCTGGGCCCCGCGCGGGACGGTGGCTACTGGCTCCTCGGCCTGCGCCGTCCTCTCCCCGCGCTCTTCTCCGACGTCCCCTGGAGCACCGACCGCGTCCTGGCCGTCACCGTCGACCGGCTTCGCGCCGCCGCGATCGAGCCGGCGCTGCTGGACGAGCGAACGGACGTCGACAAGGTGGAGGACCTTCCGCCCGGGTGGCGGGAATGGGCGATGTAGGGGAGCGACGATGGATGAAGAGAGCCGCGCCCGTGCCGCGTTTCCCCTGCTGTTCACCCTGTTTGCGGGGTACTTCCACCAGGATTGGGATCTAGACGATCCTACCTGGCAGGCGGTCGTGTCACGATACGTCCGTGACTCGGGCCCGGACCAACTCCGAGGTGTGCGAGCGGAGCTCGCTTCTGTCTTGAACGCGCCCCGTTCCGAGGATGATCTCAGGCAGCTCGTGCTCCACGATCTGCAGAGTGATTGGGGTCCTCCTGAGTCGTCGATGCGCGAGTGGCTCGAGGCAATCCTTCACTGCCTCGCGCCCCTCAGCGGCCATGAAGATTCGTAGATCGCAGAGGCGGAACGCGAAGGGAGCCGCGCCCGACGGGTGCGGCTCCCTTCGCGTTCTCCAGGTTCGTCCGACGATCAGGGCGGGCCGCCCTCCTCGAACGTCGTCTGTCGCACGTAGCGCCTCCACTGGCGCTCGGCCAGGGCGCGCAGGGCGGGAAGGCGCGCTAGCGCGGGGTCCACCTGCTTCTCGGGCGCGGGGTACGCGCGGTCCAGCGGACGGAGGTCGGTGGTGCCGCGGATGCCGTACTTCGCGGCGCCCTCGTGCAGGATCACCTTCAGGGACGACGGCGACACGTCGCTGGTGCAGGTCGCGAAGTAGACGTAGCTCGTCTCGGCGATCCCGTCCCGGTCCACGTCCGTCACGCGCAGCGAGCCGGGGGCGAAGTGCAGCACCAGGTCGAACTCGCACCCGCTCACGTAGTCGCGAGTCTGCCACAGCAGCCGCCATCCCGCGCTCTGGCGCACGTAGTGGTAGGCGTAGATCTCCCGCGACTTCGCGGGGTCCTGCTCCCCCCGCTCCACCACCACCTCGCGGGTGCGCGTCAGCAGCACGATGTTGTCGCCCGTGCGGTCGGTCCACCGGCGGGCGCCCTGGAACTCTCCGCGGTGCACCACCCCGGCGGGGATCTCGCGCCGCGTCAGCGTGCGCGCGGCCACGTCCTGCGCCTCCACCGGCACGGAGGGGAGGAGAGGAAGGAGAGAGAGGACGAGGAGGAGAGGACGACGAATCGGCATCGATGCTTTTCGTGGAGATGGGACGGCGTCGGAGAGGACGCCGAAGACGAGGCGGTGGGTACGTCCGGGAGAGGGCGATCGGCCTCCTCACCCATGTCTACGAATCAGCGATACCGCCGCGCCAGGTCCGCCGGGTCCGCGCCCAGCCACCACGCCAGCCGCAGCCGCCACATCAGCAGGATCGTCCGCCCCACGCCCCGCTCCTCCCACCGTCGGCTGGACGTCGTCACCGTCTCGCGCAGGCAGAGCGGCGGCCCCAGGCGCTTCAGGGCGCGCGACATCTCCAGGTCCTCCATCAGCGGCACCTCGCGGAACCCACCCACGCGCTCGAACCAGTCGCGGCGCACGAAGATCGCCTGGTCCCCCGTCGCCATCCCCGTGGCGCGCGACCTCCACGAGATCATCCGCTCCACCACGCGCAGCATCGGCGTCCGTCCCGACAGGCACACGTCGAAACGGCCCCATCCGCGCCCCGACCGCTCCAGGGCGTCCAGGACGACGGCGTCCGCCCCCTCCGGCAGCACGGTGTCGGCGTGGAGGAAGAGCAGGACGTCCCCACGAGCCGCCCGAGCCCCCGCGTTCTGCTGCCGCCCCCGCCCCCGCTCCGACGTCAGCACCACGTCCGCCAGCGGCGCCGCGAGCGTGGCCGTGGCGTCCGCGCTCCCGCCGTCGGCCACCACGACTTCCACGCCGCGAGTGCGCAGCGGCTGGAGGGGCCGCAGCGCCGCCTCGATCCCCTGCGCCTCGTTCAGCGCGGGGACGACGATGGAGAGGGCCGGACGACGCTCGGGCACGCGGTCTGGGAGCGGAGGAGGACGGCGGGAGCGCCGCGACGGTGGATGGCCGAAAGCTGCCACGGCTCCCGACCCGGCCGCAACGCGAGATCCCGTTCACGACCCTTTCCCGAGGCCGCGTGCGGCGGCGGGGGCGGGCGCGCCACGGCGGCGGCCCCGGGCGCGCAGGCCGCGG
>JASLAX010000014.1 GCA_030146875.1 Longimicrobiaceae bacterium
GCGGGCGCGGGCGTCCGCCGGCAGGTCGGCGCTGCCGCCGCGGAGCACGCCGGTGCCGTCGCGCGCCGTCACCCACTCGGCCGCGTTGCCGCCCAGGTCGAAGACCAGCTCGGGCTCCCCCGCGCCGGCGTGGCTGCCCACCGGCTTCAGCAGCGGCGCCGCGCCGGGTATCTCCCCCGCCCTGGCGCGCAGCCGCGCGGCGTCGTCCGGGTTGGGCGCGTAGCCCGCCCACCAGTCCAGCGTGTTCTCGTCGCCCGCCGCGCCGGAGTAGAGCGGCGCCGTCTCCGCCTCCGTCCCCAGGCGGAAGGGCTCGCCCGTGGTGCGCGCCAGCCACTCGGCGTAGGCCCGCGCCCGCTCGAAGGTGACGCCGGCGGCGGGGTGGTTCTCCGTCCCCGCGGGAACGGGGTACGCCGGGTCGAAGGCGGCGAGCTGGGCGCGCGTCACCTCGAAGCGCCCCACCCGCAGCCCGCCGTGCTCCACGATCTCCGGCGTCAGCCGGCCGGCGCGGACCACGCCGTAGCGCCCGCCTTCCGCCGCGATCCGCGTCCTCCGCAGCGCCTGGGCGAGCGGGGAGCCGGTCTTCACCGCCTCGTCCTCGGCCTTCCAGGTGCCGAAGAGCCAGCGGTCCATCCACGCCATCTCCTCCTCCACCTTGCGCCGCTGGTGCACCAGGCGGCCCAGCGAGTGGGGCTCGCCGGGAAAGAGCACGTAGCGCACGGGCGCCCTGCCGATCTGCTGCAGCGCGCGGAAGTGCGACCACCCCTGGCTGGGCGGGACGTTGCGGTCCTCTGTCCCGAAGTGGATCAGCGTGGGCGTGGTCACCCGGTCCATGCGGAAGAGCGGCGACTTGCGGACGTACAGGTCGGGGTCCTCGTACGGCGCCTTGCCGAGGTAGTAGTTGTCGAACGATGCGCCGAAGTCCACGTTGCCCCAGTCGCTGCTCCACTCCACGTCGCCCGCGCCGGTGGAGGCGGCCCTGTAGCGCCCGGTGCGGGTGGTGATGTCGATGGAGAGGATGGCGCCGTTGCTCCACCCCATCGTCCCCAGCCTGGTGGAGTCCGCCAGCCCGCGGGCGATCATGGCGTCCACCCCGCGCTCGATGTCGGGCACCTCCAGGTCGTAGTACCGCCCGCAGCAGATGGACTCCACCCACGCCAGCCCGTAGTTGGTGCTGCCGTGGTAGTTGGGCTTCAGCACGAACGCGCCGCGCTGCTGCAGCAGGATGGCCGGGTTGCCCCAGGTCTGGCTCCACGCGTCCAGGTCGGCCGACGCCGGCCCGCCGTGGATGCTCAGGACCAGCGGATGGCGCCGCCCCGGCCGCCAGTCGAACGGGTAGTAGAGAAGGCCCTCCACCTCCTCGTCGTTGGCGCCCTTCCAGCGCACCACCTCCACCCGCGGGATCGTCTTCCCCTTCAGCCCCGGGTTCAGCTCGCCCAGGCGGCGCTCGCCCGAGACGCGCGCGCCCCGGAGCGTGGCCGCGTACATCTGCGGCGGGGTCGAGGCGGTGGACGTCAGGTAGACCAGCGAGCGCCCGTCCGCCGCCACCTCCACCTGCGTCAGGCTGCGGGCGTGCGTTCCCTCCACCCAGGCGCGCTCCCACCCGCTCCCGCGCCGGGTCAGGCGCGCGGGGCGCCAGCGCACCCCGTCGGCAAGGAGCGCGACGATGCCGCCGGGGACCACCGCGTAGTCCGGCCCGTGCCCCCGCGCCCAGCCGATGTCCACCGGCGTCGTCCGGCCCGATGCCAGGTCGTGGTAGCGCAGCACGTTGACCCCCGCCACGCGGTAGCGCGGGTGGCTGGTGGAGTCGGTGACGAAGAAGAAGCCCGCGCCGTCCGCCGCCCAGCGCACGTCGGCGGGAATCACCGTCCGCCCGTCGTACAGCTCGCGCACGGCGCCCGTCTCCAGGTCCACCAGCGTGGTGACGGGGGGCACGCGCTGGTCGAACTCCCACGAGGGGGAGCGCCCGTGGACGGCGACCGCCCGCCGCCCGTCCGGGGAGACGGAGAAGCCCTCGATGCGGTCCGCGTTGTTCGTGACCCGCACGACCTTGCGGTCGGAGACGGAGAGGGAGAAGAGGCGCACCGGCGCGGCGTGGGCGGAGTCGTCCACCACGCGCGAGGTGTCCTTGCGGCGCTTTCCCTCCTGCTCGTAGAGCGAGGGGTCCTCCTCCGCCGCGAAGACCAGCGTGGCCGTGTCGCGCCACTCGAAGCCCTGGATCCCCCGCTTGGACCCGGTGACCGGCCACGCCTCGCCGCCGTCGGCGCGGATCAGCCAGAGCTGCATCCCCTCCGCGCCCTCTCCCCCCTCCGGCAGCGCGCGCGAGGAGAGGAAGGCCAGGCGCGTCCCATCGGGCGACCAGCGCGCCTCGGAGATGCGGTCCTTGCCGCGCGTGAGCTGCACCTCGCGCCCATCGGCCAGCGTGGTGAGCCAGAGGTTGGAGACGCGGCTCCCCTTCTCCGCGTCCATCCGCGTGCGCAGCCACGCCACCCGCCGCCCGTCCGGCGACAGGCGCAGCCCGCCGGCCGTCTCCTGCATCAGCAGGTCGTCGACCGTCCACCGTCCGCCCGCCGACGGGGTGGCGGCGGACGGGGTGGAGGGCGGAGAGGGCGCCGCGGCGGGCGTCTGCGCCGGGGCGGGGGAGGAGAGCGCGGCGGCCAGGGCCAGCGCGTGGAGGAGCGGGCGCGGGGCTGGGATCATCGGCGGGGAGACGAGGCTGGGGAGGGGGAGCGAGCGCCACCGAATGTGCCGCGCGGCCGTGCGGCACACAAGCCCGGCGCGCCGGGTCGTCCCTCGGGGCGCGCGGCCCGTCCCGCCGCGCTGGACGCCGGCGGGGGTGGCCCGCTACCCTGCGGCGAGCCCCGCACCCCTCAACCGCACCCGCGCGAAGAGGCCCCGCCGCATGTCCACCCTCGCCGTTCCCGAACCGGCCGCCGCCGGCCCGCTGGCCTCCCCCGCCGCGCCGCGCGCCCGCATCGACGCCGTGGACTGGCTCCGCGGGCTGGTGATGGTGGTGATGCTGGTGGACCACACCCGCGACTTCTTCAGCGAGGACCTGCTCCGCTTCGACCCCAGCGACCTGTCGCAGACGTACCCGGCGCTCTTCCTGACCCGCTGGATCACGCACTTCTGCGCGCCGGTCTTCGTCCTGCTGGCCGGGACCGGGGCGTCGCTCCAGCTCCAGCGGGGCAAGACGAAGCGCGAGCTGTCGCGCTTCCTTTGGACGCGCGGCGTGTGGCTGGTCCTCCTGGAGCTCACCGTGATCCGGGTGGGCACCTGGTTCAACCTGGACTACGGCTCGTTCCTGGGGATGCTGCAGGTGATCTGGGCCATCGGCGTCGGGATGGTCCTCCTCGCCGCGCTCGTCCACCTCCCCGTCCGCGTGGTGGCCGGGTTCGGGGTGGGGATGGTCGCGCTGCACAACCTGCTCGACGGCGTGGGCGTGGCGCCGTGGCAGGGCCCGGGGAGCGCCGTCCCCTCGCCGCTGGGGCGCCTGTGGATGCTGCTGCACCAGCCCGGCGCCACCCCCGCGTGGGAGGGCGGGCCCGTGGTGCTGGTCCTCTACCCGCTGGTCCCTTGGATCGGCGTGATGGCCGCCGGCTACGCCCTGGGCGAGGTCTACCGCTGGGACCCCGCGCGCCGCCGCCGCTTCCTCCTGCGCGCGGGCGCGGCGATGGTCGCGGCCTTCGTGGCGATCCGCGCCACCAATCGGTACGGCGACCCGTCGGAGTGGACGTGGCGGGGGGACGCCCTGTGGACGACGCTCTCGTTCGTCAACACCACCAAGTACCCGCCCTCGCTCCTCTTCCTGCTGATGACGCTGGGGCCGGCGCTGCTGGCCCTGGCGTGGGTGGAGGGGACGGGGCGGAGCGCCGTGGGACGGGCGCTGGTGACCTTCGGGCGGGTGCCGCTGTTCTTCTACGTGCTGCAGTGGTACCTGCCGCACGCCATGGCCGTGCTCGCGGGGCTGGCGGTGGGGCAGGACGTGGCGTGGCTGTTCTCCACCCCCTTCGCCCGGCCGTACGGGAACCCGGACGGCGTGGGCTTTTCGCTCCCGGTCGTGTGGGTGATGTGGGCCGTGGGGGTGCTCCTCCTCTACCTGCCCTGCCGCTGGTTCGCGGGGGTGAAGGCGCGGCGGAAGGACTGGTGGCTCGGCTACCTGTGATGCGGCGGGGACGCAGGCGGAGGGGACGACGCCCACGGGCCGGAGGGGCCGGAGGACGGCGGCCGGGCGCATGGGCGCGGCGGGAGACGGATGCGTCTCCCGCCGCCGCGCTTGCGGGGGTGGCGCGGCGCCGGGAACTCCGCTAACGTTTCCGGCGGCGCGACGTTCGCGCCAACCCTCCGCTCCCACCCCCGCAGGCACCCATGCGCCGTTCCCTCGCCCTCGCCGCGCTGCTCGCGCTGGCGGCCCTTCCCGCCGTCGCGCAGCGAGACGGCGCCGTTCCCCGCCGCCCCGTGCTCCCGGCCGGGGCGGACACCGCCGACGCGGCATCGTACTACAACTTCGGCGTCTCGCAGCTCGACGGGAACCCGCCCGAGGCGGCCGCCGCATTCTACTGGGCGTCGCGGATCGACCCGGGATGGGCCGATCCCTACTACGCCCGCCGCGTCGCGCTGCTCATGGCCGACCGCCGCCGCCTGCTGCTGTACATGGAGGGCAACCGCCGGGTGCTGCGGGCGCCGGAGATGCGGCAGCTCGACTCGCTGCAGCTCCGCGCCCTGGCCGCCGACCCGTACCTGTACCGCAAGTTCGACCGCGCGCTGCTCACCCGCTGGTTCCAGGAGTCGGCCGAGGAGGACTACCGGCGCGAGGGGCAGACCCCGAACAGCGCGCTGATCTCGCACTGGATCGCCGAGTACCTGCTCACCGCGCCGCCGTACACCAAGGGGTGGATGGCGTACAGCGACGGGCGCTTCGCCGACGCGCTGGGGCAGTACGCCCAGGCGTTGCGCGGCGCGCGGCGCAAGTCGGGGGTCCACGCCGACCGCGCCCGCGTCTTCTTCCTGACGCGCAACTACGACAGCGCCATCACCCAGATGCAGAAGGCGGTGGAGGAGTTCCGGGCGCGCGACCGCGACGACCTGGTGGTGCTCTACGAGTCCAAGGCCGTGTACGAGCACAGCATCGGCATGGCCGAGGAGCGCCGCGGCAACCTGGCCGCCGCGCGCGAGGCGTACGGGCGGGCGCTGCAGGAGGACCTGGCCTACCACCCCGCCCACGTGCGCCTGAGCGCGCTGGCGCTGGCCGCCGGCGACACCGCCACCGCCATCTCCGAGATGGACCTGGCGGTGCAGATCCGCGCCGACGACGCGGCGCTGCGCGCAGCGCTGGCGCAGGTGCTGCTGGCGGCCGGCAAGCACGACGAGGCGGCCGAGCACGCGCGCAAGGCGCTGGAGCTGGAGCCGTACTACGCCCAGCCGCACCTGCTGCTGGGCCGCGCCCACGAGGCCGCCGGCCGCAAGGCCGAGGCGCTGGCGTCGTACCGCGCGTTCGTGGAGGGCGCCGCCCGCCGCGACCCGCAGCTCGGGTGGGCGCGGCAGCGCGTGAACCTGCTGGCCGCGGCGCCGGCGGGCACGTGAGGCGCCCGCTCCTGGCCGCGGCGCTGGCGGGGGCGCTCGCCGCCCCCGCCGCCGCGCAGCAGACGGGGCCCCTGCGCCCCCGCACCACGTACGAGGACCTGCAGATGTTCTCGCAGGTCCTCAACCAGATCCGCGTGAACCACCCCGACTCGGTGGACACCCACCGCCTCTTCATGGCGGCGGTGGAGGGGATGGTGCGCGCGGCCGACCCGCACTCGTACGTGATCCCCGCCGCGCGCCTCTCGCCCGAGAAGGAGAAGGCGCTGGAGGAGGGGCGGCTGCACCCCGTTCCCGTGGCCTTCCGCTACGTGGGCGGCTCGCCGGTGGTGTCCAGCGTGGCGCCCGGCTCCGCCGCCGCGCGGCAGGACCTTCTTCCCGGCGACCAGCTCGTGGCGGTGGACGGCCAGCCGGTGGCGGCCGAGAGCGCCGAGGAGCTGGAGGTCTTCCTGGCCGGCCCGCGCGGATCCACCGTGCGCCTGTCGCTGGAGCGGCAGCGGGCCGACGGCACCATCGCCCGCATCGACCGCGCGGTGCGCCGCGAGCGGGTGGAGGAGGCCACCGCGGTACCCGTCGCGACCCTGCTGGACCCCACGACGGGCTACGTCCGCGTCACCACCTTCGCCGGCGACAGGGTGGCGGACGACCTGCACGCCGCCCTGGAGCGGCTGGAGCGCGGCGGCATGCGCCGGCTGGTGCTGGACCTGCGCGACAACGGCGGCGGCCGGGTGGACCAGGCGTCCAAGGTCGCCGGCGAGTTCCTTCCCACGGGCACCGTCGTCTACACCTCCGAGAGCCGCAGGCGCGAGATGCGCGAGACCGGGAAGGTGTCGCGCTCCTTCTGGAGGAGCGAGCGGCGCTACCCCATCGTGGTGCTGGTCAACGACGGCACCGCCAGCGCCTCGGAGCTGGTGGCCGGTGCGCTGCAGGACCACGACCGCGCCCTGGTCGTGGGCCGTCCCTCGTTCGGCAAGTCGCTGCTGATGCAGGGCTTCCCGCTCACGGACGGCTCCATGGTGATGCTGGTGGTGGGGCGGCTGCGCACCCCGTGCGGGCGCGTGATCCAGCGCGAGTACCGCGGCGTGACCACGCGCGACTACTACCGCCTGTCCACCGCCGACCGCGACACCGTGGGACGCCCCTCGTGCCAGACGATGGGCGGGCGGACGGTGTACGGCGGCGGCGGCATCTACCCCGACGTGGTGCTCCCCGAGGCGCAGCCCACGCCGCCCTGGCTGGCGCGCGCCTTCGAGGCGGACGTGCCGGAGCGCTGGCTGGGCGGGTGGCTCTCGGCCAACGCGGCGGTGCTGACCACGCCCGAGGCGCTGGCGGCCTCCCCCACGCTCCCCGCCGCGGCGATCGCGGACTTCCGCGCCTTCGCGTCGCGGCAGGGGGTCGCGATCCCCGGGGGGGCCGAGGCCGACGCGCTGCTGCAGCGCGCCCTGGTCCGCGCCGCGGCGGGCACCCGGTGGGGGCCGGACGGCTACTACCGCGTGATCGCGGCGCTGGACCCGCAGGTGGCCGCCGCCGCGCGCGAGCTGGAGCGCGCCGCCGCGCTCCCCGGGGTGGCCGGGCCGCGCTGAGCGGCCCCGCCTCTTCCCTCTCTTCCCCGATGTCGGGACACGACCTGCTCCGCGAGCTGGAGGTGCTGGTCCGCTCGCGATACTCCCTGGTGGTGCTGGAGACGGCGGAGGAGGAGCGCGCGGCGACCCTCCTCCGCGAGCTGGCGCACCGCATGGGGCTGCCGCTCTTCACCTGGTCCATGACGCGCGGCATCCGCCGCGACGACGGCGGCTCGGTGCCGGCGCCGCGCGGGGTGGCGCCCTCCGCCCCCGAGCGCGATCCCTTCGTCCCCGATCCCTTCTCGCGCAGCGGCCGCATTCCCATGGCGGCGTTCGAGCGCCGCGACGAGCCCGCCGGCACCCCCTACGACACCACCCACCCCGTGCAGGCGCTCCACCACGTGGAGCTGTCGGGGCTGGCCGCCGTCTACCACTTCTCCGGCCTCGGCGCCCATCTGGACGAGCCGCTCGTCGCCGCCAAGCTGCGCGACGCCGCGGCCTCGTTCCGCGAGGGCTCCGGGGCCATCGTGCTCACCGGCGCGGGCACGCGCCTGCCGGAGTCCACCCGCGCCATAGGCACCGTGCTCTCGCTCCCGCTCCCCACCGTGGCGGAGTACCGGAAGATGCTGCGCGAGACGGTGGAGTAGATGGTGCGGCGCGGCGGGGTGAAGGTGGAGATGGCGCCGGCGGACGTGACCCGGCTCCTGGGCGCCCTGCGCGGGATGGGGCTGGACGAGGCGCGCCGCGTGCTGACCCGCGTGATGCTGGAGGACGGCCGCCTGGCGCCCGACGACCTGCCGCGCGTGCTGCGCTCCAAGGCCGAGGCGATCGCGCGCGAGGGGCTGCTGGAGTACGTGCCGGTGGAGGAGACGATGGAGGGCGTCGCCGGCCTCGCCGGGCTGAAGGACTGGCTCGCGCGCCGCCGCGCCGTGGTGGCCGACCCGGCGAAGGCGGCGGAGTACGGCCTTCCCTTCCCGCGGGGCATCCTGCTCCTGGGCGTTCCCGGCTGCGGGAAGAGCCTCTCCGCGCGCGCCGTGGCGGCGGACTGGGGGCTCCCGCTCCTGCGCCTGGACCCCGCCGCGCTGTACGACCGCTACCTGGGCGAGAGCGAGAAGAACTTCGCCCGCGCGCTGGCGACGGCGGAGCGCCTGGCCCCGTCCGTCCTCTGGATCGACGAGGTGGAGAAGGCGTTCGCCGCCGGCGGGGGCGAGGACGGCGGAAGCTCGTCGCGGGTGCTGGGCGGCTTCCTCTCCTGGATGCAGGACCGGAAGGCGGACGTCTTCGTGGTCGCCACCGCGAACGACGTGTCGCGCCTGCCGCCGGAGATGCTGCGGAAGGGGCGCTTCGACGAGGTGTTCTTCGTGGACCTGCCCGGCGCGGAGGCGCGCGCCGCCCTGTTCGCGCTCCACCTGCGGCGGCGGAAGCTGGACCCCGGGCGCTTCGACGTCCCCTCGCTCGCGTCCGCCGCCGAAGGGTTCAGTGGGTCGGAGGTGGAGCAGGCCATCGTCTCGTCGGTCTACTCCGCCCTGGCCGCCGGCCAGGCGCCCTCCTCGGCCGCGCTGGCGGTGGAGATCGGCCGCACCCGCCCCCTCTCCGTCACCCGCGCGGAGGAGATCGCCCGCCTGCGCGACTGGGCCCGCGAGCGCACGGTCCCGGCCGGGTGAGGCCGCTGCCGGGGGCGTAAAGCCCCCGGCTAAGAACGGCAATCGTCCTCCGGACGACGCACTCCGACCTTCAGTGCGCACGGACAGTAGTGCACCCCTCTCCCCTTGTGGGAGAGGGGCCGGGGGTGAGGGGTGCCGTTGACGCGCCCGCGCGCGCGACCGACATTCCGCGCGTCCCCCTCGCATCGCCACCCCCCTTTCCCCGCCCCGCCATGAGGCTCCGCACCCGCACCGCCGCGGCGCTCGCCGCGCTCGCGTTGCTCCCCGCCGCCGCGTCCGCCCAGTCGGCGGACGCGCGCGTGGCCGCGGCGGTGGACCGGCTCACCCCGGCCATCACCGAGATCCGCCATCGCCTGCACCAGAACCCCGAGCTCGCGAACCGGGAGACGCGGACGGCGGCCACCGTCGCCGCGCACCTGCGGTCGCTGGGGCTGGAGGTGCGGACGGGGATCGCCTACACGGGCGTCGTCGGCATCCTGCGGGGTGGAAGGCCGGGGCCCACGATCGCCGTCCGGGCGGACATGGACGCGCTGCCGGTGACCGAGGCCACGCCGCTGCCGTGGAAGTCGACGGTGCGCACGGAGTACCTGGGGCAGACGGTGGGGGTGATGCACGCCTGCGGGCACGATGTGCACACGGCGGTGCAGATGGGCGTCGCCTCCATCCTGGCGGGGATGAAGGCCGACCTGCCGGGCACCGTCGTCTTCGTCTTCCAGCCGGCGGAGGAGGGCGCGCCCCCGGGAGAGGAGGGCGGGGCGAAGCTGATGCTGCAGGAGGGGGTGTTCCGCGACGTGAAGCCCGAGGCGGTGCTGGGGCTGCACACGCTGGCGCAGATGGAGGTGGGGCGCGTGGGCTACACGCCCGGCCCGGCGATGGCCGCCGCCGACCGCTTCATCGTGCGCATCCGCGGGCGGCAGTCGCACGGGGGCACGCCGCAGCTCTCCATCGACCCGGTGGTGATGGCGTCGCAGGCGGTGCTGGCGCTGCAGACCATCCGCTCGCGCAACCTCTCGCCGTTCGAGCCCAGCGTCATCACCGTCGGCATCATCCGCGGCGGCGAGCGGAACAACATCATCCCCGAGCAGGTGGAGCTGCAGGGGACCGTCCGCACCTTCGACCCCAAGGTGCAGGACGAGGTGGAGCGGCGGATGCGAGAGATCCTGGACGGGGTCACGCGCGCCGGCGGTGGCACCTTCACCATGCAGTACGACCGCATCACCCCCGTCACCGTGAACCACGCGGCGCTCACGCAGAGGCTGCGGCCCACCATCGACCGCCTGATGGGCGCCGGCAACGTCGTCGAGATCCCGCCGACCACCGTGGCGGAGGACTTCGCGTTCTTCGCGAACACCGTCCCGGGGTTCTTCTACCGCCTGGGCACCACGAAGCCGGGGACGACCTCCGGCGACCACCACACGCCCACCTTCCTGGCGGACGACGCGTCCATCCCCATCGGGATGCGGGTGATGACGGGGCTGGTCCTCGACTACCTCTCCGCCGGTCCGGCGCGGTAGACGGCGGGCTTTCGCCGCGAGCCGAACCTGCATCTTTTCACGCGGAGACGCGGAGGACGCGGAGACGCGGAGAACTGCAACGGAGGGCATCGCCACGCGCCGGCGGGAGGACGGCGGGTGCGGCCGGGCCCACGAACGTCTACGGCCTGAGGTGCGGCTCCAGCAGTCGGCTCCAGCTCCGGTCGAGCTGGGCGTACTCCTCGCCGCAGCCTTCGGCGCGCTCGGGGGGCAGGTGGCCGTCGTCCACGAAGTGGCGCCACTCGTCCTGGTCCTGGCCGTAGAGCCAGCAGAGCACGTTCGCGAGGCGGACCGGACCGAGGGAGTGGACGTCGGCGAAGTCGGTCTCGTCGAAGGCGGCCTGGTCGGACTGCAGGCCGACGACCCCGCTCAGGGCGGCGCGCGCGCCCTCCGGCGTGCCGTCGGAGAGCATGAAGGTCGCCAGCCCGTCCGCGGCGTCCTCCTCCCGCCCGGTGACGGGGATCTCGAGCAGGTGGACCAGGGCGTGGCCCACCTCGTGGTACAGGATGAAGGTCACGGCGTCCACCACCGCCGCGTAGTGCTCCTCCTCGGAGTGCCCGTCGTCGGCGAAGGTCTCGGCCAGGTGCTCGACCATCTCGTAGCAGATCGAGATGGCGCGGTGCTCGGGCTCGTAGAAGGCGTTCTCCTCTCCCTCGCATTCCTCCAGGCTCAGCCTCACGTCGCCGGGCAGGGCCACCCAGTCGTTCAACCCCTCCGCCAGCCCCTCCAGCACCCCGTCGTGCCGGAACGCGTCGCGCCATCCGGCGAACACCGTGTCCGCCGTAGACCCGTACGCCACGCGGAAGTCTCCCGCGTCCGGCGGGCCGGCGGGGGTGCGCGCGGCGGGCTTCGCGGGGGCGGCCGGGGGCGCGGG
>JASLAX010000037.1 GCA_030146875.1 Longimicrobiaceae bacterium
CGGGGCGACCCCCGCCGCCACCCAGCCGCCGGCCGGCGGCGCGGGCGGGGCGGGAGGGGCGCCGGCGGCGACCGGCGGCCTGGGCGGGATGGGCGGCAGGAAGCAGTACTCGCCCGCGGTCACCGTCACGTCGTGCACCCGCCCGCCGCGGCGGACCGAGAGGCGCACGCGGTCCCCCGCCTCGGCGCCCATCAGGCGCGCGGCCCCGGCGGACGTCGTCACCCGGTGGCCGTCCACCGCCACCAGCCGGTCGTCCTCCCGCAGCCCGCTGCCGGGGCGCACGCCGGTCAGGGTCGGCTCCTGGCGGAAGGAGGCGGTGGTCTCGCCCGTCTCGCCGCGGGTGTGGAAGGAGCACCCCCTGCAGGCGATGGACTGGAACCCCAGGTCGGCCCGCGCCGTGCCCTGCCGCCCGTCGCGGGTGCAGCCCCGCTTCTGCGCCGCGGCGTCGCCCGCGAGCGTCCCCAGCGCCAGCGCCATCGCCAGCGCGCGCATCGTCGTCTTCGTCATCCGTCCCTCTCTATGGTGGCGGTGCCTGGATCGTGTCGTCGGTGATGCGGATCAGAACCACACCGTGCGCCGCTGGCCCTCGGCCGCCCCGGACGCGGCGTTGCCCCTCGTGCGCGCTTCGTCGAACCCCGCCAGGATCCCGGTGGCCACCGGGTCGTCCGGGGCGATGCGGACCACGGCGTCGGCCGCCTTCCGCAGTCCCTGCTTGGCCGCCTCGCGCCCGGCGGCCACCTGCGCCCCGCGCGCCGTGTCGTTGACGGTGGCGAGCGAGGAGAGGGCGCGCACGTAGGCGTCCCCCGTCTCCCGCACCAGCGCCTCGGCGTGCGCCGCGTTGCGCGCCTCGAGGCGGGCGATGGTGCGGTCCGCCTGGCGCCCGGCCACCCACTGCCCCGTCGCCACCCCGGTCGCGAAGAGGGCCACTCCCGCCGCGGCCGCGGCGGCGACCCGGGTGCGGGGGGGACCGCGCCGCCGGGCGAACGCCGGCGGCTGCAGCAGCCCGCGCTCGCGCAGTGCGCGCACGGTGCGCTCCTCCAGCAGGTCCCCGGGCTCGCCCTCGCCGGGCAGCGCCCGCATCGCGTCGCGCAGCCCGGCCACGGCCTGCTCCTCCCGGTCGTTCTCGCTCGTCATGTCGTTCCCTCCGCGACGGGCTCCAGCACGCGCCGGAGCGCCCTTCGTGCGTGTGACAGCTGGCTCTTCGAGGTGCCGGGGGCGATCCCCAGCCTGTCGCCGATCTCCTCGTGGGTGTAGCCCTCCACGTCGTGGAGGACCAGCACCGCGCGGTATCCCGCCGGGAGCAGGGCGATGGCGCGCTCCAGGTCGATCCGGTCCCCGGTGGGCGGGGGAGGGCGCCAGGCGGCGTCGATCCCGTCCTCGCCCACCTCGTTCCACCGTCCGCGGCGCCGCAGCAGGCTGCGGGCGACGTTCAGCCCGATCCCCGTGAGCCAGGTGGAGAAGGCCGCCTCCCAGCGGAACTCGCCCAGCTTCTCCACCGCGCGGATCCAGGTCTCCTGCACCACGTCCTCGGCGTCGGCCTCGGACCCGCCCACGATCCGCAGCACGAGCTGGTGCAGGCGCGGCGTGTGGCGGCGGTACATCTCCCGGAAGGCGCGCTCGTCGCCCCGCCGCAGGACGGCGTCGGCGAGGGACCGGTCGGGGGTAGGGGGAGCGGCGGCGAGCATCGTCTCGGGGCCGGGGGGGGCGGCATACCTTCGCGTGCCTCTCAGTGGCCCGGGCGGCCGGAAGGGTTGCACGAGCGGGAGAGGCGGGGAGCAAGATGGGCCCGCGCCCGCCGCGGCGCACGCCATTCGGGGCGCGCTCCCTGCATCGGTCGCAGCACGAACCCACGGACGAGGAGAGCGATGCGAGCGACACGGATACCGGCCCTGCTCCTGCTGGCGGCGGCCTGCGGCGGAGGGGGACAGGCGGAAGGGGCGATGGCCCCGCGCCCCGACGCGCTGGCCCCCACGCTGGAGATGGTGGCGCGCCAGCGCACGACGGCGCGCACGTACGAGGCGCTGGGGCTGGAGGGTGGGAACAAGCCGAACGGGATGGCCGAGCGCCTGCGCCGCCACGTGCCGCCGCGGACGCCGGTGTACGTGCCGCGCCGCCTGGACGGGCTGGACCTGTCCATCGCGGACGAGACGGCGGAGGGGTGGCTGGCCTTCTACCGCGGCCCGATGGAGCTCCGGCCCGGCGCGCGGAACGCGGACTTCCGGGCGGTGATGTTCGGCCCCGGCGGCGAGCGGCGGTGGGACCTGCCGCTGAACCCGCTGCTCTCGCGCCCCGACCGGCTGGAGATCCAGGACGTGCGCTGGGGCGACGGGCACCTGTACCTGAACGAGGCCTGCCAGTCGTACTCTCGCGAGGCGGGCGGCCAGTGCTCCGCCCTGCTGCGGGTGGACCCGCGGACCGCGCGCGTGGTGTGGAGGACGGCTCCGCTGGTCTCCAACGGGATCCTGATCCTGCACGGCCCGTACGTGGTCGCCGGCTACGGCTTCACCGCCGAGACCGACCACCTGCACCTGGTGGACCGGCAGAGCGGCGCCGTCGTGGCCCGCGCGCCGCTGGACTCCGCCCCGTCGTACCTGGAGGTGAAGGACGGCCGCCTGGTGGTGGTCACGCACCAGAGCGTCTACACCTTCTCGCCGCGGGTGCCGGGGACGTAGGGGTCGGACGGGCGATGGTGGGGCGGGGACGGTGGATGTCGGTGCGTTCGGTGGGCCCCCTCACCCCCGGCCCCTCTCGCACCGAGGGGGTGCCCGGCCATTCTCTCCCGGACCGGCCCGCGGCTGGACCCGCATCCGTCGGCGGGTGCCCGTGAATTCGATCCGCGGTGAGGGGCCGCCTCCAGCTCTGGACACCGCCGACGAAACACCTGCCCCCATCGGCGGGTATCTTGCGTGTCCGCAACGGCGGACGACCGATCGACCCCACCGACGCTGGCGGACCCGCATGACCCCGCTCCATCGCACCCATCGCCCGCGGAACCTGGCCGCGGGGCTCCTGCTGGCCCTCGCCGTCGCCGCGCCCGTCGCGGAGGCGGCGGCGCAGGCGACTCCGTCGCGCACGTCCAGCTCGGGCCGGCTGCGGGTGCCGTCGCCAGCGCTGGCGCGGGGGCGCTTCGCGGTGGTGGTGGACCTGGACGCGAACCAGCTCTACTTCGCCGAGGGGCGGCGGGTGATCTGGTCGGCGCCTGTGGGCACGGGAACGGGGCTCCGGCTGGAGACGGACCGCGACGCCTGGGACTTCTCCACCCCCAACGGCGTGTTCCAGGTGCAGTACAAGGAGCAGGAGCCGGTGTGGATCGCGCCCGACTGGTACTTCCTGGAGAACAACCTGCCCGTCCCCCCCTCGCGCGACGACCCGCGCCGGCGCTTCCCGGGCGGGCTGGGCGCGGCGGCCGTCTACCTGGGCCAGGGCCTGGCGATCCACGGCACGGACAAGCCCGAGCTGCTGGGCCAGCGCGTCTCGCACGGCTGCATCCGCCTCTCCAACGCCGACGCCCTGCGGCTGTACCACAACGTGCAGCTCGGCACCGAGGTGGTGATCGTCGGCGGGCCCGAGCGCCCCGCCACCCCGCCGCCGGTGGCTCCCGCCGCGCGCACGGGCTCCCGCCGCGGCGCCGCGGCGCGCCCCGCCAGCCGTCCGCCGCAGCGCGACCCGTTCGTGGTGGCGATGGAGGCGCTCGCCACGCCGGAGCTGCTCGACCGGCTGGACGACGAGCTCTTCGTGGCCGCGGCAGAGGCGGGCGACCCGCGCTGGCCGCGCGTGGCCAGCGTGCTGATGGAGCGCGGCCTCCGCGGCGACGACGACGAGGCGCTGGAGGGCCTCCTCGCCCGCGCCGCCCAGGTGGGCGACGGCATGATCCGCCGCGAGTACGCCACCTTCCTGGCGGACGCCTACACCCGCGGTACGCTGCGCACCCTGGACGCGCTCGCACGCCTGGAGCGCCGCGCGCGCATCGCCGCCGCACGCGCGATCGTGACCGCCACGGTCGGCCTCTTTCCCGGCGCCCTGGACGCGCCCTCCGTCCCCTGGCCCACCAGGCGCGTCCCCCGCGACGTCCTTCGCCGCACCGCCCTGCGCGGCTGGGACGCGATCGCCGACGTGGAGACGGAGCTCCGCGGCGACCGGCGCGGAGCCCAGCCCGCGATCGAGTAGGCGGCCGCGCGACGTCGGGACCTGCGGCGAGGGCGGAGGTCCAGGCGTCCGCCGTCGATCGAGATGCGGCGGCAAGCCGCCGCCAGCCAGCGAATGAGTTCGCCGTCTGGAACCGCACGGAAAGCCCGCGGCGCGGACTCAGCGTCCAGTCACCCGCGATCGAGTCCGGCAGGACGACTGTCGTAGCCAGCCGGGGGCTTCACGCCCCCGGAACGCCGGCGCAGCCTCGCATCCGCCCGCGACGAAGGCCCACCGTCCCGAGCACCCCTCCCCCTCGTGGGAGAGGAGCAGGGGGGTGGGGGGGCCGCACGCGAAAGCCCCTCCCCGATCGCTCGGAGGAGGGGCTTCGGACGGCCGCGGCGGGCACCTCCTACATCCGCGGGTACGTCTCGCGGTCCGGGGTGTCGTTGTCGCGGCTGCCGGGGCGCGCCTCGGCGGCGTTGTCGGTGCCGCTGAGCTGGTCGCGCTTCCCCTCGCGCTTCAGGTCCAGGCGCTCCTGGTGCGAGTCCCCCGCCTGGGCCTCCGTGCGCTGCTTGCTCGCGCCGGACGTCGCGCCCACCTCGCTGGCGCTCTTGCCCTGGCTGCGGGCCTCGCGCGCGGCCGCCTGCTTCTGCTCCTCGCTGCCTTCCATCTGCTTCCCCGCCATTCCGCCTCCCGGCTCGGGTGATCTCGTGTCCGGCTCGTTCCGCCTGTCGCAAGTGCCGTACCGGCATGGAGATCGGCAGCCACGCACGTCCGCGCTGGCCCGCCGCCGCGCCCCGTCGTATCCTCCTCCGGGCGCGTCCGCTCCTCCCTTCCTCCTCGGAGACCGATGTCAGCCGACGACCTCCGCATCCGTCCACCCTCGCCCGGCGACGCGCCCGCCCTGGCGGCGCTGATGACGCACCTGGGCTACCCGACCGACGATGCGCGGATGGCGGAGCGGATGCGGGCCCTGGAGGCGCACCCGGACCACGACTCGCGCGTCGCCGAGATCGGCGGACGGGTGGTGGGGACGATCGGATTGATGCGGGGGCTGGGCTGGAACCACGACGGCCACTACGCCCGCATCATCTCCCTCGTGGTGGATCCCTCCCACCGCGCACGGGGGATCGGCGAGGCGCTGGTGCGCGCCGCCGAGGAGTGGGCGCGCGAGCGCGGCGCCGCCGGCATCCATCTCACCACCGCCAACCGGCGGGAGGGGGCGCACCGCTTCTACGAGCGGCTGGGGTACGCGCACACCGGGCGGCGGTACGTGAAGGACTTCGGGTAGGCCGGCCCCGGTTTCCACGCGGAGACGCGGAGGACGCGGAGCCGCGGAGGGTGGGAGGGCGAGATCCGGCCTCCCCGGCACGATACGGCGCGAGGGCACCCTCTCCCTCGATGGGAGGGTGCCCTCGTCGCGTCGACGGATCGGGAGAAGGGTGCCGCCGACCGACCCTCCGCTCTCTTCTTTCTCTCCGCGTCTCCGCGTGAGAAGCAGTGCTGAAGCGGCTGGGACGGCGGCCTGCTACGGGTTGAGCCAGTACGTCATCTTGACCACGAAGACGTTGTCCGCGTGGGAGTCGAACAGGGCGCGGGGGTCGCGGTCCAGGCGGAAGCCCCCCCGGTCGTGGTCGCCCTCGCGGTTCTGCTGCCACGCCACGTAGAGCGTGGAGCCCGTGCGGTACTCCCAGCGCAGCACGGCGTTGCCGCGCAGGGAGAGGTAGGTGAAGTCGTCGCGGCGCAGCGTGCCGGCGTACGGCTCGAAGTCCAGCGTCCGCGGCTCCGCCAGCGCGTGCGACTCCCCGAAGTCGGCCGAGGCGACGTACGGCTGCGCGTACACCTCCAGCGAGAGGCGGGGGTCGAAGGTATAGTTGAAGCGCGTCTCCAGCGCCACCGTCGTCTGGCGGAGGGGGGTGAACACGTAACGCCGGCCGTAGGTGGCCACGGCCGCGGCGTCGGCCTGGGATCCCACGTACTGCGCGCGCGTCACGCCGCGCTCGAAGTAGGGGCCGATGGAGAGGTTCCAGCGCGGCGACGTCTTCAGCCCCATCCCCGCATCCACCGACAGGTTGCTCCCGCCCTCGTCGTCCCGCTGGTGGTAGACGGAGGCGCGGCCCGTCAGGGCGCGGCGGCTGTCGGTGTAGAGGCCGAGGGAGACGCGGGCGTTGGCGGGCCGCCGCGCCAGGGGGCCGCCGCGCGTCAGGCGGTCGTCCAGCGACGGCAGCGTCGCGCCGAAGCTCAGGTTGCCGCCCCAGTAGCTCAGGTGGCGGAAGCCGCTGCCCAGGAAGAAGCTGTTGTAGATGTGCTGCCCGCCGCGGTTCCACTCGCCGCGCGCGTCGCCCTCCACGTGCCAGCTCCGCCAGAACGAGCCCGGCTTCCGCTGCAGGTACGCCAGCCCGCCGGACAGGTCCATGCGGTCGCCCCGGTACTGGAAGCCCAGGTCGTTGGCCTCGAAGCCGGGGGAGATGGTGGTGGCGGAGGCGTCGAACCGCCAGTGCTCGCCCGCCTGCTTCCCCACCGCGATCCCGGCCACGTACCCCGCGAGCGACGTGGCCGCCGAGTCCACCGCCAGGTGGTCCGCGTCCGGGCGCCCGAAGTACCGCGAGGGGGCGAAGAGCTGCTCCCCCAGGAGGGCCGCGCTGCTCCCCGCGATGCGGCTGCCCACCACGTAGCCGTTCGCCTGCCAGGCCCGTCCCGCCCACTCGTGGCGGAAGTCCACCCCCGCCGTGTAGCCCGAGGTCGTCAGCAGCGCGCGCGCGCCGTCCTCCATCCCCAGCCGGTTCACCGCCGTGGCGACGCCGCCCACGGAGGTGGCGCCCTCGCGCAGGTCGCGGCGCACCCGGCCCACCAGGTAGTTGGTCAGCGGCTCCACCTCCACCCGCAGCCGCTCGCCGCCGGGGCCCAGGTAGCGCGAGGTCTCGCGGTCCGTCAGCGCCTCCATCACCCCCACCGACCACCCGCCGCGCGTCTTCCCGGAGAGCTTGGCGGCGCCCAGGATCCGCGCGGCGGTGGGCACGTCCGCGCGCTCCGTGGCAGGCCGGAGCTGCGGCGCCCGGCCGATGCGGCGGGTGTAGAACAGGCCGCCGCCGGTGGGCAGCGAGCCGCCCGCGAAGGAGAAGATCTCGCTCCCCTCCACGAAGAACGGGCGCTTCTCCTCGAAGAACGTCTCCACCGCGCCCAGGTTCACCCGCGCCGGGTCCACCTCCACCTGGCCGAAGTCCGGGTTCAGCGTGGCGTCCAGCGTCAGGTCCGACGTCACCCGGTACTTCAGGTCCACCCCGGCGGAGACGCCGTACTCGCGGTCGGTGCGGAACGGGTTGGCGCCGGGGGCCACGTGCTCGGCCTTCGCCACCGTGTACGGCAGGATCTCCAGGCGCTTGCCCGTGCGCACGCCGCGCAGCCCCAGCAGGTGCCCGTAGGTGGCGATGCCGCCGCGCTCGCGCCTGGGGGTGAAGGCGGAGACCGCGTACTCGTTGCGCCGACCGATGACGCGCTCCACCAGCACGCCCCACGTCTGCTCCTCGCCGGGGTTGAAGCGGAGCTGCGAAAAGGGGATGCGGTACTCCGCCGACCACCCCTCCGCGTCGACCGACGAGGCCCCCTGCCACACCGCGTCCCACGAGTTGTCGTCGCCGTCGTCGGTCTTCAGCGCGTCGCGGCGCACCCCGGCCGGGTTCAGGTCGAAGGAGTACGCGGTGCGGTGGTCGTGGTACGAGTCCAGCACCAGCCCCACCCAGTCGGAGTCGCCGAGCGGCATGTCGCGCCGCCCCAGCCGCGCGCGCACCGCCCCGCGGTCGCGCAGCCGCACGCCCACGTACAGCGCCTCGTCGTCGTAGAGGAAGCGCGCCTCGGTCTCCTCGCTCCCGGGCGCGCCCTCCTCGGGGTCCACCTGGGTGAAGCGGGTCAGCGGCGTGGCGGCGGCCCACGCCGCGTCGTCCAGCCGCCCGTCGATGCGCACGGCGGAGGCGGCGCGCACCGCCGTGACGGGCGCGGCGGCGTGGCGGTCCGGGACGGGAGCCTGGGCGGCGGCGGGGCCCACGGCCAGGGCGGCCGCGGCCAGCGCCAGCGGTACGAGGGGGGAGCGTGTCATGGATCGTGGAGGAGGGCGGAGCCCCGCGGGAGAGGACGGCCGAAGGCCCATCGCGGGGAAGACGCACGAAGCTACCGGGAAACGGAAGTTCCCGCCACGCCGCGGGGACGAGCGGCCGGTTCCGCGGCACGAGCCGCCCGCCCGCGTGCTTGACAGCCCTCGGGGGGACGGTTCGATTCCCGGACCGACCGTGTACAGCATCCGGGCCCACGCCCCCGCGCCCGCGGGGGCCCGCGCCCGGCCCGCCCCAGGAGAAGCACATGCGGACAACCCTCCGCCGGCTGCGGCCCCTCGCCGCGGCGGCGCTGCTGGTGGCCACGGCGGCCGAGGCGCGCGCCCAGGCGCTCCCCTCGCCCCGCGCGTTCTTCGGCCACGAGATCGGCGCCGACCACGTCCTGCCCAACTACCGCCGCATGACCGAGTACTGGCGCGCGCTGGACGGCGCGTCGGACCGCATGAAGGTGGTGGAGATCGGGCGGACGGCGGAGGGGCGCACGCAGCTCATGGCCATCGTCACCTCGCCCGCGAACCACGCGCGGCTCGACCGCCTGCGCGAGATCTCGCGGACCCTGGCGATGGGGCGGGTGGACTCGGCCACCGCCGCGTCGCTGGCGGCGGAGGGCCGCGCCGTCGTCTGGATCGACGGGGGGCTGCACGCCAACGAGGTGCTGGGGGCGCAGCAGCTCATGGAGACGGTGTGGCAGCTCGCCTCGCGCGACGACCCCGAGACGCGCCGCATCCTGGACGACGTGGTGATCCTGGCCGTCCACGCCAACCCCGACGGCATGGACCTGGTCTCGGACTGGTACATGCGCGAGAGCGACCCGGCGAAGCGCTCCACGGCCTACATCCCCCGCCTGTACCAGAAGTACATCGGCCACGACAACAACCGGGACTTCTACGCCTCGACCCAGGCCGAGACGGAGAACATGAACCGGGTGATGTACCGCCAGTGGTTCCCGCAGATCGTCTACAACCACCACCAGACCGGGCCCACCGGCACGGTGATGTTCGCGCCGCCGTTCCGCGACCCGTTCAACTACCTGTACGACCCGCTCGTCATGACGGGGATCGACATGGTGGGGTCGGCCATGCACAACCGCTTCATCGCCGAGCGGAAGCCGGGCGTCACCACCCGGCGGGGGGCCAACTACTCGACGTGGTGGAACGGCGGGCTGCGCACCACTACGTACTTCCACAACATGATCGGCCTGCTGACGGAGACCATCGGCAACCCCACGCCCATGGACATCCCGTTCGTGCCGAACCGCCAGCTCCCCAGCACCGACCTGGTGTCGCCCATCGCGCCGCAGCGCTGGCACTTCCGCTCCTCGGTCGACTACTCGGTCACGGCCAACTACGCGGTTCTGGACTACGCGTCGCGCTACCGCACCACGCTGCTCGCCAACGTCTGGCGCATGGCGCGCAACTCGGTGGAGCGGGGGTCGCGCGACGCCTGGACCACCTACCCGCGCCGCGTGGACAGCGTGCGCGTGGCGATCGCGGCCGAGCGGCAGGGCCAGCGCACCGACGGCAACGCGGTGATGTCGGCCGGCGGGCTCTTCGCCGGCGCGCCCAACGCCGAGGCGTCCGCGCGGTACCTGGCGATGCTGCGCCGGCCCGAGTGGCGCGATCCGCGGGGCTACGTGATCCCCTCCGACCAGCCCGACTTCCCCACGGCCACGCGCTTCGTGAACGCGCTGCTGGAGAACGGCGTGACCGTGCACCGCGCCACCGCCCCCTTCACCGCGGGGGGGAAGCGCTACCCCGAGGGGTCGTACGTGGTGCGCACGGACCAGGCGTTCCGCCCGCACGTGCTGGACATGTTCGAGCCGCAGGACCACCCCAACGACTTCCTGTACCAGGGCGGCCCGCCCATCCCGCCGTACGACAACGCGGGGTGGACGCTGGCGTACCAGATGGGCATCCGCTTCGACCGCGTGCTGGAGGGCTTCGACGCGCCGCTCGCCGCGATCGACGCCTGGAACCTCCCCGCCCCGCGCGGGCGCATGGCCGCGCCGCAGGGCAACGCGGCGGGCTTCCTGCTCTCCCCGCGGCAGAACGACGCGTACACGGCGGTGAACCGCCTGCTCGCGGCCGGCGTCCCCGTGCACCGCGCCACCAGCGACGCCGGCGGGGCGCGGGCGGGCGACTTCTGGGTCGACCCGCGGGGCCGCGCGCTGCTGGCCCGCATGGCGGACTCGCTGGGCGTGGTGGTGGAGGCGTCCGGCCGGCCGGTGGGCGCGGCGCCGCTTCGGCAGCCGCGGATCGGGCTGGTGGACCGCTACGGCGGCCTGATGCCCAGCGGCTGGACGCGCTGGATCTTCGAGCAGTTCGGCTTCCCGTACCAGGTGGTGTTCCCCCCCGAGCTGGACGCGGGGAACCTGAACGCGAAGTACGACGTGCTGGTGTTCGTGGACGGCTCCATCCCCGAGCGCGAGCCGCGCGCGGGGAGCATGACGGGGATGCCCGCGCCGGCGTCGGTTCCCGAGGAGCTCCGGGGACGGCTGGGCACCGTGACGATCGCGAGCACGGTGCCGCGGCTGCGCGAGTTCCTGCAGAACGGCGGCACCGTGCTGGCCATCGGGAGCTCCACCTCGCTCGCGCAGCACCTGGGGCTCCCCATCACCGACCACCTGGTGGAGGCGGGGCCGAACGGTCAGCCGCGCCACCTGCCGCGGGAGAAGTACTACATCCCCGGCTCGCTGCTACGGGTGCGCGTGGACACCGACGCGCCCGTCGCGTGGGGGATGCCGGAGGAGGCGGACGTGATGTTCGACGACTCGCCGGTCTTCCGCCTGGGCGCGGGGGCCGAGGCGGCGGGGATCCGGCGGGTCGCGTGGTTCGACACGCCCGCGCCGCTGCGCAGCGGCTGGGCCTGGGGCCAGCAGCACCTGAACGGCGGCGCGGCCATCGTCTCGGCGCCGGTGGGGCGCGGCACGCTCTTCCTGTTCGGGCCGGAGATCGCCTTCCGCGCCCAGCCGCACGGCACCTTCCGGCTCCTGTTCAACGGCCTGTACGACGCCGGCACGGCCGCCGGCGTCGCGCGGGCCCGATGAGTCGCGGCCGCACGGCGCTGGCGGCCCTGCTCCTGGGCGCCGCGGGGTGCACCCCCGCGGCGCCCTCCGCCGCGCCGGGGGCGGAGGTGCCCCGGTCCACCCTCCCGCCGGAGGAGACGGTGCGGCCGGAGGAGCTGACGCCGCACGTGCGGGCGCTGGCGGCGGACTCCATGGAGGGGCGCCGCTTCGGCACGCCGGGCGGGGCGCGGGCGCGGGCGTACCTCGTGGCCGCCTTCCGCCGCGTGGGCCTGCAGCCCGTCGGCGCGGGATTCGAGCACCCGGTGGAGCTGCGCCGGGCGGGCGGGGCGCCGGTCCGCGGCGCCAACGTGGTCGGGATGGTCCGGGGGAGGACGAGCCCGGAGCGGTACCTGGTGGTGACCGCGCACTACGACCACCTGGGGGTGCGCGACGGGCAGGTCTACAACGGGGCCGACGACAACGCGTCCGGCGTGGCGGCGCTCCTGGCCATCGCCGACCACTTCCGCCGGCATCCGCCGGAGCACTCCCTCCTCTTCGCGGCGCTCGACGCGGAGGAGGGGCCGGGGGTGGGCGCGAACGCCGTGGCCGGGGGCAGCCCGGTGCCCGCCGCCTCCATCGTGATGAACGTCAACATGGACATGGTGGGGCGGAACGCGAAGAACGAGCTGTACGCGGCCGGGCTGCACCACCACCCGGGGCTGAAGGTCTACCTGGACTCGGTCGCCGCGCGCGCGCCGCTCACGCTGCGCTTCGGGCACGACCGCCCCCAGGACGGGGAGAACGACTGGACCACCCAGTCCGACCACCGCGCCTTCCACGCGGCCGGCATCCCGTGGATCTACTTCGGGGTGGAGGACCACCCGGACTACCACCGCCCCTCCGACGACCCCGAGCGGCTGATGCCCGCCTTCCACGCGGCCGCGGCGACGACGGTGCTGAACGCGGTACACACGCTGGACCGCAACCTCGACGCGATCGCGCGGCTTCCCAGGCGGGCCGCGGGGCGCTGAGCCGTCTCGTTTCCGCGGGGGACCTCTCGCCCGGCAGAGGACGATCGGGGGACGGGGCGGGCGCCCGGTGCGCCCGCCCCCTCGTCACGTGGACAGGCGACGGCGTGCTACCACTCGCGGCCGCCGGGGTAGCGCCGCCAGCCGTCGCGGGTGTGGCCGTGGTCGCGGTCGTACGCCTCGCGCCGCGCCTGGCCGGTGCCGCCGCGGAAGGGCGCGTAGCTGAGCCACTTGTTGTGCGCCGGGTGCAGGCTGGCCCGGCCGTCGCCCTGCGGACGGGCCGCGTGGCCGCCGCCGTAGCCCCGGTCGTACCCGCCGCGTCCACGCTCACCGGCGTAGCCCAGGTACTCGCCGCCGTTCCGCCGCGCCCGCTCGTAGGCGCGCGCCCGCTCGTGCGCCATGCGCATCTCCTGCGACGAGCGCGGGCCCATGGAGGCCTCGGTGCGGAAGACGGGCGCGTCTCGGCCGGCGCCGCCGCGGTGCTCGAAGTCGTAGTCCGCCGACCAGGAAGACGGCCCGTGGCCGCGCCACTGCCACTCCGCGCGCCGCACGCCGGACTCGGGCGGGGCGTTGCGGGGGCGGTACGCGGCGCCCTGCCAGGTGCCGCGCTCGAAGCTCGTGCCGGGCATCCCCCGCGGCGCCCCCCACCCGTACCGCGGACCCCCGGATCCTTCGCCCAAGTACCCCATGCTTCCTCCTCTGCTGCGTCCGTCTCGCTGCTGCCGGCCGCGCGCAGGTGCAAGCGGCGTGCAACCCGGGACGCAAGCCCTCCCCGCCGCAGGCGAATGATTCCGGGCTCCTCGGGCGGTGCATCCGCGGGAAGTGCCCCGTGAGCGCGAGCGCGGTTCCGCGGGCGTGGAGACGCGCGGGTACACCAGTTGCTCAGGGTGGGGGCTGCTTCGGTCGCCCCCGTGGGTCTCAGCGCGCCCGAGCGGCGCATCGAGTTCAGCCTCAACCAGCGACCGTACACGTGTCGATCCTATTCGTGGGCAAGCAGGATGACGACCACACGCTCCGGGCGCTGAAGTTCTGCCGGGCGAACTTCAGCGCGGTGAGCGCGCATCTGGGCCGTTGGGGCGACCCGCTGCCCGACGAGGTCCGGCACTGGGAGGGCGACTACATCGTCAGCTACCTCTCCCGCTGGGTGCTTCCCGCCGACGTGCTGGAGAAGGCCCGCACGGCGGCGATCAACTTCCATCCGGCGTCGCCGGACTATCCCGGCATCGGCTGCAACAACTTCGCGCTCTACGAGGACGCGGCCGAGTACGGGGTGACCTGCCACCACATGGCGCCGCGTGTGGATAGCGGCTCGATCGTCGCCGTGCGCCGCTTTCCGGTGTTCGCCGCGGACGACGTGGAGGCACTGCTGGCCAGGACGTACGACTTCCAGCTCGTCCTCTTCTACGAGATCGCGGGTGCGATGGCGTCCGGCGAGCCGCTGCCTCGGTCGGACGAGCAGTGGACGCGGAAACCTTTCAGCCGAAAGGACTTCAACGAGCTGGGCCGCATCCGCCCCGACATGTCCCGCGAGGAGATCGCGCGAAGGATCCGCGCCACGCGCTTCGGCCCCTGGAAGCCGACCATCGACATCGAAGGCTTCGTTTTCGAGCTGGCGCCCGGCAGCTGAGGCCGCGAGGCCGCGCGCGGCCCTGGCGTGGTCGCGGGCGTGGCGTGGGGCGCGGGCGCCGCGTAGCTTGCGGCGGAAGCTCCCGCCTCCGCCCCGGCCCCTGCCCGCGATGAACGAGTTCGAGTACCTCTCCGTCCTGGTCTCCATCATCGTGGGCCTGGCGCTGTCGCACCTGCTCACCGGGCTGGGGCGGATCATCCAGGCGCGGCGGCACATCCGCGTGTACCCGCCCACGCTGGGCTGGATCGTGCTGCTCTTCCTGCTCAACGTGCAGGTGTGGTGGAGCACCTACGAGTACCGCGTGGAGAAGGAGTGGACCTTCCTCTCCTTCCTGCTCTTCCTGCTGATCCCCGCGCTGGTCTACCTGCAGGGCGCGCTCATCGTCCCGGACTTCGAGCCGGACGACTCCCTGGACATGCGCCGCACGTACTTCGACAACCGCGTGTGGTACTTCGGGATCGGGGTGCTGCTCGTGCTGGTCACCTTCCTGCGCGAGTACGTGGTCACGGGCGAGATCGAGATGGACTCCGATCCCGTCTTCCGGCTGGGCTTCCTGGCGATCCTGGGCTCCGGCGCGCTGGTCCGCAACGAGCGCTGGCACGCCGCGCTGCCTCTGCTCGTCCTGGCCGTGTTCGCCGGGTACGTGCTGACGCTGTTCCGTGTCCTCCTCTGACGCCGCGGGAGGCGCGCGGCGCGAGCACGATCGTTGAACGGATGGTGCGGATGCGAAGCCGGCGGTTCTCCTCCTCCTCCCAACGGACTGCCGCCATGCGCGTCCTGCTCCCCGTCCTCCTGCTCTCCGCGACCGCCGTGAGCGCACAGACGCCCGACGCCCGTCCCCGCCCGCGCGACGCCGGCGTGGTGATCGGCGTCCTTCCCCCCGGGCCGCTGAACGCCATCACGGACGTGGCGGGGGTGCGGGTGGGGCACGCCACGGTGATCCGCGGCGACTCCGTGCGGACGGGCGTGACGGCCATCCTGCCGCACGCGGGCAACCCGTTCCGCGAGCGCGTGCCCGCGGCGCTGCACGTGGGGAACGGCTTCGGCAAGCTGCTGGGGGTGACGCAGCTGCGCGAGCTGGGCGAGCTGGAGACGCCGATCCTGCTCACCTGCACGCTCTGCGTGTGGAAGGCTGCGGACGCCCTGGCCGCGTGGATGATCGCGCGGCCCGGGATGGAGAACGTCCGCTCCATCAACCCGGTGGTGGGCGAGACCAACGACGGCGGGATGAGCGACATCCGCTCGCGCCCCATCGAGGCGGCCGACGTGGTCCGCGCGCTGGATACCGCGGCCGGGGGCCCGGTGGCGGAGGGCTCCGTGGGCGCCGGGACGGGGACGGTCGCGTTCGGCTGGAAGGGCGGGATCGGCACCTCGTCGCGCCGGCTGCCCGCGTCGCTGGGCGGGTACACGGTGGGCGTGCTGGTGCAGACCAACTTCGGCGGCTCGCTCACGGTCGCGGGCGTTCCGGTCGGGCGGGCGCTCGGGCGCTGGTACCTGAAGCGCGAGATGGAGGCGGCGGGGGCGACGGCGTCCGCCGGCGGGCCGGAGGACCGCGCGGACGGCAGCATCATCATCGTGGTGGCCACCGACGCGCCGCTCGGGCAGCGCGCGCTGGAGCGGCTGGCGGCGCGGACCATGTCGGGCCTGGCCCGCACCGGCGCGGCGATGACCAACGGGTCGGGGGACTACGCCATCGCGTTCTCCACCGCGGAGTCGGCCCGCCGCCGCCCGGGAGCGTCCTCGCCCGTGGCGGAGGTGCCGGCGGACTCCCTCTCGCCGCTCTTCGTCGCCGCGGCGGAGGCCACGGAGGAGGCCATCGTCTCCTCGCTCTTCCGCGCCACGGACGTCCGCAGCGCCGTGGGCGCCGCCGAGCCGCTGCCGATCCGCGAGACGCTGGACGTCCTCCGCCGCGCCGGCGCGCTGCAGCCGGCGAGGCCGCGGTGAAGCGCCTCCGGCAGGTGCTGGTGGCCCTGGCCGCCATCCTGGTCATCGCCGGGCTGGGGACGGGGGCGTGGACGACGGACGCGACGAACCGGGCGGAGCGGGAGTGGCCGGCGCAGGGGCGGTTCGTGACCGTGCGCGGCGTGCGGCTGCACTTCGTGGAGCGCGGGCTGGGGCCGGCGATCGTCCTGCTGCACGGAAACCCCGGCTCCACGCGCGACTGGCCCCCCGCGCTGCTCGACTCGCTGGCGCGGGGACGGCGGGTGCTGGCGTTCGACCGGCCGGGGCACGGGCACAGCGGGCGCCCCGACGCGGACGCGATGACGCCGGCGCGGCAGGCGCTCCTGCTGCGCGACGCCTTCCTGAAGGTGGGGGTAGAGCGCCCGGTCGTGGTGGGCCACTCGTGGGGCGGGGCGCTGGCGCTCACCCTGGCGACGGAGCACCCGGCCGCCGTCTCGGGCCTGGTGGTGGTCGGCACCCGCGCCTACCCCCGCGACGACTCCGATCCCTTCCTCTACCGCCTGGTGCGGACGCCCGTCGTGGGCACGCTGTTCCGGCGCACGCTGCTCCTCCCAGCGGGGCGCGGCCCGGTGGCGGAGGGCGTGGCGGCCGCCTTCGCGCCAGACTCGGTGCGCACGGAGCTGGCCTCCGCCGCGCGCGACCTCTGGCTGCGCCCCTCGCAGGCGGCGGCGCTGGCGTGGGACACGCGCCTGCTCCGGGAGGCGCTCCCCGCGCAGGCGGCGAAGTATCCGCGGCTCCGCGTCCCCCTGGCCGTGGTGGTGGGAGACGCCGACCACCCGGACCGCGAGTCGGCCCCGCTCGCGAGGGCGGTGCCGGGCGCCACGCTCGCCGTCCTTCCCCACACCGGCCACTACGCGCAGTGGACGCAGCCCCAGGCGGTGCTGGCGGCCGTGCGGGCGGTGGAGACGCGCGCCGGGCGGTCCCCCGCTTGCACGGAGGGGGAGCGCGCGGCCCGGCAGGAAGGGGAGGGCCGCGCGGGGACCCGAGGGAGCGACGATGCCGATCCGCGAGGTTGCGGTCGCCTCCCTGGGCGACCTGGTGGACAAGGTCACCCCGACCGAGCCCGACCCGGCGACGGGGCGTAGGCGCGACAGCGGCGTCTACCGCGGGAGCGCGCACCCCGACTGGCCGCTGCTGACCTCGCTGGACCGGCTGGGCGGCATCCGCCCGCCGCACACCAAGGCGGGGCTGGAGGAGCACGTCCTGCGCAACTTCATCCGCTACTCGCGCTTCCACTTCGCGGCGGCCCAGCCGGTGAACGAGTGGGAGCTGCTGGTGACGGCGCAGCACCACGGCGTTCCCACCCGCCTGCTGGACTGGACCTACTCGCCCCTGGTCGCCGCCCACTTCGCCACCCGCGGACGGCGCGAGGACACCGACCGCGTGGTCTGGCGGCTGGACTGGAAGGCCGTGCACCGCGCGTTCAGCCTCCCCGAGCTGGCGCTGCTGATCACCGACCTGCAGGGCCTGTTCGGGCCGCCGTTCCCCTTCTCGCCCTGGGAGCTGATGGCCGGCCGCCCGGGGCAGCCGTTCGCCTGCATGCTGGAGCCGCCGTCGCTGGACGCGCGCATCGTGGCGCAGGCCGCCGTCTTCACGCTCACCACCGACCGCACCCTCAGCTTCGACCGCTTCCTGGAGTCGCACGGGCTGGGCGACGCGCTCACCCGCTTCGTGATCCCGGCGGCGGAGGTGGACCGCTTTCGCGACCAGCTCGACCTGGTGGCGGTGGACGAGCGCAGGCTGTTCCCGGACCTGGACGGCGTGGCCGCGCAGATGCGCCGCTACTACTCCTGACGGGGCACGCCGGGGACGGGGAGGGCCGCGGGTGCGTTTCCATCTCCGGAATCCCGCTCCTCGCCCCCCGGAGCCCCGCATGCGAGACCGCCGCACCATCGTCCAGCTCTCCCGGCCGGAGCTCACCGCCCTGCGCGAGTTCGCCACCCGGCACCTGGTGGACTACGCCCCGCGCACCGCCGGCGCCCACCGCGCGCTGGCCGCCCTGCTCGGCGCCGCCGAGCGCGGGCTGGACGGGCTGGGTCGCCCCGAGCCCCCGGTGATGCTCACCCTGCGCGCCCCCGACGCCCGCGACCTGGCGGACACGCTCCGCGAGCGCCCGCTCGAGCTGGAGCCCGACACCCGCGAGGGGGAGACGCGGGAGCGCGCGCTGGACCGGGTCCTGGCCGGGCTGGAGACGCTGCTGGCCGCCTGGGGCTGAGGCACGCGCGACGCCCTCGCCCGGCGCGGCTCCACCGCGCCACCCTCTCCCGCGAGCGGAGAGGGGAGCACGACACCCCGGCGGAGGCTGGCTGCGGCGCGAGGGGCCAGTCCGCGCAGGCGGACTTCGTGCCGTTCCGAGCCGCGAATTCCATTCGCAGGCGGTGGGGCGGACTCCATCAGGGCATCGGACGCCCCGACACGAAGAAGGCGGCCCGGGGATCTCTCCCCGGGCCGCCTCGTCTCTCGGCGGATCGCCCTATCGGCGGCGCGCCCTCGGCCGATGCGCCGTCGGCGGGTGACGCTTCCGCTCAGCCCCGCGGGCGGCTGACGTTCACGGCGTGGCCGCAGACGGTGCCGGTGACGGTGTGGGTGCGCGCGGCGGGGTCCCAGGTGGAGGTCACGTCGATGGCGCAGGCGCCGCGCTGGCCGGTGCTGCGCGCCCAGGTGAACGCGCCCTTCTGCGTCAGGGTGCGCGTGCCGGGCGCGCCGTTGGTCACGCTGTGGCTGCCGGCGATCACCGTGTTCGGGTTGCCGTTCACGGTGACGGTGGCGCCGGCGCGGCCCTCGTGCGCGCAGGCGGCCTCGGTGCGGGTGGCCGTGCTCTGGAAGGTGCCGCTGCGGGTGGCGGGGTCCACGGTCGCGGTCGCGGTACCGGCCAGCGTCACGCTGCCGCCCTTGGGGCAGCTCCGCGTGGCGCTGAACGTCCGGGTGCGGGTCGCGGGCTCGGCGGCGACCTCGGCGCCGGCGGCTCCGTCGAAGCCCCACTGCCCGTCCAGGATCAGGCCGCTCATCTCGCCCAGCGAGGGCGCGATGGCTTCGATCTCCGCCCGCGACAGGGCGGACGCCTCCGCGCCGGTGGAGGACTCGCCGCACGCCGACAGGAGCGTCAGCGCCGCCAGCGCGCTCGGGACCAGGGCTCTCCGCTGCATCGTCGTCCATCCGTTCAGGGTGTCGGGCTCAAGGCCCCGCCGGGGCCGCTCGATCCGGAGTACAGCGCCGCCGGTCCGAACGTTGGGTGTCCGCGGCCCGCGCGTCGACGCCCGTCGTCCCTGTCCCCGCCCGTCGCTCAATCCAGCGCGCGCATCACCAGCGCCGCCGTGAAGCCGAAGTAGGCGGCCAGCAGCACGAGTCCCTCGATCCGGCCCACCCGCCGCCGGGTCAGGACCAGCAGGGGGAACAGGACGCTGATCCCCACCATGACCGGGATCTCGAAGCGGAGGAGCGAGGGATCCACCGCCGTGGGCCGCACCAGCGCCGCGATGCCCAGGATGGCCAGGGAGTTGAAGACGTTGGACCCCACGGCGTTCCCCAGGGCGATGTCGGACTCGCCGCGCAGGGTGGCCACCACCGACGTGGCCAGCTCGGGGAGCGACGTGCCCACCGCCACCACCGTGAGCCCCACCACCAGCTCCGAGACCCCCGCGACCCGCGCGAAGTGGACGGCCGCCCCCACCAGGAGCTGCGCCCCCAGCACCAGCGTGGCGATGCCGATCGCCACCAGACCCACGTCCCGCAGCGTGCCCGGCGTGCGGGCGGGGATCCCCCCGCTCTCCTGGTTCTCCGCGAACTCCGCCACCACCGCGCCCGGCTCCCGCTTCGCGGAGAGGACCACGAAGGCGATGTACGCCGCGAAGCAGGCCACCAGCACCCCGCCGTCCGCCCGGGAGAGCCCGCCGTCCCACGCCAGCACGGGCAGGGAGAGCGCGGCGAGCACCATCAGCGGCGACTCGCGCAGGATCAGCCCCAGCGTGACCGGCAGCGCGCGGATCACCGCGGCCAGCCCCACGATCAGCCCCAGGTTCAGGACGTTGGAGCCCACCACGTTCCCGATGGCCACCTCCGGGCTGCCCCGCGCGGCGGCCAACACGCTCACCACCAGCTCGGGGGCCGACGTGCCGAACGCCACCACCGTCAGGCCCACGACCAGCGGGCCGATCCCCGCCGCCCGCGCCAGCCGCGACGACCCCCGCACCAGCCAGTCCGCCCCCACGTAGAGGAGGCACGCGCCGATGAAGAACAGCGACCCCTGCGCGTTGGTCGACAGCGTCACGGCACGCCTCGGCGGACGGTGGACGGGTGGATGCGCATCGGCGCCCCTCTCCCTACTCCGCGCCCGCGGCGAGCGCGGTGGCCGCGTGCAGCGCCGCGGCCCTCCGCAGCGTGGCGACGTGGATGTCCACCGTGTCCTCGGTGTCGCGCGCGTAGCCGCCCGCCATCGCCACCACCACGGGAACGCCCGCGTCGCGGCACCCTTCCAGCACCATGCGGTCGCGCTCCGCCAGCCCCTCCTTGCTCATCGCCAGGCGCCCGAAGCGGTCGTGGCGCCAGGGGTCCGCGCCGGCCAGGTACAGGGCCAGCTCCGGCCGGAACTCGTCCAGGATGCGGGGCAGGTGCAGCTCCAGCGCGCCGAGGAACGCGTCGTCGCCGCTGCGGTCGGGAAGCTCCACGTCCAGCGTGCTGCGCTCCTTCCGGAACGGGTAGTTGCGCGCGCCGTGGATGGAGAAGGTGAAGACGGAGGGGTCGCTGGCGAAGACGGCCGCCGTCCCGTTCCCCTGGTGGACGTCGCAGTCCAGCACCGCCGCGCGCCGCAGCCGCCCCTCCGCCTGCAGCACGCGCACGGCGACGGCCGCGTCGTTGAAGACGCAGAAGCCCTCACCGTGGCCCGGGTAGGCGTGGTGCGTGCCGCCGGCCAGGTTCGCGGCCACGCCCCAACCGCGCTCCGCCGCCTCGTCCAGCGCGCGGCGGCCGCCGGCGATGGTCGCGCCCACCGAGCGGCGCGACCTCTCGACCATCGCGGGCGACCAGGGGAAGCCGATGCGGCGCTGGTCCAGCGGCGCCAGCGTTCCCGTGCGCACCCGCTCCAGGTACCCCGCGTCGTGCACCAGCCCCAGCTCGTCCCAGGTGGCCGCGGGCGGCTCCCGCAGGTCGCGCGGGGCGACGACGCCCTCGGCCAGGCAGCGCTCCCGCACCCGCGCGTACTTCACCATGGGGAAGCGGTGCCCCTCCGGCAGCGGAAGGACGAAGCGGTCCGTGTAGAAGGCCCGCACGGCCCTACCGGATCCCCACCACCTTGTGGGACTGCACCGAGAGGCGCCACGGCGGCCCCAGCTCCATCACGGCGCGCACCGCCTCGTCGTAGTTGGGGCCGCCCAGGGCGGGCACGTCCACCGGCTGCAGGAAGTACGAGCCGAAGCGGGTCCCCTCGGCCATGCGGCGCACGGCGTCCACGTCGGGGGTGATCCCCGGCTGCTGCGTGCCGGTGAAGAGGAGCTTCAGCTCCTCGCCCTCCTTCTGCACGAACTCCGCCTGCTTGGGCGAGACGGTGAGCCAGTCCACCAGCGAGCGGTCGATGGGCCGCGAGCCGTTGGACTCCATGGAGATGCGGTACCCGCGCGCCCGCAGCGCCGCCGCCAGCGGGCGGTCGAGCTGCAGCGACGGCTCGCCGCCGGTGGCCACCAGCAGCAGCCCCGGCCGCTCCCCGCCGAACCCCTCCTCGGCGGCGGCGCGGACGAGCGCCAGCGTGCCGGGCAGGTCCTCCACGTACACGGCCTTCACCCAGTCGGTGTCGCACCAGGGGCAGACGTCGTAGCCCAGGTTGCACCCCGCGAAGCGGAGGAACACCGCCGGCGTGCCCGCCTGCGCGCCCTCGCCCTGCAGCGTGGCGAACACCTCCACGATCCCGTACTTCCTGGCCATCGGCTCCCGCGCTCCTCGCTTCTCACGGTTCACGGCCCACGGGGATTCGCACCTCCCCGAGCGCACTTCAGGCGACATCCGGGGGGTGTGGCGCCGCACGTGGGACCAACGTGTCCCACCCTGGTGCCCCAACGTCCCACACCGGCGGCGCCCCCGGCGTGTCAAGCGGAGCGTAAGTCGTTGCGCCGCAACATCCGGCCCGCCGTGCCGCCCGTGGCCCTGCCCTTGCCCTCAGGGACGGCGAACGGCGAGACCGGCGCCCGCCGGAACACGCACCGATGGGGGGACAGCGTCCGCAGGACCCGCAGCCATCTTAACGGAGAAGTTCCGCAGCACCCAACCCGCCTCCTTCCCGCACGTCACGCCCGCCTTACGCCTCGGCGCTGCCCACCCCCCAACGGTGGCCGGAGAAATCCGGCCCCGTTTCGTTTTACCCCCTGGCGGCATCCCCGGCCGGCGGCCGCGCCCCTCAGCGGGGCGCCCGCAGCGCTCAGGGCCGCGGCCCCGCGGTGTCGAAGCAGCTCCGCAGCTCGGGTCCCACCACGGTGGGCCCCACCTCGACGGTGACCCGCCGCACCACCAGCGCCCCGAACACCCCCACCCCGTCCCCCGAGATGCTGGAGATGCGCCCCTGCCCCGAGGGGTTGAAGCGCGTCCCGCGCACCCCGTTCACGTAGTTCCGCTCCGCCGCGGCGATGGTGACCTCCGCCTGCGTGGTCGCCGGGAAGCCGCGCTGGATGGCCCGCAGCAGGTCCTGGTCGTGCTCGAAGCGCTCGAATACCCCGAACTCGCCCGGAAGGACCACCGCGGTGTCGGTGGACGAGACGGAGAAGCCCGTCAGCTCCAGCGGGTCGGGCACGTCGGGGATGCCCAGCGGGGACAGCGTGCGCCGCAGCCCGTGGACGGTCATGGAGGTCGCGTAGCCGTACGTACCCTTGGCGCGCGTCCACGCCAGCTCCACGGACGTGTCCGCCGGGATCCAGCAGCGCACGAACGCGCCGGGAAGGCGCTGCGCCGGCCGCACCAGCCGGAAGTCGCCCGGCACCCGCACGCGCCCGCCCGCCGTCTCGCCGCGCGTGGTCCGCACGCCGATCTCGTACTCCCCGCCGGCCACCACGAAGCGCTCCGGGGTGGGCGGGGTCTCGTAGCAGGTGGCGGTCACCACCAGCGAGTCGCCGCGGTCGTCGGGCACCTGGTAGCGCGGATCGACGGTGAAGCAGCGGCTTCCCGCCTCGTGCAGCGTCAGCGTGTCGGCCCCGCCGCGGCGCCACAGCCTCACCGTGGCGCCGGGCTCGCCGCGCACCTCCCGGCCGGCCAGCGAGCGGTGCAGCAGCACCCACTGCCGCTCCAGGTCGGTGCGCAGCACCGCCTCCACCACCAGCACGTCCTGGCTCTCGGGGATCTCGATCTCCGTGAGCGAGCACGCCGGCAGCGGCGCCAGGAGCGCCGCGGCGAGCAGAAGACGTCGGACCGGGGGGGCTGCGTTCACGTCTTCACGCTTTCCGGTGGCCGTCGGGAACCGTACCCGCCCGGCGTGATGAAAGTCTACCGCCGGCAGCGCAACCGGGGTACCATTCCCAGCTCGGGCCAAGGACGAGGGCGGATGGGCCCCGCTCCATTCCTCCGGGGGCTCGGTCGAGCGCTACGTGTACCGGGCCAGCGACAACGTCCGGTCGTACGCACCCAGCGCGCGGAAGACCCGGCCGGAGCGGCGGACGCGCCCCAGGCGGACCCACCCGGCCGGAGCCTCCGCCGTCTGCCGCGACGGAACGTACTCGTACAGCGCGAACCGCCGCGGAACCTGCTCGTGGCACGGCGGCGTGGCGGTCTGGCTGTAGCGGCTACTCCTCCGCCCGCGTGGGCGCGGCGGCGGCGCCGGCCAGCAGCCCGCCGTCCATCACCATCTCGGCGCCGGTGACGTACGCCGACTCGTCCGAGGCCAGGTAGATCACCATCGCCGCCACCTCCTCCGGGGTGCCGAAGCGGCGCAGGGGCACGTCGGCCACGAAGGCGCGCATCCGCTCCTCCCGCTCGGGGCCGTCGCCCAGCATCGGCTCCCACATGGGGGTCAGGACGGCGGCGGGGTGGATGGAGTTGCAGCGAATGGCGAGCCCCTGCCCCGCGCACCAGAGCGCGACGGACTTGGTGTGGTTCCGCACCGCGGCCTTGCTGGACGCGTACGCCGCCGCCCCGGGGATGCCCACCAGCCCGGAGCGCGAGGAGACGTTGACGATGGAGCCGGTGCCGCGCGGCCGCATGGCGCGGATGGCGTGCTTGCAGCCCAGGAACACGCCGTCCAGGTTGGTGGCGTGCACCGCCCGCCAGTCCGCCAGCGAGGCGTTCTCGGGGTCGTGCGCGGCGGGGCCCTCCTCGAAGCCGGTGACGCCGGCGTTGTTCACCAGCACGTCCAGCCGCCCCCACCGCGCCAGCACTTCGGCCATCGCCCCCTCCCAGTCCTCCTCGCGCCGCACGTCCAGCCGGCGGTACAGCGCGGCGTCGCCCATGGGGCCGGCGCACGCCGCGCCCTCGTCGTCGCGCACGTCCGTCAGCAGCACGTGCGCGCCCTCGCGCCACATGGCGGTGGCGCAGGCGCCCCCGATCCCCCGCGCGGCGCCGGTCACCAGCGCCACCTTCCCGTCCAGCCGTCCCATCGTCGTCTCCGGTTCGCGGTTCGCTCCGCCAGGAGTGGGATCGTACGCACGCGCGCCCACCCGCGCCAGCCCGCGGCGCTTGCCGCGGGGCCGGCTCGCCGCGCAGGTTGGGGATTCGGATCGGCCCGGGGGAGGGCCGCACGCGAACCGTGGAGGAAGGGGGGCCGGATGGCCGAGGTGCGCCGGGGGATGGGGGAGTTCCACGCGGCGGAGGGCGCGCTGCGGGAGCGGCCGGAGATCGGGGTGGGCTACTACGAGGGCCGCCTGCGCTTCGGGTCCGACGCCGCGGACCTGCTGCGTGAGGCGCGCGACTCCGGCGAGGCGCTGACGTACCACGGCCCCGCCGCCGACGTGGACCACCCGGTGTGGACGTCGGTCGTGGTGCTGGAGGTGGAGGCGGACGGGCCGGACGTGCACGCGACGGTCGCCGCGCGGGGTGGGCTGGAGCGGACGTAGGGGGAGCGTCGCGGGGGAAGTGCCGGGGAGAGGCGCCGCCGGGCGCCGGGCGTGCCCAAGGTAGGCACGCGCGGGCGCGGAGGGAAGCAACGCGCGGCGCTCGGATCCGCTGCGGCCGATCCGTGTCCGGATCCCGCCCGGAACAAGTCGGGCGTGGGGGAGGTAGACCGTTCGTCCCCGCAGGTGCAGGGCGCACACGGGCGCGGAGGGTGGGGCGATGCGGATCCGGTGGATGGCGGCGCTGGCGGTGGTCCTTTCGATGGATGCGGGTACGGCGAAGGCACAGGCCGGGACGGCGGACACGGTGAGGCTCCCGGCGGACACCACGCGTCTGCCGGTGGAGCGCATCACGGCGCCGGAGCGGTGCGGCGACGGCCGAATCCGCGTGGTGGACACCGACTCGGCCGCGGCGGAGGCGCGCGCGCTCCCCGGGTGCGCGGGGCTGGACCTGGGCGACCTGCGCGGGCGCCTGGTCGTGGGGCTGCCGCTCACGGGCGACTGCAACGTCAGCTTCCGCGTGGATGCCTGGCTGAGCGTCTCCCTGCGCGAGTACCGCGTGCACTCCACCACGTACGACGGCGGGTGCCGCGCCTGGGGGGGCGGCGGATACTACTGGCTCGCCCTTCCCAACATCCCCCACGACTGGCGCGTCACCTTCAGCTCGGCCCGGGCGGAGCGGCCGCGCAGCGGCCCGGCGAGCCTGCGTCGCCAGTTGCACCTGCCGCAGCCCAGGCCCACCCCGCCGATGCCGCCGGTCGTGCGCGACGACGGCATCCGCCCCGACTCCGCCGGCCTGGCGCGCGACGCCGTCCCCCTGGCGGCGAGCCGCGTCCGCGAGCTGGACGAGTGCCAGGTGGTGGGGATGCGCGTGGTGGACGACAGCGCCTCCGCCCTGGCGATGCGCCGCTGGGGGCAGTGCCGCGACGCCGACTTCGGCGCGCACGCCGGCCGCACGCTGATCGGCGTGCCGCTCTCCGCGGACTGCCACGCGCAGTACCGCGTGGAGGCGTTCCGCTCCAACCAGCGGCGCGAGTACCGCGTCCGCGTCACCGACTACTACGGCGGATGCCGGGCGGGGCGCAGCTACTACGTCTGGATCTCCGTCCCCCAGCTTCCCGCTGGGTGGACGGTCGGGCTCACGGAGGAGCGGACGGACGAGCGGCGAAGGTGGGACGTGGTGAACGGGCGCATCCAGGTAGTGGGGGACACGGCGCGCCGGCCCGACTGACGCCGCGCATCGCCGCGTCGACGGAGAACGGGAACGAGGAGAGCCCCCGGCCGCTTCGGCGCATCCGGGGGCTCTCTCCGTCGGTGATGGTCCACGCGGGCGGATTCTCCGGCTGCATCTGCCCGATCTTCTCCACGTGGCGGGGCACGGGGAGGCGGTCTTCGACGACGGCGCCCTTGCCCACCTCGTGCCGCCCCGCAGAGATTGTCCGAGACCGCCCCTCATCCCCATGCCCCCGCGCCGGAGCCCCCGCTCCCCGCCGTTCGCCGGTTCGGCCGCCCATGCCGCCCGACCAGCGGACCCGGCCCATGCTCACCCCCCGGAGGCCCTGGATGCGCGATCGCCGTAGCTCCTCCACACCCGCCCGCGTCCCCGCCCTCGCCCGCTCCGCATACCCGGGGGGAGCGGGTCGCCTGCGGAGGGTGATGCTGTTCTCCGCGGCACTCTGCCTGGTCGGGAGCGGATGGACCCAGGCCGCCGCGCAGGTCAGCGGGCGGGTGCGCGACGAGTCGGGAGCACCCGTGCCCCGCGCCGCGGTGGAGATCTGGTCGGGGGGAGCGCGCGTAGCCGCGGTGGCCTCCGATTCCGCCGGAGCGTTCCGCCTTCCAGCCGACGCGTCCGCGGCGGCGGGGCGCATCGTGGTTCGACGCTTCGGCTATGAGTCGCTCTCCGCGCCGTTCTCGCCCTCCGGCCCGCACGAGTACACGCTCAAAGCGTTGAGCGTCGTGCTGCCGGAGCTGTCCGCCTCCGCGGCGCGGGCACCCTGCCCCCGCCGCGACAACCCGGCGGCCCGGGAGGCCTGGCGCGCCGCGGCGTCCCGGTATGCTCGCGACACCGGCAGGCGCGGATACGGATTGACGAGGATGGTGCACCAGGGGTGGGTGACGCCGGAGGACGTGGGCTTCCCCGACGAGAGCCGCCTGCGCCCCGGCTCGGAGAGCTCGGTGGGCGGAATGGCCCGCTTGGACGTCGTGATCCCGCGGTCGGGGTACGCGTGGCGCCGGCCGCCCGGCGACATCTCGTACGGATCCACGCTGGACTACGACGCCTGGAACTACCCGGAGCTCGAGGGCACCCACGCCTACCACTTCGCCACGGAGGAGTTCGGGCGCTTCAACGTGCTGGCGATGGTCCGCACCGGCGCGGAGGGCACGACCCTGGCCTTCTGCAGCCGCGTCGAGGGACCGTCGGTCTACGGGACGCTCACCATCGGACCCGACGGGTCGCTGCTGTCGGCCGGCTGGCGCTTCCGCACGCCCCGCCCCGACGAGCAGGCGGGCGGCGAGGTGATCTTCGCGCCGGTGCCCGCCGGCGCCGAGCCGCACCTGCTCCCCGCGCGCGGCCTCTTCTGGCGAAAGGGCGCCATGCCCGGGCGCTTCTGGCAGCGCTCCACGGTCTTTCTGGCGTGGTACATCAGCCCCGGGGCGGAGGCGCCCGAGCGGGGCGCTCCTCGCTGGGGCGCGACGTCCCGTCAGTGAACGCGGCGTGGTAGGCGCGCGGACGAGCCCCCGGACGCATCGGCGCGTCCGGGGGCTCTGTCGTAGTATCCGCACGGTGCCGGGAAGCCGTGTCGACCCACCTGCGAGCGGGCGCAGCGGCCCATCTGTCAGCTTGCTGTCAATTTCCAAGAAATTGACAGCAAGGTGATCGCTGCCCCTCGTGCCCCAGTCGTTCGAGCCGCCGTTCGCCGGATACCACATGGGCGCGGTCCCCTACGCGAGTTACGTTGGAAGGTTGCAGACGAGCCACGCCTGCATCCCTTCACCGACCCGCTGGGAGACCCCATGAAAAACCGACCGCTTCTCCTTCTCGGCGCGCTTGTCCTCGCTGGCTGCGCGGATCTCAGCGGACCTTCAGCCCTCCGAGATGGAGGACCCACCGAGGAAACCACACCAGCGGGAGACGAGAGCGCACCCCCGCCGCCGCCCGCGTCCGAGGGGCGGGGTGGCGGCTACGCCGGGTCAGGCAGTTAGTATCTCCCCGCGCCTTCGGCCGGAGAGGTCGGCGGCGTGCTCACTGTGCTGGTGTGCCGTTCGACCCTTCGGCGCCTACGGCCGCTCTGCTTTCCGTACAACGTTGCGAGATAACTGGTGTCATTTCGCGCTGTCGAACCACTGCTCCTTCGCTGCCGTTGGCCCGACTGGCACTATGGCCTTTGCTACCTCAGCGCGACATGACGACTCAGCAGCGGCGACGAGGTATCCTGGGTACTCACCAGGGCAATCAGCGATGATTCTCGCAAATTTTTGCGGGAGTGCTCGGAGGGCTGGCCGCCGACCAAACCGTTGCATTGCATACCGTTCGGAGATGACATCGTTCAAGTACGCCCGACGGATCACTCCGAGCGCCTGCTCCCACTCTGCATCGGACATTGATTCCTTCGAGAGGACCGCGCGCTGGCACAGCGCGATCGTCAACGGATCATCACCTTCGTATTCTCTCAGATGTCGCTCGTAGAGGTACCGAGCACCATCGGCACTTGCACGCAAGCCGAGGCCGGTAACAGTCCTCTCGGAGAGGCCAGATGGGAGCGTAAGGCCACCGAATCCAAGATGCCGCCGCTGCCCCGCCCCGGTGCTGAGGAGACACCGGCGTACAGCTTGACCCAGCCGATCCCATTCGCCTGCCGACATAGCGATCAAATGCCTATCGAGGGTGCTAACCATAGCACCGAGTATTGATTCACTACCCCATGAGAGAAGCATTAGACTGACGAACATATTGTCAACCTCATCCGTTACGGCATCAAACTGCTTCGTCCACCAGGCTGTTGCGCCTGCTCGAAGCCTTGCGTATCGAGCTCGATGACACAGGGGGGTTGCTTCGTCAAATAGAGCCGATGCCTCTTTGTACGTCTCGGTGCTCGAACGAATCCCGCTCGCAACGCAAGCGAGCACACAATGCGCCCAGTGCTTTCCCCATAGCGTACGGGAAACCTCGACAACTTTATTCCACGGCTCAAGCTCGAACGCCCATTCTGCTCCCAGGTGGGCCGAGGCTGACTCTGCGACTTCAGCGACCCGGAAGCACTTCTCAGCCTCTGCCAAATCGGGGCCTCGCTGTGCTGTATGGGGCAAGGGAGTAAGTGCCGCGATCCCCTCGCTTACCCAGAGCACCTTGAGTGCGACCGGTTGCGGAAACAAGAATGCAACGGAGTAACGGATTGGGTTCAGTGCTTCGCTGAGCATTTCTAGAGGAGAGGACGCTCGTAGACGCCCTTCTGTGGTGAGTTCCTGCGCGAGCACCGCTTCAACTCCAGCACGAAAGACTATCTGCGACGATTCGAAATAGTCGATCCGGTTCGCTTTTAGCAGTAGTTGAAGTCGGCCAGTCTCCGTCGGTGAATCACTAACGAGTTCGATCAGCTGCGGCAACGGCGTATTGAGTGGTGCCAGCATTCCCATACGGAGCCCATTGTGGAGCCACCTCGTCCGTACAGGACCGGACGCTGCGGACACCTCTCGGTGATAAAAGGGCCTGATCTCCTCGACAGTCGCGTTGCCGTTGATCACATCGATAATGTCGACCGCGTAGTCCTGGGGTGGATTCTCCGTCAGGACACTCATACAGTGCTTGACCAGTTCCTCCCGTCCACACTCATCCGGGAGGATCAGAGGCGTACCAGATGATGCGCGACGACTGCTTGATGAGAGAACGAATCGTAAACCCATTCCATCTAGGATCATCCGCACAACTTCACGAACTGACTTCGGATGTTGTGAAAACACCCAGTCCGAGAGCAGCATAGCTGCGAGCAGCCTAGGGTGACTTGTTCTCTTGAGGTTCTTCGTCGATTTGGTTGCAGGTGGTGCAGATAGGTAGAAGAAGAATGGACACCGGCCCTGGGGTCGAGCAGAATGGAGTTGTCTAAGCTCCCATTCACGCTCAAGCCTCAGAACACGGTGTCCGATCTCAGTATAG